>NZ_JAPSKQ010000013.1:0-64319 GCF_031181555.1 Streptomyces sp. | reverse complement strand
GCTGCTGTCCTGGCCACATGGGCAGCAACCCTAGCCGTGCCCGGGACACGATTCGGTCACCGCCCTTTGACGGGGACGTAGCAACTCGGGAGGGACGCGGCGCGGCGGGCCGCGCGGGCGGCGGGCGGCGGGCGGACCGGTCCCGGCCGTGCGGACGGTGGTGCGGGCGGCGGGCGTCACCGGACCTGGCCAGCGGATGCTACTCACGGGTAACGTACGGGCATGAGCGCAGACCAGATGTCCATCGGCGACATGCTCGCCGCCACGGTGCCCATGGCCCGTACCCTCAACCTCCAGTTCCTGGAGACCACACCGGAGCGGGCCGTGGTGGCCCTGCCGGACCAGGGCGAGTACCACAACCACGTGGGCGGGCCGCACGCCGGTGCGATGTTCACGCTCGGCGAGTCGGCGAGCGGCGCGATCGTGCTCGCCGCGTTCGGGGACCAGCTCTCGCGCGCCGTGCCGCTGGCCGTCCGCGCCGAGATCGCCTACAAGAAGCTGGCGATGGGGCCCGTCACCGCCACCGCGACCCTCGGCCGCCCGGCCGCGGAGGTCGTGGCCGAACTGGACGCGGGCCGTCGCCCCGAGTTCCCGGTGTCGATCGCCATCCGCCGCGAGGACGGGGCGGTCACCGGCGAGATGACCGTCGTCTGGACCCTGCGCCCGGGAGGCTGACCGCCGCATCGCAACGGACCGTGCGGGGTGGCCGGGCCAAAGTCCTCGCCGGCCCGCCCCGGTCGGTACCCCTGTCGGTGCGAACTCCACGGCGACGACGCCCTCCACGGCCCGGATCAGCCGGGCCGCCGCGGGCACCCGCGCGGTGTCCCGGACCCGGCCCACCAGCCGGACCACACCGTCGCGCACCTCCACCCGCACCGCTGATCCCGGCCCGGGGAACAGATGCGCCACCACCTCGCGCCGTACCTGCTCGGCCAGGTCCTCGTCGTCGCGCAGGAACACCTCGAGCAGGTCGGCACGGCTGACCACGCCCTCCAGCGCGCCCCGTTCGTCCACCACCGGCAGCCGCTTCACCCGGTGGCGGGCCGTGAGGCCGGCGGCGTCCGCGAGCGTCACGCCGGCCCGGACCGTGACGGCCGGGGAGGTCATCAGCTCCTCCGCGCTCAACGCCCCCGCCTTCCACAGGTCCGGGAGGCGGCGCAGGTGCGTCCGCCGGTCGGGATCGCTGTCCCGGAACTCCTCCTTGGGCAGCAGGTCCGCCTCAAAGACGACGCCGACGACCAGGTTCCCGCCCTCCAGCACGGGCAGGGTGCTCACCCTCCGGTCCCGCGTCGGCCGGACGATCTCCTGGAAGGCGGTCTCCCGTCCGACGGAGGCCACCGACCGGGTCATGACGTCACCGACGATGTGCGGCACACCGTGCACGGTCTCTCCTCGTTCCTCGCTCACTGCTCACCACGGCTCGCTGCGACGGCCGGGTCCGCCGGCGCCACCGTCCTCAGACGCCGCTGCCGGCGCCGTACGGGCCGTACAGGTCCAGCAACCGGATCCGGGCGGCGTGCAGCCGGTGGGCGAGCACATCGCCGACCCACCGGGTGATGTCCCGTCCGAACCCGGGGTCGTCCCGGCACAGCGCGCGGACGGCCGCGGCGTCGAACTCGTGGGCCCGTACGGGAGTGGCCGCCTCGGCGCCCAGGTGCCAGACGTGCGGGGCGAACAGCCAGGACCAGCCCACGAGTTCGTTGTGCCCGAGACGTTCGATGACGGCGGCCCGGCGGCCGGGCACATGCATGTCGAGGTCGACGGAACCGGTGCGGATCACCCAGAACCGGTCCGCGCGGCCGCCCTCCTCGAACAGCCGGGTCCCTTGCGGGAAGGACACCTCGTGGGCGGCCTGCAGGAGCCGCGCCCGGTGCTCGGCGGGCAGGGCGCGCGGCATGCTGGGGGACGGGGGAGCGAACACGGCGGGCCTCCCGGACGACGTCACGGACTGGTGTTGTGCTCCCAGCCTCCTGCGGCACCGCGTCCCGGGCCATGGGCCGTACGGCCCTGGGGGAAGGGCACCCGGCCCTGCCCGGGCGCCGCGCGGGGCCGTTCGGCGCCGGTTCGGGACCAGCGGTCCCTGCCGCCGGTCCCGGGCCGGGACGAAGCCGACGGTGCACGCACCGCTGGGGGCGCGGTACGAAGGCGTCGCCCCGGCCGCCGTCACCCGCTCCGGTCCGTGCCGCCTCGTCCGCCCGCGCGGATTGCGCCACATGCCGCTGTCCGGGCGCGCGGGGGGTGTCGAAGCGCACGAGACTGGTACCCCGTCCTGACGCCCGACGCGGAGCGCGACGTGCGCCGTTCACCCACCCGCCGCCACCGCCCGACCACCCACGTCGACCCCCCACGGAGTCATCCATGCCCGAGGACCTGGACACCCGGACCGTACTGAGCGACGAGGAACTGCGCACGCTGGACGCCCACTGGCGGGCCGCCAACTACCTGGCGGCGGGACAGATCTACCTGCTGGCGAACCCGCTGCTGACCGAGCCCCTCGAACCCGGGCACATCAAGCCGCGGCTGCTCGGACACTGGGGCACCTCACCCGGGCTGAACCTGGTGTACACCCACCTCAACCGGGTGATCGCGAGGCGTGGACTGGACGCGCTGTGCGTCTGGGGGCCGGGCCACGGCGGCCCCTCCGTCCTGGCCAACTCCTGGCTGGAGGGCAGCTACAGCGAGACGTATCCGGACGTCGGCCGGGACGCGGCGGGCATGGAGCGGCTCTTCCGGCAGTTCTCCTTCCCCGGCGGTGTGCCCAGCCACGTGGCCCCCGAGGTCCCCGGCTCCCTCCACGAGGGCGGCGAACTCGGATACTCCCTCGCCCACGCCTACGGCGCCGCCCTCGACAACCCCGGCCTGCTGGTCGCCTGCGTGATCGGCGACGGCGAGGCGGAGACCGGGCCGCTGGCCGCGTCCTGGCACTCCAACAAGTTCCTCGACCCGGTCCACGACGGCGCCGTCCTGCCGATCCTGCACCTCAACGGTTACAAGATCGCCAACCCGACGGTCCTGGCCCGCCTGCCCGAGGCCGAACTCGACGCACTGCTGCGCGGCTACGGCCACGAGCCGATCCACGTGAGCGGCGACGACCCGACCGCCGTCCACCGCGCGATGGCGCACGCCATGGACACCGCGCTGGACCGCATCGCCGGGGCACAGCGCGCCGCCCGCGAGGACGGCGCGACCGAGCGCGTGCGCTGGCCCGTGATCGTGCTGCGCACCCCGAAGGGCTGGACCGGCCCCGCCGAGGTGGACGGACAGCCCGTCGAGGGAACCTGGCGCTCCCACCAGGTGCCGCTCGCCGGCGTCCGCGACAACCCCGAGCACCTGCGGCAACTGGAGGCCTGGCTGAAGTCGTACCGGCCCGAGGAACTGTTCGACGACGCGGGCCGGCCCGTCGCGGACGTCCTCGCCTGCGTCCCCGAGGGCGCCCGGCGCCTCGGCGCCACCCCGTACGCCAACGGCGGGCTGCTGGTGCGCGAACTGCCGATGCCGTCCCTCGACGGCTTCGCCGTCCCCGTCGACAAGCCCGGCACCACACTGCACGAGCCCACCCGGATCCTCGGCGATCTCCTCGGACAGGTGATGAAGGACACCGCGGACCGGCGGGACTTCCGGCTCGTGGGCCCGGACGAGACCGCCTCCAACCGGCTGCAGGCCGTGTTCGACGCCAGCGGCAAGGCCTGGCAGGCCGGCACCCTCGACACCGACGAGCACCTCGACCGGCACGGCCGGGTGATGGAGATCCTCTCCGAACACCTCTGCCAGGGCTGGCTGGAGGGCTACCTCCTCACCGGCCGGCACGGGCTGTTCTCCTCCTACGAGGCGTTCGTGCACATCGTCGACTCGATGGTCAACCAGCACATCAAGTGGCTGAAGACCTCGCGGGAGCTGCCCTGGCGCGCGCCCATCGCCTCCCTCAACTACCTGCTCACCTCGCACGTGTGGCGCCAGGACCACAACGGCTTCTCCCACCAGGACCCCGGCTTCGTCGACCACGTGCTCAACAAGAGCCCCGAGGTCGTACGGGTCTATCTGCCGCCGGACGCCAACACCCTGCTGTCCGTCGCGGACCACGCGCTGCGCAGCCGCGACCACGTCAACGTGATCGTGGCCGGGAAGCAGCCGTGCTACGACTGGCTGCCGATCGACGAGGCGCGCGTCCACTGCGCCCGGGGCGCCGGGATCTGGGAGTGGGCCGGCACCGAGAACGGCGGCGCACCCGACGTGGTGCTGGGCTGTGCCGGCGACGTGCCGACCCAGGAGGTGCTGGCCGCCGCGCAACTGCTGCGCCGCAACCTGCCGGAGCTGGCGGTCCGCGTGGTGAACGTCGTCGACATCGCCCGGCTGATGCCCCGCGAGGAGCACCCGCACGGCATGACCGACTTCGAGTACGACGGCCTGTTCACCGCCGACAAGCCGGTGATCTTCGCCTACCACGGCTATCCGTGGCTGATCCACCGCCTCGCCTACCGCCGCAACGGCCACCGGCACCTGCACGTGCGCGGCTACAAGGAATCCGGCACCACGACCACGCCCTTCGACATGGTCGTCCGCAACGACCTCGACCGCTACCGGCTGGTCATGGACGTCATCGACCGCGTCCCCGGCCTCGCGGTGCGCGCCGCCGCCGTGCGCCAGCGGATGGCCGACGCGCGCACCCGGCACCACGCCTGGATCCGCGAGCACGGCACCGACCTGCCGGAGGTCGCCGAGTGGAGCTGGGACGCGTGAGCGCCGGGGACCGTCCGGTCCCCGGCACCGACTGAGCGCTACGGCCTGCCGTGCACGTCGCGGTGGGCCTTCGCCAGCTCCGCGTACATGGTGCCGTTGAGCGTCAGCCCCGCGCGCTCCTCCTCGGTCAGCTCCCGCCGCACCTTCGCCGGCACCCCCGCGACGAGCGACCCCGGCGGCACCTCCATGCCCTGCGGCACCAGCGCCTGCGCGGCGACGAGGGAACCCGCGCCGATCACCGCGCCGTTGAGCACCGTGGCCCCCATGCCGATCAGGCAGTCGTCCCCGACGGTCGCGCCGTGCACCACGGCGTTGTGCCCGATGGAGACGCGCTCGCCCACGCTGACCGGGAAGCCGGGGTCGGCGTGGAGCGTGCAGTTGTCCTGGACGTTGCTGCTCGCGCCGACGGAGATCCGCTCGACGTCGCCGCGCAGTACGGCCCCGTACCAGACGCTCGCCCCCGCGTGCAGCGTCACGTCCCCGATCACCGCGGCCGTGGGCGCCACGAACACCCCCTCCTCCACGCGCGGCTCCTTGCCGCCGATGCCGGTGATCAGCGCCTGGTGCGTCATCGTCGCCTCCTCGTCGGATGATGGAGGCACCGTACGCCAACACCATGGGGTGAAGATCACAGGGTCACCGGCCCACCGGCGCCGCGCCCGCCGACTACGGTGAGCGGGTGCCGAAGAGCAAGAACACGTTCTCGTCCTGGCCGCGCCGCCTCGCGCAGCGCGCGGTCCACGCGGGCTGGTCCTGGGTGCAGCGCACGGGCTCGGTGACCGCCGAGCACCCCGGCCGCTTCCGCTTCGGTTCCATGGGAACGGGTACCAGGCTCGCCTTCCCGCTCGGCACGATCTTCGGCGAACCCTGGATCCACGTCGGCGCCCACTGCATCGTGGGCGAACAGGTCACCCTCACCGCCGGTCTGATGCCCGGCCTCGACCTGGGCCCCGAGCCGATCCTGCGCATCGGCGACGGGGTCGTCCTGGGCCGCGGCAGCCATGTCATCGCCGACACGACCGTCACGATCGGCAGCGACTGCTACTTCGGGCCGTACGTCTACGTCACCTCCACCAACCACTCCTACGACGATCCGCACGAGCCCATCGGCAAGCAGTGGCCGCGGATGGAGCCGGTGCGGATCGGCCCCGGGTGCTGGATCGGCACCGGTGCGGTGATCCTGCCGGGGGCGCGGATCGGACGGAACGTGGTGGTGGCCGCGGGTGCGGTGGTCCGGGGCACGGTGCCCGACCACGCCGTGGTCGCGGGCGCCCCGGCCCGTGTGGTGCGCCGCTGGACCCCCGCCGACGGCTGGCAGCCGCCCCTGCGCACCCCGGCGCCCGTACCGATTCCGGAGGGGGTCACCCCGGAGCAGCTGCGGGCCCTGTCGGACCTGGACGAGGAGAGCGCGGCCCGGCTCGCCGCACTGGACGGGGACGGCGCGGCCCGGCTCGCCGAACTGGAACCCGGGAGCTGAGACGCGCCCTCTCACCCCGTCGCGAGAAGCACCGACCCCACCAGGGCGAGCCCCGCGCCGGCCGTCTGGACCGCGCGCAGCCGCTCACTGAGGAAGCCGCGGGCGGCGACGGCGGTCACCACCGGGTAGAGCGAGGCGAGCACCGCGGCCACGGTGACCGGACCGGTCTGCGCGGCGATCGAGTACGTGCCGTTGGCCGCCACGTCCGCGAGCCCGACGAACGCGAGCGCCGGGAGCGAGCGCCACGGGAATCCGCCCGGCGCGAGGGCGGGGCCGCCGCGCCGCACCGAGACGTACAGGGCGAGGCCGCCCGCCGCGACGTTGGTGACCCGCTGCACGAACAGGGCGAGGAAGAGACCGGTGAGGGTGGTC
Organism: Streptomyces sp.; assembly: GCF_031181555.1. GTDB lineage: Bacteria > Actinomycetota > Actinomycetes > Streptomycetales > Streptomycetaceae > Streptomyces > Streptomyces fimbriatus. Next base: position 57,733 of record NZ_JAPSKQ010000013.1, on the reverse strand, counting down.
GACGCCTCGGCGATCAGCGCCATCACCGCGCCGAACCCGAACGCGGCGAGCAGGGTGAGGAGGACGGCCTGCCGCTGCACCGGCGCGCCCCGGAACTGCGGACCGCCGGCCAGGGCGACACCGGCCACGGCGACCAGGACGCCCGCGAACTGCGGCACCCCCGGCCGCTCGCCCAGCACCAGCCCCACGCCGACCGGCACGGCCACGCCGAGCGAACCGAGCGGCGAGACGACGCCCATCGGTCCCAGGGCGAGCGCCCTGTAGAAGGCGAGCATCGCCACCGGGCCCACGAGACCGGCGGCCACGGCGAACCACAGCCGCGCTCCCGCCTCGCTCCAGGCGCCGGTCGCGGCCACGATCACGCCGAGCACGGCCACCGCGACGGACTGCGAGACCACGACCACGGTGAGCGCGGGGGTGCGCCGGGTCAGCAGCCCGCCGCCGAAGTCGGCCAGGCCCCACAGCAGGCTGGTGGCCAGGGCGAAGAGTGCTGTCACGGCGAGCCTCGCAGTACAGTGCGGTGAACGATCGGGTGCACCACACCGTAGTCGAATGAATTGTACTCTGTGATCCACTCCATTGAACGGAAGGGTCGGAACGTGTCGGACCTCGATGTGCTGACCCAGTCCCTGGCGCGCAACGTCAAACGCTGGCGCACCGAGCGCGGCTTCACCCTGGACGCGCTGGCGGCGCGGGCGGGCGTCAGCCGCGGCATGCTCATCCAGATCGAGCAGGCCCGCACCAACCCGAGCATCGGCACGGTGGTCAAGATCGGCGACGCGCTCGGCGTCAGCATCACCACCCTGCTCGACTACGAGCGGGGCCCGAAGGTCCGGATCGTCCCCGCCGACCAGGCCGTGCGGCTCTGGCACACCGAGGCCGGAAGCTACAACCGGCTGCTCGCGGGCACCGAGGCCCCCGGCCCGCTGGAGATGTGGGACTGGCGGCTCATGCCGGGCGAGAGCAGCGACTCCGATCCGCACCCCACCGGCACGGTCGAACTCGTCCACGTCACGTCCGGGGAGCTGGCGCTCACCGTCGACGGGGTGGAGCATCGCGTGCCGGCCGGCGCGAGTGTCTCCTTCGAGGCCGACACCGCGCACACCTACGGCAATCGGGGCGACGTACCGACGGAGATGATCATGACGGTCTCGGTGCCGCCCGTGCGCTGAGACCCCCTCCGACGGCCGCCGGACGGCTGTTACGGTGCGGCCATGCGCGCACCCATCGGAGACTTCGACCACGCCACCCCCGCCCCCGACTGCCTCGACGAGCTCACCCCCGCGGTGGCCGGCGCCGTCCGCGGTTGGAGCGGCGGCGTCCCCGCCGACCGGATCCTCTACGTCGACACCGACCCGCGCTGGGCCGACACCGCCGTCTTCGTGGAGCACTACGGCCGGGACCTGCTGGAGCGGTCGGCGAACTGCGTGGTGGTCGAGGGCAAGCGCGGCGGTGGGAGCACGCTCGCCGCCTGTGTCGTGCTGTCCACCACCCGGGTCGACGTCAACGGGGTGGTGCGCCGTCGGCTCGGTGCCCGCAAGGCGTCCTTCGCCCCGATGGACACGGCGACGGGGGAGACCGGCATGGAGTACGGCGGCATCACCCCGATCGGGCTGCCGGACGACTGGCCGGTGCTGGTGGACGCGGCCGTCGTCGACCTGCCGTACGTGCTCGTGGGCAGCGGCCGGCGCCGGGGCAAGCTGCTGGTGCCGGGCAAGGCGTTCGCGGAGCTTCCGGGATCGGTCGTCCTGGAAGGGCTGGGGATCGCCTGAGGGGCGCTCCGCCGCGGTCGCCGTTCAGGCCGCCCGGTCAGGACGTCTGACGCACCCCGTGATGGGCCAGCGCGAGGTGCGGGTCCGCCTCGCCCGGCACCGGTTCCGGATCGGCGTGGACCAGGGCCGCGGTGAGGCGCGGTACGGCGTGCAGCAGGGCGTGTTCCGCGGCGACCGCGATGCGGTGGGCCTCGCGCACCGTCGCCCCGCCGTCCACCACGACCGCCACCTCGGCGCGCAGCCGGTGGCCGATCCAGCGCAGCCGCAGCTCGCCCACCCCACGCACCCCCGGGACCCGCGTCAGCGCCCGCTCGGCCCGGTCCACCAGCGCCGGGTCGACGGCGTCCATCACCCGCCGGAAAACCTCCCGCGCGGCGTCCCGCAGGACCAGCGCGATCGCCGCCGTGATCACCAGCCCCACGACCGGGTCCGCGAGCTGCCACCCGAGGGCCGCGCCGCCGGCGCCCAGCAGCACGGCCAGCGAGGTGAACCCGTCCGTGCGGGCGTGCAGCCCGTCGGCGACCAGGGCGGCCGAGCCGATGGCGCGGCCGACGCGGATGCGGTAGCGGGCCACCCACTCGTTGCCCGCGAACCCGACGAGCGCCGCGACGGCGACCGCCGGGAGATGCTCGACGGGGCGCGGGTCGAGGAGACGGCCGAGCGCGGTCCAGCCGGCGAAGGCGGCGGACGCCGCGATGGTCAGCACGATGAGGATGCCGGCCAGGTCCTCGGCCCGTCCGTAGCCGTAGGTGAAGCGGCGGGTGGCGGCGCGCCGCCCCAGCACGAAGGCGATGCCCAGCGGTACGGCGGTCAGCGCGTCCGCCGTGTTGTGCACCGTGTCGCCGAGCAGCGCCACCGAGCCCGAGACGGCCACCACGGCCGCCTGCGCCAGCGCGGTCGCGCCGAGCACCACCAGCGAGACCCACAGCGCGCGCATGCCCCGGACCGAGGACTCGAGGGCGGGGTCCAGCTTGTCCGCGGTCTCGTGGGAGTGGGGGGTGAGGAGATGGGCGAGGCGGTGGCGCAGGGACGCCCGGGGGTGCCGGTGGCCGTGCTCCGGTCCGGGCTCGTGGTGGTGGTGTGCGTGCTCCCGGCTCACGTCGATCCCCTTCCGGTGCGCGAGGTGGACGTGGTGACGCCCACGGAGCCATTATGTGCGTATGAGCGCACGCAAGCACCTGTCATCCGCGCAGGATGCGCACCCACGCACTCCTGGCGAGGAGCAGTTCGCGCTCGCGGCGGAACTTCTCGCGCTGCTCGGCGACCGCACCCGGCTGACCCTGCTGCACGCCCTGACCGGCGGCGAGGCCGACGTCACCACGCTCACCGAGGCGTGCGGCGCGGCGCGGCCGGCGGTCAGCCAGCATCTGGCGCGGCTGCGTCTCGCGGGGCTGGTGGACACGCGCAAGGAGGGCCGCCGGGTGGTCTACTCACTGCGCGACGGCCATCTGCGGCGGCTGGTGGAGGAGGCGCTGAACGTGGCCGACCACCGGCTCGGCAACCGGCCGCCGCACGACTGACGGGGGCTCAGTACCGCGCGGCCGTGCCCGGGTACTGCTCCGCGAAGGCGGCGGCGCCGGGGGAGGCGCACAGGCGGCGCAGCCGGGCGAGCGTGGTGCCGGCGCGCAACGGGTCCCCCGCCGCGGTGCCGTGGAACGGCTCGGACGGCCACTGCGAGAACTCCTGGTGGTCCCACACGCGTCGCAGGCACGCCGAGGAGTAGCCGGCCAGTGCGCTGTCGTCGCCCTTCGTGAGCCGGGCGGCCAGCGCGTCCCCGAGCAGGAAGGCGTCGTACCGGCCACCCTGCAAGGGGCCGGACCGTGCCCCGGGGCCCCGTCGGCGGCACGCCCGGACCGGCGACCGGACGATCCGCACGAAACGGCCCGGGACCCGTCCGGCGGATCAAGCCGGGGGAGACCGACGGCACTTCGCGAGCACGGGTGAGCGGGGCGGCGGGAGTGTCCCGCGCCCTTGGCGTGATCCGCCGGACAGGCCTCAGCGGAGCCGGGGTATCTCGATCGCCGGGCAGCGGTCCATGACCATCTCCAGCCCCGCCGCACGGGTGCGCTCGCAGGCCGCCTCGTCGATGACGCCGAGTTGGAACCACACCGCGCCGGCGCCCTTGGCCACCGCCTCGTCCGCGACGGCTCCGGCCAGGTCGCTGTTGACGAACACGTCCACGACGTCCACGTCGAAGGGGATGTCCGCGAGCGAGGCGTACCCCCGCTCGCCGTGCACCGTCTCGGCCTTCGGGTGCACCGGCACCACGCGCTTGCCGAAGCGCTGCAGCACCTGGGCGACGCCGTACGCCGCGCGCTGCCGGTTCGACGACAGGCCCACCACGGCCCAGGTGTCACCGAGCTCGGTGAGGATCTTGCGGACCGTTGCCTCGTCGCCGTACACCGTCGGCCTCCCGGAGCGTCGTGAAGGTGCTGTTCTCCCGGGAACGACCCGGGGTGCGCGGTGATTCCCGGCGGCGGCCGTACGTCCGGCCCGGATCCGCCACGGCGGCCCGAAAAGCGGGCGAGATGCCTGCGTACGACCGCTCGCGCGCCTACGCTCGCCTCGTGCTGCGCATCATCGACGCCCGAACCGGCGAACTCGTGGACGCCGCCCCCGCCCGGCGGGGCCTGACCCGCGTCCAGGCCCACACGCGCGGGCTCGACCCGACGAACCTGCGCGTGCTGCTCGTCGCCGACCTGCTCGTGCGCGCCCTGGAGCTCGGCGGCACCCCGGTGTGGGCGCTGCTCACCGGCGAACGGCAGCAGGCGGAACTGCGCGCGGCGGGCGCGGCACTCGGCGTCCGGCCCTTCGAGGACGGCCGGGACGCGGGCACCGGCCTGGGCGAGGCACAGGTCCTGCACGTGGTGAGCGAGGGCGGCGCGGCACCCGACGGAGTGCGCATCGCCGTGGCCCCCGTCCACTGGGAGGCGTCCGGCCCCCCCGGCGAAGCCGACCCCGCCGTGCTGCGCCTCGCCCTGCTCGCGCGTCCCAGAAGCACACCCCTGCGGGTCGGCACGGCCACCCTGGACGACGCCGGCGACACCCTCGCCCACTGGCGCCGCGCGGTCGCCGCCTGGGCGCACAGGCCCTCACGCCCCATCCCCGACCAGGTGCGCGCGGACCTGCGGACCGCCTGGGAGGACGACCTCGACGCGACCGGTGTGCTCCGCGTCCTGCGCGCGGTGGAGACCGTCCCGGACCTGGCGGACGGCGCCCGCTTCGAGACGTACGCCTACGCGGACCGGCTGCTCGGCCTCGACCTCACCCGCGACCTGGGCTCCCCGGCATGATCGAGCGCGCCGGGGCGGGACCGCTGCGCCGCCTGGTCGTCCTGCGCCACGCCAAGTCCGCCCGACCGGGGGGCGTCACCGACCACGAGCGCCCCCTCGCGCCGCGCGGCCGCAGGGACGCCCCCGCCGCCGGACGCGCGCTCGCCGAGGCCGACTGCCTGCCGGGCCTCGCGCTGTGCTCCACCGCCGTACGGGCCCGCCGGACCTGGGAACTGGCCGCCGCGCAGTGGGGCACGCCCCCGCCGGTCCGGTACGACCCGCGGCTGTACGCCGCCGGCGTCCCCGAACTGCTGGCCGTGGTGCACGAGACGCCGGCCGACGTCGAGACGCTGCTGCTGGTCGGCCACAACCCCGGCCTGGAGGACCTGGTCCTGACGCTGGCCGGCGACGGCCTGGACGACACCCTGGACCGCGTCCGCGAGAAGTTCCCGACCTGTGCCGTCGCCGTCCTGTCCTGGCGCGGCGCCGACTGGCGGGACCTCGCCCCCGGCACCGCGCTGCTGACGTCGGTGACCGTGCCCCGGGGCGGGAAGCGCTGACCGGGGCGGCCGGCCCGCGCGGCGGCGCATAGGCTGGCCGGATGCAGGACGAGTACCGCACCGTCGCGCGCGCGGGTGTGCACGAGATCGAGATCAACCGCTCCCGCTTCCTGTGCGCCCTCGCTCCGGCGGCCACCGAGCAGGAGGCGCAGGACTTCGTCGCCGCCGTGCGCAAGGAGCACGCCGACGCCACCCACAACTGCTGGGCGTACGTCATCGGTGCCGACGCCTCGACCCAGAAGGCCAGCGACGACGGCGAGCCCGGCGGCACCGCGGGCGTCCCCATGCTCCAGATGCTGCTCCGCCGCGACATGCGGTACGTCGTCGCCGTCGTCACCCGCTACTACGGCGGCGTCAAGCTCGGCGCCGGCGGCCTCATCCGCGCGTACGGCGGCGCCGTCGGCGAGGCCCTGGACACCCTCGGCACGATCACCCGGCGCCGCTTCCGGCTGGCCACGGTGACCGTCGACCACCAGCGGGCCGGCAAGGTCCAGAACGACCTGCGCGCCACCGGCCGCGAGGTGCGGGGCGTGCACTACGGCGAGGAGGTCACGATCGAGATCGGCCTCCCGGACGCCGACGTGGCCGCCTTCCGCGCCTGGCTCGCCGACGCGACCGCGGGCACGGCCGGGTTCGAGCTCGGCGGAGAGGCGTACGGGGACGCGTGACGGGCACCGGCCGTACGCGCCCGCCTCCGGGCGCGTGCCGGGCACGACCGGGCCGGGCCGTGACGGAGCGATACGGGAGTAACCGCCCGTGCCGTCGGGCCCGGCGGATACCCTGCGGGAATCATGAGACTGCTGCACACTTCCGACTGGCATCTCGGCCGGGCGTTCCACCGGGTCAACATGCTCGGTGCCCAGGCCGCGTTCGTCGACCACCTCGTCACCACCGTGCGGGAGCGCGACGTGGACGCGGTGGTCGTGTCGGGAGACGTGTACGACCGCGCGGTGCCGCCGCTCGCCGCGGTCGAGCTGTTCGACGACGCCCTGCACCGCCTCGCCGGTCTCGGCGTGCCGACGGTGATGATCTCCGGCAACCACGACTCGGCCCGCCGTCTCGGCGTCGGCGCCGGGCTCATCGGGCGCGCGGGCATCCATCTGCGCACCGAACCGTCCGCGTGCGGCACGCCCGTGGTGCTGTCCGACCCCCACGGCGATGTCGCCTTCTACGGGCTGCCGTACCTCGAACCCGCTCTGGTGAAGGACGAGTTCGGCGTGGAGAAGGCCGGCCACGAGACGGTGCTCGCCGCCGCCATGGACCGGGTCCGCGCCGACCTCGCCGCACGCGCGCGCGGCACCCGTTCCGTCGTCCTCGCACACGCCTTCGTCACCGGCGGCCGGCCCAGCGACAGCGAGCGGGACATCACCGTCGGGGGAGTGGCCGCCGTGCCCGCCGGGGTGTTCGACGGCGTCGACTACGTGGCGCTCGGGCACCTGCACGGCTGCCAGACCCTCACCGAGCGGGTGCGCTACTCCGGCTCCCCGCTGCCGTACTCCTTCTCGGAGGCCGACCACCGCAAGAGCATGTGGCTGATCGACCTGGACGCCGACGGGGCCGTCACCGCGGAGCGCGTCGACTGCCCGGTGCCGCGCGCCCTGGCCCGGATCCGCGGCACCCTGGAGGAACTGCTCGCCGATCCCGCACTGGCGCGGCACGAGGAGGCGTGGGTCGAGGCGACGCTCACCGACCCGGTCCGCCCGGCCGACCCCATGGCCCGGCTGACCGAGCGCTTCCCGCACACCCTCAGCCTCGTCTTCGCCCCGGACCGGCCGGCGGACGACCCCGGGGTGTCCTACGCCCGCCGCCTCGCCGGCCGCGGCGACCAGCAGATCGCCGAGGACTTCGTGGCCCATGTGCGCGGCGCCGGCCCCGACGAGCACGAACGCGCCGTCCTGCGGGACGCCTTCGACGCGGTCCGCGCGGACGAGGCGGTACGGGAGGTGGCCCGGTGAGGCTGCACCGGCTGGACATCACCGCCTTCGGGCCCTTCGGGGACTCCCAGACCGTCGACTTCGACGAACTGTCCGCCGCCGGGCTCTTCCTGCTGCACGGCCCCACCGGCGCCGGGAAGACCTCGGTGCTGGACGCCGTCTGCTACGCCCTGTACGGCTCCGTCCCCGGGGCCCGGCAGAGCGGCCAGGGCACGACCCTGCGCAGCGACCACGCCGCACCGGGAACCCGTACCTCGGTCACCCTCGAACTCACCGTCGCCGGACGCCGGTTGGAGATCACCCGGCAACCGCCCTGGGAGCGCCCGAAGAAGCGCGGCACGGGCACCACGCTGGACAAGGCCCAGACCTGGCTGCGCGAGCGCGACGCGGCCTCGGGCACCTGGAAGGACCTCAGCCGTTCACACCAGGAGATCGGCGAGGAGATCACCCAGCTCCTCGGCATGAGCCGGGAGCAGTTCTGCCAGGTCGTGCTGCTGCCCCAGGGCGACTTCGCGCGCTTCCTGCGCGCCGACGCCGAGGCGCGCGGCAAGCTGCTGGGGCGCCTCTTCGACACCCGCCGCTTCGCCGACGTGGAGAAGCGCCTCGCCGAACGCCGACGTGCCGCCGAGGCCCGGGTACGGGACGGCGACGCGGCCCTGCTGGCCGACGCGCACCGCATGCAGCAGGCGGCGGGCGGCGTCCTGGAGCTGCCCGAACTGGCGCCGGGCGAACCGGGGCTGGCCGAGGCGGTGCTGAGCGCGGCCGCCGTGGCCCGCAGCACCGCGCGCGAACAGCTCGCCGTCGCCCACTGCCGCCTCGCCGCCGCCGAGTCCGCCCAGGCCGCCGCCGACCGGGTCCTGGACGACGTACGCGAACGGGACCGCCTGCAGCGGCGGTTCGCCGAGGCGCGGGAGCGGGCGGCGCGGCTTTGGGAACGGGCCGGAGACCACCGGGAGGCACAGGCGCGCATGGAGCGGGCCCGCAAGGCCGAGGCGGTCGCCCCCGCCCTGGAACTGCGGGACGCCGCCGACGCGGAGCACCGCCGGGCGGCCGCCGCCGAGGCACACGCGCGTGCCCTGCTCCCGGCGTCCTTCGCGGACGAGGGAGCGGCCGGGCTCGCGGCCGCCGCCCGCCGCGCCGCCGAGGAACTGGGCGGGCTGGAGTCGGCCCGCCGGGCCGAGCGGAGGCTGGCGGAACTCCTCGAGGAGCGGGCCGGGCTGGAGCGTCAGGAGCGCGCCGACGAGGAGGTGCTGCACGACGCGGAGAGCTGGCTCGCGGGCTGGGAGGAAACCAGGGCCGGTCTCCAGGCCCGCATCGAGGCCGCGCAGCAGGCCGAGACCAGGGCCGGTGAACTCGCCGTACGACGCGACCCCGCGCAGAGGCGGCTGAACGCGGCACGGACGCGCGACCGGCTGGCCGAGGACGTGGAGAGGGCCGCCGAACAGGTCCGCGCCGCCCGGGAACAGGCTCTGAAGGCCAAGCAGCACTGGCTCGACCTCAAGGAACAGCGCCTGAGCGGCATCGCCGCCGAACTGGCCGCGGGCCTCGCCGACGGTGCGCCCTGCGCGGTCTGCGGCGCCACCGAACACCCCGCCCCCGCCCGCAAGGTCGACGGACACGTCGGCCGCGAGGCGGAGGAGCGCGCCCTGGCCGGCTACCAGCGCGCAGAGGAACAGCGCGCCGAGGCCGAGCGGCGCCTCGGCGCCGTACGCGAGGCGCTGGCCGCCGCCGGCGCGGAGGCCGGTGACACGCCCACCGAAGAACTCGCCCTCGCGGCGCAGGAGTTGGAGGGCCAGTACGCCGAGGCCCGGGCCGCCGCCTCGGACCTGCACTCCGCCCGGGAAGAGATGCGCCGGGCGGAGCACGAGCACGAGCTGCGGGTCGTCGCCCAGCGGGAGGCGGCGGTCCGGGCCGCCTCCCGGGTGGGCCACCGCGACCGGCTGGACCGTGAGAAGGCCGCCCTGGAGGAGGAACTGGCCCAGGCACGGGGGGCCGCGACCAGCGTGGCCGCGCGCGCCGAGCAGCTGGAGCGGAGCGTCACCCGGCTCACGGACGCCGCCGACGCCGCCCGAGCCGCCGAGGACGCGGCCCAGCGGCTCAAGGACGCCGACGCCCGGCTCGCCGACGCCGCCTTCCGCGCGGGCTTCGACACCCCGCAGGCCGCGGCCGACGCCCTCCTCGACGACACCGCCCACCGCGAACTGCAGCGGCGCCTGGACGCCTGGCGGCACGAGGAGGCCGCCGTCCGTGCCGTCCTCGCCGAACCGGAGACCGCGGCCGCCGCACAGCGGCCGCCCGCCGATCCCGCCTCCGCGCAGCGGACCGCCGAGGACGCGGCCCGCCGGGTGCGCGAGGCGGCCTCCGCGCGCGACGCGGCCGCCCGCCGCTGCACCGAGCTCGACCGGCTCTCCGCACGGGCCACCGCCTCGGTGCGCCGGCTGGGGCCGCTGCGCGAGGAGTACGACCGCGTGGCCCGCATGGCCGGCCTCGCCGCGGGCACCTCGGCCGACAACGAGCGCAGGATGCGCCTGGAGTCGTACGTCCTGGCGGCACGCCTGGAGCAGGTCGCCGCCGCCGCGACGGTACGCCTGCACCGCATGTCGTCCGGCCGCTACACCCTCGTCCACTCCGACGACCGCACCGGACGCGGCCGCAGCGGACTCGGCCTGCACGTCGTGGACGCCTGGACCGGCCGGGAGCGCGACACGGCGACCCTCTCGGGCGGCGAGACGTTCTTCGCCTCGCTCGCCCTCGCCCTCGGCCTCGCCGACGTCGTCACCGACGAGGCGGGCGGGGTCCGGCTGGACACCCTCTTCATCGACGAGGGCTTCGGCAGCCTCGACGACCAGACCCTCGACGAGGTCCTGGACGTCCTGGACTCGCTGCGCGAACGCGACCGCAGCGTGGGCATCGTCAGCCACGTCGCCGATCTGCGGCGGCGGATCCACGCCCAGCTGGAGGTCGTGAAGGGCCGCTCGGGGTCGGCGCTGCGGCAGCGCGGGGTCCGCTGACTCCGGACGGAGGCCGTGCGCGTCCGCGGCGTCAGCGCCCCAGCGCGCGGCGCGGCAGCGGCGAGGAGTAGACGACGCTGGTGGTCACCGACCCCAGCGCGCCGATCCGGCCCGACACCTCCTCCAGATGCCGCATCGAACGGGCGGCGACCTTGATGACGAAGCAGTCGTCACCCGTGACGTGGTGCGCCTCCAGGATCTCGGGCGTCGCGGCGACGAGGTCGTGGAACGGCTTGTAGTTGCCGGTCGGATAGCGCAGCCGGACGAAGGCCAGGACCGGCAGGCCGATCCGCTCCGGGTCCACCACCGCCGCGTACCCCTGGATGACCCCGGCCTCCTCCATGCGCCGCACCCGCTCGGTGACCGCGCTCGCGGACATGGAGACGGCACGGGCCAGCTCGGCGAAACTGGCCCGCCCCTCCCGCTGGAGGACGTCGAGAATGCGCCAGTCGGTGGCGTCCGGGGAATACGCGGTCATTCCCGAGGGATAGCAGGGGATCCACGCCCGATCAAGACCGAGGCCGGGGAATGTCCCTTCTGCCCGGGGTTTCGCGGCCGTAGTTTCTCTGTCATGACCTCTACCGCCATGACCCCTGCCACCACCGTGAACCCCGTGCTGCGCGTCGCCCCCGCCGCCCCGGCCGTGGCCGCCGCCCACTTCCGTGCGAGCCTCGCGTTCCACACCGACGTCTCCGACGTGGCCGCCGCCCTCGCGGCCGGCGGAGATCCCGGGTTCGTCCTGGTGGACTCCCGCTCCACCGAGGCCTGGGACCGGGGCCGTGTCCCGGGCGCGGTCCACCTGCCCACCGCGCTCGTCCCCGAGCGGGCCGCGGAACTCCTGGACCCGTCGGTGCCGGTCGTGACGTACTGCTGGGGCCCCGGCTGCGACGGCGCCACCCGCGCCGCGCTCGCCCTCGCCGAACTCGGCCACCGGGTCAAGGAGATGCTCGGCGGCTTCGAGTACTGGGTGCGCGAGGGCTTCGCGTTCGAGACCTCGCGGGGCCGCGGGCGCCGTGCCCCCGACCCCCTGACGGCACCGGTGGACGCCGGGGACTGCGGCTGCTGAACCCCCGGGTTCAAACACGCGGCCGACCCGGTGGGTTGTGCCGCACAAGCGCCGGCCACGTGCGACGCACGCTCGCCCCGGCCGTTGCGCGGTCCGCCCGGCCGCGGCACGGACACACGAGGGGACCGCGGCGGAAAACGGGGTGCGCCGGTCCACCGCGTCCTCCATCATGGGCGACCATGCCCAGACTCCCGCATCCCGCCCCCGAAGCACTCCGCCGTGACCCCCTGCCCCTGCGCGGCCGGACCGCGCTGGTCACCGGGGCCAGCAGACGCGGCGGCATCGGACACGCCGTGGCCCGGCGCCTCGCCGCCCACGGCGCGAGCGTCTACCTGCACCACCACGTGCCGCACGACGCCGCCATGCCCTGGGGCGCCGACCGGATCGAGGAGGTGACCGCCTCCGTGCGGGAGGCCCAGGGCGACCCCGGCGCACGGGTGGTCGCCGGGCCGGGCGACCTCGCCGATCCGGACGTCCCCGCCGAACTGCACGCCCGGGCCGCCGCGGCGCTCGGCGGACGGCTCGACATCCTCGTCGCCAACCATGCCCTCAGCGGCTCCGACGGCACCCTCGACACGATCGACACGGGGATGCTGGACGCCCACTGGGCGGTCGACACCCGCTCGGTGCTGCTGCTCGTCCAGGCCCACGCCCGCCACCGCGCCGCTCTGCCTCCGCGCACCCCGGGCGGGCGCGTGGTGATGATGACCTCCGGGCAGGACATCGCCGGCGGCATGCCGGGCGAGATCGCCTACGCCCTCCAGAAGGGCGCGCTCGCCTCCATCACCCGCTCCCTGGCGACCACGCTCGCCGAGCACGCGGTCACGGTGAACACCGTCAACCCCGGCCCGGTCGACACGGACTACCTCACCGGCGACGCCTACGAGGCCGTCGCCGCGCGCTTCCCCGCCGGGCGCTGGGGCATGCCCGACGACCCCGCCCGCCTCATCGCGTGGCTGGCCACGGACGAGGCGGACTGGATCACCGGTCAGGTCATCGACTCGGAGGGCGGTTTCCGGCGCTGACGGCGCCGCCCCGGCCCCACGGCCGGATCACAGCGCCGACAGCTCGTCCACCAGGTCGTCCAGGCCCAGCGAACCCTGGGACAGGGCCGCCATGTGCCAGGCCTTGAGGTCGAAGGCGTCGCCGTGCCGCTTGCGGGCGTTCTCCCGGCCCAGCAGCCACGCCCGCTCGCCGAGCTTGTAGCCGATCGCCTGACCCGGAATCGTCAGATAACGGGTCAGTTCGCTCTCCACGAAGTCCGCCGGGCGGCTGCTGTGCGCCCCGAAGAACTCCTGCGCCAGCTCCGGCGTCCAGCGCTCGCCCGGACGGAACGGCGAGTCCGCCGGGATCTCGAGCTCCAGGTGCATGCCGATGTCGACGATGACCCGGGCCGCCCGCATCATCTGCGCGTCCAGGTAGCCCAGCCGCTCCTCGGCGTCCGCGAGGAAGCCGAGTTCGTCCATCAGCCGCTCCGCGTACAGTGCCCAGCCCTCGGCGTTGGCGCTGACCATGCCCACGGAGGCCTGGTAGCGGGAGAGGTCCTCGGCCACGTGCACCCACTGCGCCAGCTGGAGGTGGTGTCCGGGGACGCCCTCGTGGTACCAGGTGGAGACCAGGTCGTAGACCGGGAAGCGGGTCAGGCCCATCGTGGGCAGCCAGGTGCAGCCCGGCCGGGAGAAGTCCTCCGACGGAGGCGTGTAGTACGGCGCCGCCGCGCTGCCCGGCGGGGCGATCCGCGACTCCACCCTCCGTACCCGCTCGGCGAGGTCGAAGTGGGTGCCGTCCAGGGACTCGATCGCCCGGTCCATCACGCCCTGGAGCCAGTCGCGGACCTCGTCGACGCCCTCGATGTGCCGGCCGTGCTCGTCGAGGTGCGCCAGCGCCACCCACGGGGTCTCGGCGCCCGGCAGGATCTTCTCGGCCTCCTTCCTCATCTCGCCGAGCAGCCGGTGGTACTCGGACCAGCCGTACGCGTACGCCTCGTCCAGGTCCAGATCGGTGCCGTTGAAGTAGCGGGCCCAGCGGGCGTAGCGCTCCCGGCCCACGGTGTTCGGCGCGCCCTCGATCGCCGGCGCGTACACGTCGCGCATCCAGTCCCGCAGTTCCACGACGGCGGCGGTGGCCGCGCGAGCCGCCTCGTCCAGGTCCGCGCGCAGCGCGTCCGGACCGGCCGAGGCGAAGTCCTCGAACCAGCCGCGGCCCTCGCCGGTGTCCGCCCACTCGGTGAGCTGCTCGACGAACGTGGCCGTCGGGCGCGGAGCCGCGTACAGCTTGCGCTCCAGGCCGAGCGCGAGGGACTCCCGGTAGCCGGCCAGCGCGGCCGGCACCGCGCGCAGCCGCTCGGTGACCTGCGACCAGTCCTCCTCCGTCTGCGTCGGCGTCACCGTGAACACCTCGCGCACCGAGTGCGCGACCGTGCCCAGGTTGCCGACCGAACGCAGCCCCTCGCCGGCCTCGTGCACGGCCAGCTCCGCGGTGAGCCGCTCGCGCAGCAGGCGGGCGCAGCGGCGCTCGATGCCGCTGTCCGCGCCGGGGAGGCGCTCGGCCTCGTCGAGTCGCGCGAGCGTGGCCCGCTGGAGCTCGGCGAGCGCCTCCTGGCCGGCGGGCGAGAGATCGGGCAGGCGGGAGGAACTCTCCTTCACGCCGAGGAAGGTTCCGGTGACCGGGTCGAGGGCGATGAGCTCGTCGACGTAGGAGTCGGCGACCTGACGGGGCAGCGCGCTGTGGGTCTGAGACATGCGGACCATCCTGGTACGGGGCCCGCGGCACGTCACCCGGTTTGCGCCGAGGGCGAAGGCGGCAGCAGCGGCCCGCAGTCCCACTGCTGGAAGATCAGCCGGGTCTCCACCCGCGCCACCTCCCGCCGCGCCGTGAACTCGTCGAGCACCAGCCGCTGCAGATCCGCCATGTCCGCGACCGCGACGTGCACGAGGTAGTCGTCGGGACCGGTCAGATGGAACACGGTCAGCGACTCGGGCAGCGCCCTGATCCGCTCCACGAAGGGTCCCACCAGCTCCCGCCGGTGCGGCCTGACCTGAACCGACAGCAGCGCCTGCAGGCCCCGCCCCAGCTTGGCCGGATCCAGCTTCAGCCGGTGCCCGAGGATCACGCCGGACCGGCGCAACCGGGTCACCCGGTCCAGGCAGGTCGACGGCGCGACCCCGACCTGCGCGGCGAGATCCCGGTACGTCGTCCGGGCGTCGTTCTGCAACAGCCGCAGCAGATGGAGGTCCACCGGATCCAGTACGACAGATTCGGCCACGGGCCGAACGTAACACGGGGACCGGCTCCGGTGACCCGTTCGGTGTTCACCCTTCCGTCCATGGACCTGGGCATGGACACGCACACCACCAAGAGGGCACTCGACACCGAGGCCGTGCACGCGGGCCGGGACGACCTCGCCGGTCAGGGGCTGCACGCCCCGCCGATCGACCTGTCCACCACCTACCCCTCGTACGACAGCCGCGGCGAGGCCGACCGGATCGACGCCTTCGCCACCACCGGCGCCGAGCCGGACGGCCCGCCGGTCTACGGACGGCTCGGCAACCCGACCGTCGCCCGCTTCGAGACCGCCCTGGCCCGCCTCGAGGGCACCGAGTCGGCGGTCGCGTTCGCCAGCGGCATGGCCGCGCTCAGCGCCGTCCTGCTGGTCCGCGGCTCGGCGGGCCTGCGCCACGTCGTTGCGGTACGGCCCCTGTACGGATGCAGCGACCACCTGCTGACCGCCGGACTGCTCGGCTCCGAGGTCACCTGGACCGACCCGGCCGGGGTCGCCGACGCGCTGCGCCCGGACACCGGTCTGGTGCTGGTCGAGTCCCCGGCCAACCCCACGCTCGCCGAGATCGACCTGCGGGCCGTCGCCCACGCCTGCGGCTCCGTACCGCTGCTCGTCGACAACACCTTCGCCACCCCGGTCCTCCAGCGCCCGGCCGAGCACGGGGCGCGGCTGGTGCTGCACAGCGCCACCAAGTACCTCGGCGGGCACGGGGACGTGCTGGCGGGCGTGGTGGCCTGCGACGAGGAACTCGCCGGGCGGCTGCGTCAGGTGCGGTTCGCCACGGGCGGCGTGCTGCACCCGCTGGCCGGCTATCTGCTGCTGCGGGGCCTGTCGACCCTGCCGGTGCGGGTGCGGGCCGCGTCCGCGAGCGCCGCCGAACTCGCCCGCCGGCTCGCCGCCGACCCGCGCGTGGCCCGGGTGCACTACCCCCGCATCGGCGGGGCGATGGTCTCCTTCGAGGTGCACGGCGACCCGCACCGGGTGATCGGCGGCGTACGGCTGATCACCCCGGCGGTGAGCCTCGGCAGCGTGGACTCCCTCATCCAGCACCCGGCGTCCATCAGCCACCGCATCGTCGACGCCGACGACCGCAGGAACGCCGGAGTGAGCGACCGGCTGCTGCGGCTCTCGGTCGGCCTGGAGGACGTCGAGGACCTGTGGGCCGACCTGGACGGGGCCCTGGGGGAGCGGGCCGGCACGACGGCCCGCCCGGAGGCACTGGCGCAGGGCTGAGGCTTCGCGCACCCGTCGGTCCGCCCGGCAGCACCCGCCGGGCGGACCGACGTGCCGCCGTACGAGGAACTACGGCCGGCCGATCCCCGTCCGCCGGCCGCGGAGCTCGGAGAGGCGGCCCGCGGCCGGCTCGGCGTCCAGGCGGGCCGTGACGACCAGGGTGCCCTCCTCGATCTGGTAGTCGAGGGGGAGTCCGAGACCGCGCATCGCGGCGACCATGCCGGTGTTGGACGCCTGCGTCACGGCGTACACGGTGGCGCAGCCGGCGTCGGCGGCCAGGGCGACCAGCCGTGCGAGGAGTTCGCCGCCGATGCCCCGGCGCTGCCAGGCGTCCTCCACGATCAGCGCCACCTCGGTCTCGTCGCCGTCCCACAGCAGATGCCCGAGGCCGACGATGCGTCCGGAGGCCGTCTGCGCGGCGAGCGTCCGCCCGAAGCGCGGACCGAGCAGGTGGTTCAGATAGCGGTCCGCGTCGTCGACCGGCCCGTGGTACCGCATGCGCAGGGTCCGCTCCGAGCACCGCTCGTGCATCGCCCGGGCCGCCCGGAGGTCGCCGGTGTCCGCCCGGCGTACGGAGATGTCGCTGCCCTCGGGCAGCGTGAGCACGTCCCGGCCGTGCGGGATCCTCGGGCCGAGCCGGGCGTCCAGGTCCACCAGTGCCCGGGCCCGGGCGAACTCGGTCGGGGTGAACGGCAGGTACGGCCGTTCCACGGTGATCACTCCGCCCTCCGGGGCGCGCAGCCGCATCACGGTGTCCTCCAGGACCCCCTCCACCGGCACGGCCGGCGCCGTCCCGTGCCCGCCGGCCGGTGCGGCGGGAAGCGAACGGATCGTGCACCGCCCCAGCAGCTGCCGCAGCGCCAGCGGCAGTTCCGCCGCGTCCTGGGCGGTGCGCGCGGCCAGTCCCAGCACCCGGGTCGGGGCGTCCACCAGATCGTGGGCGTCGGCCCGCTCGATCCAGGTGTCCGCACCCCCGGCGCGCGACACCGCCCCGGTGAGATCGGATCCGGTCAGATCGGCCGGGACCCGCAGCAGGAACTCGTCCACCGTGCCCTCGCCCAGCGGGTGCGTCTGCAGGCTGAGGATGTCGACCCGCAGCCCGGCCAGCGCCGTGCACAGGGCGGCCAGCGAACCCGGGGCGTCCTTCACCGTCGTCCGCATCCGCCACAGCACGCCGCCGCCCCGGGCCGCGCCGGCGGGTGACGGCGCGGCCGGCCCGGTCGCCTCCTCCGCCTCGGCGGACGGCGGCCGGGCGCCGCCGGTATCGTGTGCCGGCGGCGCGTGTCCGTGGCGCCGTGCCCACCATGTGTGGAACGCCGCCGTGCACAGCTCGGCGAGTCCGGCCGGGTTCCACCGGTGGTGTGCGGGGCGTCCGTGCCGGGTGCGTGTCGCTTCAGACATGTCTCGACTCATGCAGCCACTGTGAAGGAATCGTGTTTCGTGATCACGAACGCACTGTGACTGGCGAGTAAAGACTCCCTATGTCTGTTTTGTTGCGCTACTGACCGACCAGGCCCGGCTGCAGCGTCTGCGTGAACAGCACGGTGCCGTCCTGCTCCCGCATCCGCACCGTCAGCACGCCGCTGTCGCCGTCGATGTCCACCTCACCGAAGAACTGGTAGCCGCCGGCGGGCGAGACGTTCGACGCGGTGGGCGCCTTCACGAACACCCGCTCCGGACCGAAGGTGCCGTCGAGCGCGCTGGCCGGGAAGGCGCCCGCGTTCAGCGGACCGGAGACGAACTCCCAGAACGGCTCGAAGTCGCCGAACGCGGCCCGTGAGGGCTGGTAGTGCTGGGCCGAGGTGTGGTGCACGTCGGCCGTCAGCCACACCGTGCCGGTGATCCGCCGGTGCTTGATGAACCGCAGCAGCTCCGCGATCTGCAGCTCCCGTCCCAGTGGCGCCCCCGGGTCGCCCTGGGCCACCGCCTCGACGTGCTTGCGGCCCTCGCTCGTGTCGGACACGACGAGGCCGATCGGCATGTCGGCGGCGATCACCTTCCACACCGCCCGCGACCGCGCCAGTTCCCGCTTGAGCCACTCCAGTTGCTCGCGCCCGAGGATGCCCTGCGGGTCGACGGTCTGGTCACCGGGGGAGTTGGGGTTGCGGTACGTCCGCATGTCCAGCACGAACACGTCGAGCAGCGGCCCCTGCCGCAGCACCCGGTACACCCGCCCCTCCCGGGCACCCGGCCGCAGCGTGGACATCGGGAAGTACTCGCCGAACGCGCGCCGCGCCCGGGCCGCCAGCACATCGACGCTCTTCTCCGTGTACCGGGTGTCCGTGTCCGCGATCCGCTGGCCGGGGTACCAGTTGTTGCGCACCTCGTGGTCGTCCCACTGCACGATGGACGGCACCTGGGCGTTGAACCGGCGCAGGTTCTCGTCGAGCAGGTTGTAGCGGAAGTTGCCCCGGAACTCGGCGAGGGTCTCGGCGACCTTGGACTTCTCCTCGGTGGTGATGTTCCGCCAGGTGCTGCCGTCCGGCAGGGTGGCGGTGGCGGCGATGGGACCGTCGGCGTAGACGGTGTCGCCGCTGAACAGGAAGAAGTCCGGGTCGAGCCGCGCCATCGCGTCGAAGATGCGGTAGCCGCCGAAGTCGGGGTTGATGCCCCAGCCCTGCCCGGCCAGGTCGCCCGACCACACGAACCGCACACCGGCGCGCCGCCTCGCCGGCACCGTGCGGAACGTGCCGGTGACCGGTTCGCCGGTGCGGCGCGGGTCGTCGGGGTCGGCGAGCAGCACGCGGTAGTGGATCTGCTCGCCGGGCGGCAGTCCCCGCAGCCGGGTGGTGCCGGTGAAGTCCGTGCCCGCGCCGAGCAGCGGACCGTGCCATCTGCGCGGACGGCGGAACGACTCGGTCGCCGACGTCTCGACGATCATCCGGGCCGGGCGGTCGGAACGCACCCACACCAGCCCGGAGTCACGGGTCACGTCGCCCGTCTGCACGCCCCAGTCGGCCCGCGGACGCCCGGACCGGGCGAAGGCGGGCGCCGCGCCGAGCGCGGTGGGCAGGGTCAGGGCCGCCGAGGCCGCGAGGGAGCCGCGCAGGACCGCGCGGCGGTCCGGGAACGGACGGTGTGACATGGATGCGCCTCCAGGGACGGGATCCGGCCGATGTGCGCTGCCACACCTACTCGGGCGACGCGGCTCGCACGCGAACCCCGGGTGAACAACTGATCGTGCGGGCGGGGGAGGCTGCGTGCACCGGCCCTCGGCCGGTGACGGCCTCGGCCATCAGCCGGACACCCTCGTGGATCCGTGCGGGCGGCACGTGCGCGTACCCCAGCACGAGCCGCACGGCCTTGTCCGCCCCGTCGTCGTGTGCCGCACCGGTGTGCGTGTAGTCCGTGAGCGGGCGCACCGCCACACCGGCCTCCGCCACGCGTGCGAGGAAGCGCTCCTGCGGCCCGTACCGCTTCGGCAGCGAGGCGATGGCGTGCAGCCCCGCCGCGATCCCGGACACCTCGGCGCCCGGGAAGTGCGTGCCGAGGGCGGCGACCAGGGCGTCGCGCCGCTCGCGGTAGGCGCGCTGGCAGCGGCGCAGCTGGCGGTCGTAGTCGCCGCGTTCCAGGAACCGCGCGAACAGCGCCTGGTCCAGGGCCGGATGACCGAGGTCCATGGTCCGCTTGCGCTCCACCACCTCCTCGGCCCACGACCGCGGCACCAGCAGCCAGCCGAGCCGCAGCCCCGGGGCGAGGGACTTGCTGACCGAGCCGGTGTACGCCACGTGCTCGGGGTCGAGTCCCTGGAGCGCGCCGACGGGTGCGCGGTCGTAGCGGAAGTCGCCGTCGTAGTCGTCCTCCAGGACGATCCCGTCCACGGACCGCGCCCAGTCGAGCAGTTCGGCCCGGCGCCGCGCGGAGTACGCGATGCCGGTGGGGAACTGGTGCGCCGGCGTCGCGACGACCGCCCGTACCCCCGACGCCCGCAGCGGCTCCATGGCCGGTCCCTCGCCGTCCACGGGCACGGGAACGGCGGTGACCCCGGCCGAGGCGTACAGGGCGTCGTGCTGCGGGCTGCCGGGGTCCTCCACGCCGACCGCGCGCAGCCCGCGCGCGTGGAGCGCGAATCCCAGCAGCGTCATGGCCTGCGCGACCCCGGAGACCACCACGATCCGCTCGGGATCGGCCACCACGCCCCGGCGCCGCGCGAGCAGTTCGGCCAGCGCCGTGCGCAGCCGGGGCAGGCCGCGCGGATCGGGATAGTCCAGCTCCCGGTGCGGAAGGTCCGCCAGCACGTTCCGCTGCGCCGCGGCCCAGGCGGAGCGCGGGAACAGCGACAGGTCGGGGGTGCCGGGGACGAAGTCGGCGCGGGCGCCCGGGGATCGCGGGGCGAGGTCGTGCGCGTGCGGCCGGGCGGCCCGTACCGCGTCCCCCACCCACGTCCCGGCGCCCCGGCCGGAACGCAGATAGCCCTCCGCCGTCAACTGCTCGTACGCCTCGGTGATCAGCCCGCGGGACACTCCGAGGTCGGCGGCCAGATCACGGCTCGACGGCAGCCGGGTCCCCGGCGCCAGCCGGCCCGACCGCACCGCCTCGCGCAGCGCCGCCCGCAGTGAACGGCCACGCGCGCGTGCCGGTGCGGAGGCGGCGGGCAGGAGCAACTCCCAGGCGGAGGATGCGGGGTCCCCTCCGGAGGCGGTGTGCGGTGACGTCATGTCAGGGACATTAGAGGGGACGGCGGGTCCGGAGCGCCCCCGGCCACCCGCGGGATCCGCCGTACGGCCTTCAGCGGCGGCTGCCGTCGAGGATGACGCGCGCGACCAGCGCCGGGTCGTCGTTCATCGGGACGTGGCCGCAGCCGGGCAGCCGGATCAGCCGGGCCCGGGGGATGATCCGCTTGGCGCGGACGCCCTGCCGGGGGACGAGCAGCCGGTCCCGGGCGCCCCAGGCGACGGTCACGGGGACGCCGGGCACGTCGTCGGTGAACTGCACGGTGGCGCCCGCGCGGAGGGTTTCGGCGAAGCCGGTGGCGCCGGCGAGCGCGAGCGTCTCGGCGACCACGGCCTCGGGCGAACGGCGCCCCGGGCGGGCGTAGATGGTGCTGGTCAGTGCCGTCCGGCCGGCCGTGGAACGGGAGAGGCGCTCGACCAGCGGGAGCGGCATCCGTTCGGCGATCCGCCGCATGCCGAGCAGCACGGCGAAGGCGTACCGCCGCTCGGCCCGGGTCCAGAAACCGGCGGGGGAGAGCGCGGTGACGGACCGCACGAGCTTCTCGCGGCCCATCTCCAGGGCCAGCAGACCGCCGAGCGAGTTGCCCGCGACATGCGGCCGGTTCAGCTCCAGCGCCTCGCACAGGGCGCCGAGCGCGGCGCTCATGGTCGGCAGGTCGTGGGCGAGGCCGTCGGGCAGCGACGGGGAGACGCCGAAGCCGGGCAGGTCCACGGCGATCACCTCGCGCTCGGTCGCCAGGATGTCCGTCACCGGGTCCCAGGCCTGTCGGTGGTGACCGATGCCGTGGAGCAGGAGCAGCGGTTCGCCGCGGCCCGCGCGCGCGTAGGACAGGGTCACGGTCTGCGGGCCGAGGGGGGAGGTGACCTTGAAGGAGACGGTCGCGGACATGAGGGTGCTCCTCGTCTGGGACTCGCGGGATCGGACGCCGCCCGGCGTCGTAGACAGCTTGTCAGCAATTGCTACCCACGGGTAGACCCTTGCCTCCCCGCGCTCGTCACCGGTCGGTGGCCCTCCGTACCGGCACGCACCGTTCCGCCTGGACACGGCTGCGCGGGTCGGCTGGGATGGTGCCGTGACCACCGACACCGTGACCGATGTCTTCGAAGAGCACCGTCCCGTTCTCCTGGGAGTCGCCTACCGCATGCTGGGCCGGGTGGCCGACGCGGAGGACGTGGTCCAGGACGCGTGGCTGCGCTGGTCGGGCGGCGACCGCTCCGGTGTGCGCGAGCCGCGCGGTTTCCTGGTGCGCATCACCACCCGCCTCGCCATCGACCGGCTGCGCCAGATCAAGGCGCGCGGCGAGACCTACGTCGGCCCGTGGCTGCCGGAGCCCTACCTCACCGACTTCGGCGACACCGCTCCGGACACCGCCGAACAGGCCGTGCTCGCCGACTCCGTCTCCCTCGCCGTCCTCGTCGTCCTGGAGTCCCTGTCGCCGCTGGAGCGCGCGGTCTTCGTGCTGCGGGAGGCGTTCGGCTACCCGTACGCCGACATCGCGGCCATGCTCGACCGCGGTGAACCGGCTGTGCGCCAGCTCGCCGGGCGCGCCCGCAAGCACGTCGAGGAGCGGCGCCCGCGCTACGAGGTCGACCCCGCCCGGCGCCGCGACCTCACCGAGCGGTTCCTGGCCGCGGCGAGCGGCGGCGACCTGGAGGCGCTGATGGAGCTGCTCGCCCCGGACGTGCACCTCGTCGGCGACAGCGGCGGCAAGGCGCGCGCCCCGCTGCGGGTCCTCCAGAGCGCCGACCACGTGGGCCGCTTCCTCCTCGGAGCCGCCCGCAAGAGCGTTCCGGACCTCTCCTTCCGCTTCGTGGAGCTCAACGGCGGCCCCGCGGTGCTCGCCCTGTCCGGCGACAAGCCCGACTCCGTCTTCCAGCTCGACGTCGCCGACGGGCGCATCCGGACGGTGTACGTCATCCGCAACCCCGACAAGCTGCGTTCGCTGGCCGCCGCCTGACGGACGACCGGCGTCCGCGCACCGAGGCCCCCGCCGCGGCGGGGGCCTCGGCGCGTCCGGAGGGGCGCGGCCGGACGCGAACACGCCCTGACGCTCCGTGTCAGCGCGATCACGCCACGCGCAAGCGGGTCGGGGATTGGTATTGACCAAGGGTGGGGGGCGTCCTATCGTCACTGATAAGTGAAACAACCTTTAATAAACAAGGGCGCTAAAAACGCCGCCGGACACGGCGATCGCGGAGGACAGGGTGGGGACCACGCAGCTGGAAACGGTGCCGGAACCGAAGTACTGGCACCTCAAGACCGTGCTCAGCGAGGCGCTGGACTCGGAGTTCTCGGTGGGCGAGATCCTGCCCAACGAGCGCGACCTCGCCGCCCGCTTCGGCGTCGCCCGGGCCACGCTCCGGCAGGCCCTGGAACAGCTCGAACTGGAGGGCAGGCTGCAGCGCCGCCGCGGTGTGGGCACGACCGTCGCGCCGCCGCGCATGGGCGTGTCCGTCGGCACGGCACAGCACGCCTGGCCGGGCGGGCCGGACGACGCCTGGCAGCCCCTCGACTGCACGCTCGAGGTGCCGCCCGCGGCCGTCGCCGAGGCCCTGGTGACCGGCCGCGAGGAGCCCGTGCACATCGTGCGCCGCTCCCGCGTGTCGCACGGCCAGCCCGTCGCGGCCGAACTGCTCTACGTCCCGGCCGACTCGGTGCCCGACCTCTCCGGCATCGACGCGCCGTCCGGCGCGGCACGCGCGCGTGCGGTGCTGCGTGAACTGCAGCGCCTGGAACTGGAGCGGCAGGAGAACGCCGTGGAGCTCGGCTCCGCCCGCGCGGACGACGCCAGGGAACTGGACCGCCTGCCGGGCGCGCCCGTCCTCGTCGTCACCACCCGCTTCACCGCCCGGGGCCGCACCGCCGCGCTCTCCGTGGCCACCTACCGCGCGGACACCTGCCGGCTGACGTTCGGCGACTTCGGCGGCGTGGAGATCCACCACGGGCCCGAGCGCGCCGCCTCCTGAGCGCCGCGGTGTCCCGGCCCCGCCGCGCTCCCGGGCGCCGCGGGGCCGGCAGGCCGCCACCGGCGTACCGGCCCCTCACCGACGCGCCGTCACCGTGCCCTCCACCGCGAAGAGCTGCTCCTCCACGTGGTCCAGGGCGAGCCGCAGCGCGCCCGTCGCCACCGCCGCCTCGCCGAGGAGGGACAGGGCGACCCTGGGCGGTCGCAGGCAGTAGCGGGCCAGTTCGCGGCGCAGCGGCTCCAGGACCCCGTCCAGGCCGGCCGCCCAGCCGCCGATCACCACCAGCTCCGGGTCGAGGGCCAGCACCAGCGCCGCCACGTCGTGCACGAGCCGCTGGATGAAGCGGTCCACCGCCGCGAGCGCCCGCGTGTCGCCCTCGCGGGCCCGGGCGAAGACCTCGGCGACCGCCTGCTCGTCGAGCGGGTGCAGCGGCTCGTCCGTGGTGGACAGCAGCGTCTCCGGGGTCGCCTCCCGGCCCAGCAGGTGCAGCGCCCCGATCTCGCCGGCCGCCCCGCCGTACCCCCGGTGCAACCGCCCGCCGATCAGTGAACCGGCTCCCGGGCTCAGCCCGGCCAGCACGAACACCACGTCGTCGGTCTCCTTGGCGACGCCCTTCCAGTGCTCGGCGACGACGGCCGTGTTGGCGTCGTTCTCCACCAGTACCGGGCACTTGAAGAATCGGCTCAGACGCTCTCCGAGGCCCAGCCCCGTCCATCCGGGCAGCGCCGTGCCCAGCCGCACCGTTCCGTCGGCCTCGACGATCCCCGGCGTGCCCACACCCACGGCCCGCAGGGCGCCGCGCGCGACACCGGCCCGGCGCAGCAACTCGGCGACGGCGGTGCGCAGCCGCTCCAGCCGCTCGTCGGCCTCGACCGTCTCGTCGACGTCCCTGGCCTGGGCGCCGATCACCCGGCCGTCCAGGTCGGCCAGCAGCGCGGCCACCCGGTGCGCGCCGATCTCCAGGCCCAGCAGATGCCCGGCCTCCGCGCGGAACCGGAACCGCCGCGCGGGCCTTCCCTGCCGTCGCGCGGCACCCTCCTCGGCCGCCTTCTCGACGACGAGGCCCGCCTCGATGAGCCCTTCCACGACGCCCTCGACGGTCGGCCGGGACAGGCCCGTCACCCGGGTGATCTCGGTCAGCGTCGCGCAGTCCGTGGCCCGCAACGCGTGCAGCACCACCGCGGAGTTGATCCTTCGCAGCAGCGAGGGGTCCCCGCCGGTCAGCCGACCCACCGTCCGTCCTCCCAGCTCATGCGCACGTGGGCCGGATGGTACTCGGCGCGGCGCACCCCGGCGACTTCCGGGCACGGCCGCCTCCGCCCCGCCCCGCGGACACGGCTCACCTCGGCGCCACGAACCCCGACTCGTACGCCACGATCACCGCCTGCGTGCGGTCCCGCGCCCCGAGCTTCGCCAGCACGGCGCTCACATGCGACTTCACGGTCTCCGTGCCCACCACCAGCCGGGCGGCGATCTCCGCGTTCGACAGCCCCCGCGCCATCAGCCGCAGCACCTCCGCCTCACGCCCGGTCAGCCGCGCCCGCTCCAGTACGGCCCGCGCCGCGCGGTTGCCGCCGCCGTCGCCGTACTCGGCCGCGAGCCGGCGCACCGAGGCGGGGAACAGCAGTGACTCGCCCTCGGCGACCAGCCGCACCGCGTGCACGATCTCCGCGGGCCGCGCCCGCTTCAGCAGGAACCCGTCGGCCCCGGCACGCAGCGCCTCGTAGACGTACTCGTCGTTCTCGAACGTCGTCACCACGAGGATCTTCGGCGGCTCCCCGACCGTCCGCAGCAGCGCGCGCGTGGCCTCGATCCCGTCCAGCAACGGCATGCGCACGTCCATGGCGACCACGTCCGGCCGCAGCTGCCGCACCAGCGGGATCACCGCCGCCCCGTCGGCCGCCTCCCCGACCACCTCGATGTCGGGCTGTGCCTCCAGCACGGCTCGCAGCCCCGCGCGCACGAGGGGTTCGTCGTCGACGAGCAGAACGGTGACCGGCATCCGGCCAGCCTAGATCAACACGACTCGGGCCCGCTCAGCGGCAGTTCGGCCCGCACCGCCCAGTCGCCCTCGTCCGGCCCCGTACGCGCGCGGCCCCCGAGCAGCGCGGCGCGCTCCCGTATGCCGCGCAGCCCGCTGCCGCGCCCGGGGCCGGGTACGTCCTCCGTCAGCGGGTTGCGGACCTCCAGCAGGAGCGTGCCGCCGTCGACGCGGATCCGGACCCGCACGGGGACCGTCCCCGCGTGCCGGAGCGCGTTGGTCAGCGACTCCTGCAGGATGCGGTAGCCCTCGCGGGAGACCGGGCCGGGCACGGTGTCCAGAGGACCGGTCACCTCGGCGTCGACCTTCGCCCCGGAGGCCCGCGCGGACTCCAGCAGGCGGCCGGCGTCCGCGAGCGTGGGCCGGCCGCTCACGGGCGTCTCCGGCTCGCGCAGGATGCCGAGGACCCGCTCCAGGTCCTCCAGGGCGGCCCGGCCGGTCTCCTCGATGGCGTCCAGCGCCCGGTCGGTGAAGCCGGGATCGCCCGCCGCCCGTGCGGCGCCGGCCTGCACGACGGCGACGGTCAGGGCGTGGCCGATGGAATCGTGCAGCTCGCGTGCGATGCGGGTGCGCTCCAGGAGCTGTTCGGTCCTGGCCTCCAGGGCGGCCAGGCGTTCGGCGGGGGAGGGGCCGAGCAGCCGGCGCGCGGCGGCGGTGACCAGCTCGCCGAGCCCCACCACCACCGCGTACAGCACGATCAGGGGGAGCGGCACCAGCAGGGCGTAGGCCCAGTGCGGTCGAGCGTCCTCCAGCACGGGCACGCCCTCGGGGGTGCCCCCCGCGGCGACCTCGCCCGCGGAGTAGGCCAGGAGCGGCAGCCAGACCGTGGCGACCGTCGTCACCCCCGCCAGCGCCACCCGCACCGCGAGCCACAGCGCGGTGCGCAGCCGGTCCCGCCACGTCGCCGACGGCTCCTCGGAGATCCCCGGCTCCCGCTCGCTGGGCGTCAGCAGCAGCCTGGCCTGCACGCCCTCGCCCCTGCGGACCGCCGGGACCAGCCCCAGCGGGACCAGCACGAGCGCGGGCACCCACAGGGACGGATGGATGAACATCCACACGCTGAACGGCAGCGCGGGCACCCACAGGTGCAGCAGACGGGTGTACGTCGTCCCTCGCAGGAGCGGACGCAGGACGGTGGCCATTGCGTCATCGTGCCAGTCGGCGCCGGCCACCGGCCTCCCCCGCGCGGGGGAGGCGATCTCCACGTCCGGGGGAGGCCCCGAACGCGCCCGGGCGGCCAGGCTGACGTACATGACCAGCATCGACGTCCAGAACCTCACCAAGGAGTACGGCACCCGGCGAGCCGTCGACCACCTCACCTTCCGCGTCCTGCCCGGCCGTGTCACCGGCTTCCTCGGCCCCAACGGCGCCGGCAAGTCCAGCACCATGCGCCTGGTGCTCGGCCTCGACCACCCGACGTCCGGCTCCGCCACCATCGGCGGACGTCCCTACGCCACCCTCCAGGAGCCCCTGCGCCGTGTCGGCGCCCTGCTCGACGCGCAGGCGGCGCACGGCTCCCGCACCGGCCGCGATCACCTGCGCGTCCTGGCGGCGAGCAACCGCATCCCGGGCCGCCGGGTCGACGAGGTGCTGGAGGAGACCGGCCTGGGCCCGGTGGCGCGCCACCGGGTGCGGACCTACTCCCTGGGCATGCGCCAGCGGCTGGGCATCGCCGCCGCGCTGCTCGGCGACCCGGAGGTGGTCATGCTCGACGAGCCCTCCAACGGCCTGGACCCGGAAGGCATCGTGTGGATCCGCACCCTGCTGCGCCGGCTCGCGGACGAGGGGCGGACCGTCCTGGTTTCCAGCCACCTGATGAACGAGACCGCCTCCTTCGCCGACCACCTCGTCGTCCTCGGGCGGGGCCGTCTGCTGGCCGACACCCCGGTGCGGGAGTTCATCCACGCACGCGTGCGGCCCACCGTCCGCGTCCGCACCTCCGACCCCACTGCCCTCAAGAGCGCCCTCGCCCGGCACGGTCACGACGTGGTGGAACACCCGGACGGGCACTGGACCGTGCCGGACGCGCGGGTGGACGACATCGGACGCCTCGCCTCCGCCGCAGGGGTGCCGATCCTCGAACTCGCGGCGGACGAAGGCACGCTGGAACAGGCCTATCTGGACCTGACCGCGGCCGAGACCGAGTTCACCGCACAGCCCCAGGAGGTCTGACCATGCAGTTCGCACCCGTACTCCGGTCCGAGTGGCTGAAGATCCGCACGCTCCGCTCGCTCCTCGGGGCCCTCCTGGCGCTGTTCGCGGCGACCACGGCGTTCTCCGCGATCGCCGGTGTGTCGGACGCCTCGGACCCCGACTTCGACCCGCTGTTCACCGCCCTGTCCGGCGTCATGCCGGGCCAGATCGCCGCGATCTCCTTCGGCGCCATGGCCGTGTCGTCGGAGTTCCGGGGCGGCGCCCTGCGCGTCTCTCTGGCGGCGGTCCCGCAGCGCGGCCGCTGGTTCGCGGCCAAGGCGACGGCGATCGCCGTACCGGCGCTCGCCGTCGGGCTGCTGACCTCCCTCGCCGCGCTCCTCGCGGCACGCGCGGGACTGGGTTCCGCGGCGGACGGGCTCACCGGGGGCGAGCAGGCGCGCGCGGTCGTGGGCGGTGGCGTCTACCTCGCGCTGACGGCCCTGTTCGCCGCGGGCCTCGCGACCCTGCTGCGCAGCGGTGTGGCCACCCTCTCCCTTCTGATCCCCTTCATCCTCGTCGTGTCCTTCGTGATCGGCGACGCGGCCGGCACGGTCGTCGACTTCATGCCCGACAGGGCCGGTCTGCTGGTCCTCCAGCAGACCCACGAGGGAACGCTGGGCCCCTGGTCGGGGCTCGCGGTGACCGCGCTGTGGGCGGCCGCGGCGCTGCTGGCGGGAGCGTGGAGCCTGCGCCGCAGGGACGCCTGACCGGCAGCGCGGTCCGGCGCCTACCGCTGGGCCGCCTCCCGCAGCCGCGCGAACTCCTCGGCCAGGGTCGCCGGCGTCCAGTGCGCGTTCAGCCCGCTCGGATTGGGCAGCACCCACACACGCGTGTCGCCGATCGTCCGCGCCTGCGGCCCCACCCGCGCCTTCCGGTCGTCGAACGCGGCCCGGTACGCGGTGACCCCCAGCACGGCCAGCCACCGCGGACGGAGCCGGGCCACCTTCAGGGCGAGCAGCCGCCCGCCCTCCCGGTACTCCTCGGCGCTCAGTTCGTCGGCCCGCGCGGTCGCCCGCGCCACGACGTTGGTGATGCCGAGCCCGTACGACGGCAACTCCTCCTGCTCCGACGGCTTCAGCAGCCTCGGCGTGAAGCCGGAGCGGTGCAGCGCGGGCCAGAAGCGGTTGCCGGGGCGGGCGAAGTGGTGACCCGTGGCGGCCGTCATCAGGCCCGGGTTGATGCCGCAGAACAGCACGCGCAGGCCGTCCGCGACCACGTCCGGCACCAGCCGGTCGCGGGCGGCCTGCAGCTCCTCGGAGGTGAAGCGCGTCAGAGGATCGCCCCGGGGGTGTAACCGGCGGCGGCCGGGTGCTGCTTCACGATCGCGTCGATGCGGCCCACGACGGCGGCGACCTGGTCGCTCGCGGCGCCCGTGAAGGACAGCTTGTCCGCCATCAGCGCCTCCAGTTCACCCCGGTCGAGCGGCAGCCGCTCGTCGGCGGCGAGCTTGTCGAGGAGGTCGTTGCGCTCGGCACCCCGCTCGCGCATCGCCAGGGCCGTGGCGACGGCGTTCTCCTTGATCGCCTCGTGCGCGACCTCGCGTCCGACGCCCGCGCGCACCGCTCCCATCAGCACCTTGGTGGTGGCCAGGAACGGCAGGTAGCGGTCCAGTTCCCGGGCCACGACGGCCGGGAAGGCGCCGAACTCGTCGAGCACCGTCAGGAACGTCTCCAGCAGGCCGTCGAGCGCGAAGAACGCGTCCGGCAGCGCGACCCGGCGCACCACGGAGCAGGACACGTCGCCCTCGTTCCACTGGTCGCCCGCCAGCTCGCCGGTCATCGACGCGTAGCCGCGCAGGATCACCATCAGGCCGTTCACGCGCTCGCAGGAGCGGGTGTTCATCTTGTGCGGCATCGCGGAGGAGCCGACCTGGCCCGGCTTGAAGCCCTCGGTGACCAGCTCGTGCCCGGCCATCAGCCGGATCGTCTTCGCCAGCGACGACGGCGCCGCCGCCAGCTGCACCAGCGCGGTCACCACCTCGTAGTCCAGCGAGCGCGGGTACACCTGGCCGACCGAGGTGAACGCCTCGGAGAAGCCCAGGTGCCCGGCGATCCGCCGCTCCAGCTCCGCCAGCCTGCCCGCGTCGCCGCCGAGCAGGTCCAGCATGTCCTGCGCCGTTCCCACCGGGCCCTTGATGCCGCGCAGCGGGTAGCGGCCCAGCAGCTCCTCCACCCTGCCGTACGCGACGAGCAGCTCGTCGGCGGCGGTGGCGAACCGCTTGCCGAGGGTGGTGGCCTGCGCGGCCACGTTGTGCGAACGGCCGGCCATGACCAGCTCGCCGTACTCGCCGGCCAGCCTGCCCAGCCGCGCCAGCACGGCCACCGTGCGGTCGCGCATCAGCTCCAGCGAGAGCCGGATCTGCAGCTGTTCGACGTTCTCGGTGAGGTCGCGGGAGGTCATGCCCTTGTGCACGTGCTCGTGCCCGGCGAGGTCGTTGAACTCCTCGATCCGTGCCTTCACGTCGTGCCGGGTGACCTTCTCGCGCTCGGCGATGGACGCCAGGTCGACCTGGTCGAGGACACGCTCGTAGTCGGCGATCGCCGCGTCCGGCACCTCGATCCCGAGGTCCTTCTGGGCCCGCAGCACGGCGAGCCAGAGCTGCCGCTCCAGCTTCACCTTCTGCTCGGGGGACCAGAGCGTGGCGAGCTCGGCGGAGGCGTAGCGTCCGGCGAGGACGTTCGGGATACGGGGCTTGGCGGGCGCAGCAGTCACGTGTACGGAGTTTACTGGTGATTCGTGCAGGCCAGCGCCGCGGGGTGGTTCGTCCGAAGCTACAAGGGGCCGGGTCGGGGGCCGGAACCGCTACGTGCTCTCGTACGGCAGCAGTTCGGGGCGCTTGGGCGGCAGGCCGTCGCCCGAGGAGCGGCCGGTGAGCCGGCGGCCGATCCACGGCAGCAGGTGACGGCGGGCGAACCGGGCGTCCTCGACCCGTCGCGCCACCCAGTGCGGCGGCAGCGTCGCCTCCGGCGGCAGGTGCCATTCGGGGTCCTCGGCCGGGTAGCCGAGCGTCTGCCACACCGCCTCCGCGACCCTGCGGTGGCCCTCCGCGGTCAGGTGCAGCCGGTCCACGTCCCACAGCCGGGGGTCCCCGAGCGAGGGCGCCCCGTACAGGTCGACGACCAGCGCGCCGTGCCGCTCGGCGAGTTCGTCGACACAGGCGAACAGCGCCTCCATGCGCGGCCGGAAGCGCTCCAGGACCGGCCCCTGGCGGCCCGGGCTGCGCATCAGCACCAGCTGCTTGCAGTTCGGGGCCAGCCGTTCCACGGCCTCGGTCAGCAGGTCCCGCACCAGTCCCATGTCGCACTTGGGCCGCAGGGTGTCGTTGAGCCCGCCGACCAGGGTGACCACGTCGGCCCGCATGGCCGCCGCGACCTCCACCTGCTCGTCGACGATCTGCCGGATCAGCTTGCCGCGCACCGCGAGGTTGGCGTACCGGAAACCGGGTTGGACGGCCGCCATCCGCGCGGCCAGGAGATCGGCCCAGCCCCGGTACGTGCCGTCGGGCAGCAGGTCCGACATGCCCTCGGTGAAGGAGTCACCGAGGGCGACGAGGCTGGTGTGAGTGGGGTTCGTCTGCATGGCGACAGAGATGGTATCCCGTGCACATACCTGCCGGTCGGTCGACCTCCCCGGTCCGCCCGGCCCCCGCCCCGCTCAGGTCCGCTGCCCGAACAGCTCCCGCAGGACGTCCTCCATCGTGACCAGCCCCGCCAGCCGCCCGTCGGCCCCGATCACGGCCGCCAGGTGCGTACGGGTGCCCCGCATCGCCGCCAGGACGTCGTCCAGCGGTGTGCTCTCGCGCACCCGTGCGATGGGTCGCATGTCCCGCAGCCGGAACGGCAGATCCCGCGGTGAGGCGTCGAGGGCGTCCTTCACGTGGAGGTAGCCGACGATCCGCCGCCCCTCGTCCACCACGGGGAAACGGGAGAACCCGGACCGGGCCGACAGCTCCTCCAGCCCCTCGGGGGTGACCCCCACGCGCGCGTAGACCACGCGCTCCAGTGGCAGCACCACGTCCCGCACCGACCGTCGGCCCAGTTCCAGCGCGTCGTGCAGGCGTTCCCGCGCGCGTTCGTCGATCAGGCCGGCCTCGCCGGAGTCCCTCACGATACGGGCCAGCTCGGCGTCCGAGTAGGACGCCACGACCTCGTTCCGCGCCTCGACCCGCAGCAGCTTCAGCAGGGTGTTGGCGAAGGCGTTGACCGTGAAGATCACCGGGCGCAGCGCCCGGGACAGCGCCACCAGGGGCGGACCCAGCAGCAGCGCGCTGCGCACCGGCTCGGCGAGCGCGATGTTCTTCGGCACCATCTCGCCGAGCAGCATGTGCAGATACGTCGCGAGCGTCAGCGCGATCACGAAGGACATCGCGTGTCCCGCGCCCTCCGGGACACCCACCGCGTGGAACACCGGTTCCAGCAGATGCTCGATGGCCGGCTCGGCGACGACGCCCAGGATCAGGGTGCACAGGGTGATGCCGAGCTGCGCGGCCGCCATCAGCGCGGACACGTGCTCCAGACCCCACAGCACGCTCCTGGCGCGCCGGTCGCCCTGATCGGCGTACGGCTCGATCTGGCTGCGGCGGACCGAGATCAGCGCGAACTCGGCACCCACGAAGAAGGCGTTGAGGACGAGGGTCGCCAGACCGATCAGCAACTGTACGGCGGTCATCGCCGTGCCCCCTTCTCGTCCGTCGCCCGGGCCGTCCGCGTGTGCGTCTTCGGGGGCGCGGTCCCGTCCGCCCCCGGATCGGTGGGGTGCGTGTCGTCGGGGGGAGCGTGCATGAGGACGCGGGCCGCGCGGCGGCCGGTGGCGTCCAGTACCTCCAGCCGCCAGCCGACGACCTCGAAGGTGTCGCCGACGGCCGGGATGCGGCCGAGCTCGGTCGCCACGAGCCCGGCGAGGGTCTCGTACGGCCCCTCCGGCACCCGCAGGCCGATCCGGGCGAGCTGGTCCACGCGGGCGGAGCCGTCGGCGGAGAAGAGCGTGCGGCCGTCCTCGTCGGTACCCGCCCGGACGAGGTCGGGGGTCTCGTGCGGGTCGTGCTCGTCGCGGACCTCGCCGACGACCTCCTCGACGATGTCCTCCAGTGTGGCCACGCCCGCCGTGCCGCCGTACTCGTCGATCACCACGGCCATGGTGCGCCGCCCGGAGAGCCGGTCCAGCAGCCGGTCGACGGTGAGCGACTCGGGCACCAGGAGCGGTTCGCGCATCATCTCGGACACGGGGACCCGCGCACGGCGCTCCGCGGGCACCGTCAGCACGTCCTTGACGTGCGCGGTCCCGACCACCGAGTCGAGGGTGCCGCGGTAGACGGGGAACCGGGACAGCCCGGTCGCCCGGGTCACGTTCGCCACGTCCTCGCAGGTCGCCTGGACCTCCAGGGCGACGACCTGGACGCGCGGGGTCATCACGTTCTCCGCGGTGAGGTCGACGAGGTTCAGCGTGCGGACGAACAGTTCGGCGGTGTCCGGCTCCAGCACGCCCTCCCTCGCGGAGTGCCGGGCGAGCGCCGCGAGCTCCTGGGGTCCGCGCGCGGACGCCAGTTCCTCGGCGGGCTCGACGCCGATGCGGCGCACCATGCGGTTGGCCGTGTTGTTCAAGTGGGTGATGAAGGGCCGGAAGGCGGCACTGAACCAGCGCTGTGCGTTGCCCACCCGCTTGGCCACGGCCAGCGGCGACGAGATCGCCCAGTTCTTCGGCACGAGCTCGCCGACCACCATCAGGAACACGGTCGACAGGGCCGTACCGATCACCAGCGCGAGGGAGCGCGCCGCCGAGCCGGAGACGCCGACGTCCTCCAGCGGGCCCGCGATCAGCGCCGCGATCGACGGCTCGGCGAGCATGCCGACCACCAGGTTGGTGACCGTGATGCCGAGCTGCGCCCCGGAGAGCTGGAAGGTCAGATTCCGTACGGCCTTGAGCGCCCCCGGGGCTCCCCGCTCGCCGCGCTCGGCGGCATGCTCCAGCTCGGCGCGTTCGACCGTGGTGAGGGAGAACTCGGCCGCGACGAAGACACCGCAGGCGAGTGAGAGCAGGATCGCCACCAGAAGGAGGAGCACTTCGGTCATCGGGTCACCCCCGTCCCATGGTCGGACGGGAGGGGGACGGACGCGCGATGTCGCGGACCGGGAGGCTCGCCCATGGGCGGACGCACACAACCTTTCATGGATGACCGAGTGGCCCCCCGGGGGTAAAGAATCAGCAAAGGAGTGTCGTCGGGCCGTGGATCACGCCGTGCGTCACCCGGTGAGCGGCTTCACCCAGCGACGCCACCGTTCCTCCGGCGCGTACCCCGCGGCGCCCCAGGCACGGTGCGCGGTCTCGTTGCGCTGGAGCACCATGGCGTCCGCGCGGCGCCCGCCGAGCCGTACGAACCGCTCCTCCGCGGCGGCCAGCAGGGCGGAGGCGATCCCCTGGCGTCGGTGGTCCGGGTGCACCGCCAGCCGGTACAGGTGGCAGCGCCAGCCGTCGAAGCCGGCGATCACCGTGCCGACCAGGTCCCCGTCCCTCCCCTGCTCTCGGCCCTGCCCGAGCGGGGGGACCTCCACGGCGAGGATCAGTGCCTCGGGGTCGCGGGCGACCAGTCGCTCGACGCCGGCCCGGTCGTCGCTGATGCTCGTGCCCTCGGCGGCCACCTTCCAGAAGGCCAGCACGGTGTCGAGGTCCTCGGGCCCGGCGGCCCGTATGCGCAGTTCGATCATGCGGTGATCACAGCACACGCGGTCGCCGGCGACACGGCGTTTCACGATGTGGACCACGTGGCCGCGCGGTCCGGTCGCTCACCACCGCGGACCCGCGCGTGCACGTCCCGTGCGTCTCGCACGCGCCGTGCCGCTTCCACGGGCGTGCGCGTCCGTGCTGCTCTCCGCGTGTGCGCAGACCCGTGCCGCTCCCCCGCGTGCTCAAGTCGGGCACGGCGTCGCATGCGGGTTCCGTGCCGTTTCCGCGTGCGCAGACCCCGTGCCCCGGCGTGCGTTCCCGCCGCGGGCCACCCGCACGCGTGCGGGCCCGTGGCGGAGGGGATCCGGTCGCCGTTCCCTGCTCTCGGCCGCCCCGCACGCGTGCGGGCCCGGGCCGCTTTCCGCGTGTGCGGGTCCGTGCCGGTCCCACACGCGCGCACCTTCCGCGGGGCCTTCCGCGCGCGGGCCCCCTCCGCCGTCGCCGCGCGGCGGCACGCGCGTCTGCGGCTCATGCGTGCGCGATCGCCTCCAGCACGTTCATCCGCGACGCCCGCAGCGCCGGCAGCAGTGCCGCCGCGATGCCGACGACCGCCGAGCCGATGACGACCGCCACGACGGTGCCCCAGGGGACGGCGAGTGCGGTCATGTCCTGCAGCGCCAGTACCTGCTGGACGCACAGGCCCCACACCAGCCCCAGCGCGAGTCCCAGGACCGCGCCGAAGACCGCGATCACCACCGACTCCAGCCGGATCATCCGGCGCAGCTGCCGCCGGGACAGGCCGATCGCCCGCAGCAGTCCGATCTCCCGGGTCCGCTCCACCACCGACAGCGCGAGGGTGTTGACCACCCCGAGCACCGCGATGATGATCGCCAGTCCCAGCAGGGCGTAGACGAGGTACAGCAGGACCGCGATCTGGTCGTGCACCAGCTCCTTGTAGTCGGCCTGGTCCCGGGCCCGCACCTGCGGATACGGGTCGAGCGCCGTCTCCAGGCGGTCGCGCAGTTCGTCCGCGCTCGTGCCGCCGGCCGCGTTGACGTACAGCGCGGAGTCCTGCCCGCCCGGCACGTACTCCTCGACCGTCGCGATGCCGAGGAACAGCCCGCCCCGCGTTCCGAAGCCCCCGCCGCCCTCCAAGTCGGTGAGGGCGGCCACCGTCAGCTCGGTGCGCCTCCCGCCGGGGAACTCCACCGGGACCGTGCTGCCGACGCGGACGTCGTGCTCCGCGGCGAAGCCGGCGTCCATGGCGAGGTTGCCGTCCGCGAGGGCCGCCGCCGTGTCGCCGCGCGCGTAGGTCACGCGTGCGACGTCGTCGACCCGGTCGTCGTATCCGGCGGCGGTGGTCTCGATCCGTTCCCCGTCCGGCAGTCGTACCGCCAGCGGCGCGAACCGCTGCCGGACGACGAGCC
The DNA here is from genome assembly GCF_031181555.1 of Streptomyces sp. Lineage (GTDB taxonomy): Bacteria > Actinomycetota > Actinomycetes > Streptomycetales > Streptomycetaceae > Streptomyces > Streptomyces fimbriatus. Next base: position 21,644 of record NZ_JAPSKQ010000013.1, on the reverse strand, counting down.
CCACGCCCTCCGTGTCCCGCACCCGTTCGGTGACCTCCTGGGAGAACGGCACGAAGTTGGCGTTCTGGATCACGAAGTCGGCACCCAGCGTCCTGTCGATCTGCTCGTCGAAGGAGCGGGACATCGAGGCGCTGGCCACCGACATGCCGCCCACCAGGGCGAGCCCCACCATCAGCGCGGCCGCGGTGGCGCCGGTGCGGCGGGGGTTGCGCAGGGCGTTGCGCTGGCTCATCCGGCCGACCGGGCCGAACAGCGCGGGGAAGGCCGCGCCCAGGACCCGGATCACCGGCCGCACCAGCAGCGGCCCGGCGATGACGGTCGCGACCAGCGTGAGGACCACCCCGATCCCCAGCAGGGAGGCCGCCGTCGACGTCTCGCCGCAGACCACGCACCCGATCAGCGCGGCGGCGCCGAGCGCACCCACCACGGAGCCCGCCCCCGCGCGCATGCGCAGCGGCCGGCCGACCCCGGCGATCTCGGCGTCGGCGAGCGCGGCCATCGGCGACACGCCCGCCGCGCGGCGGGCCGGGAGGTAAGCGGCCGCGAAGGTGACGCCGACACCGACCGCGTACGCGGTGACGGGCGTGGCCCACCCGATGACCATCTCCGCGGTCTTCAGGTTCATGCCGAACGCGCTCATGAGCCGGATCAGCCCGAAGGCGAGCCCGATGCCGGCCGCCAGCCCCAGCGTCGAGCCGACCAGACCGAGCAGCACCGCCTCGGTGAGCACGGACCGGCGGACCTGCCGCCGGTCGGCTCCGAGCGCCCGCAGCAGGCCGAGTTCACGGGTGCGCTGGGCGATCAGCATCGAGAAGGTGTTGACGATCAGGAAGACGCCGACCAGGACCGCGATCCCGGCGAAGCCGAGCATCACGTACTTGACCACGTCGAGGAACCCGCCGAGTTCGTCGGCGGCCGTCCGGGCCTGCTCGTCGGCGGTCTCGACGGCGTAGGTCCCGGCGCCGAGCTCCGCGGTGACACGGCGCTTCAGCTCCGCGTCGGTCACCCCCGGCGCCGCGTCGACCGAGATGCTCGTGGCCCGGTCCGCCGAGCCCAGCAGCCTGGTCGCGGCGACCTCGGGATCCAGGAAGACGAGCGCCGCACCGGGGTTCGTGGTGGTGAACGTGGCGATGCCGACGACCTCCACCCGGAACGTGCCGGGCTGGGCGTGCACGGACAGCGTGTCCCCGATCTCCACGCCCTTGGCGTCGGCCGTGTCCGCGTCGAGCACGGCCTCACCGTCTCCGCGCGGGGTGCGGCCGGAGGTCAGCTCCACGACGCTGCGCTCGCTGACGTACCAGTCCACGGCGATGGTGGGCGCGCCCGTCGTCGGCCCCACCGACTCGTTGTCGCCGTCGACGACCGTGATGTTCTCGGCCTCGACGTCCGGGTGGGCCGACTCGACCCCGTCGATGCCGGTCAGCTGCCCGGCGAGCGAGGCCGGCAGCGTCCGCACCGCGCCCGTGGGCACCGACGACTCCAGGTCGTCCCGGGGGGAGACGGTCACATCGGCGGAGCTGGACGCGAAGAGCCGGTCGAAGGTGCGCGAGACCGTGTCGGAGAAGATCAGGCTGCCCGCGACGAACGCCACGGACAGGACGACGGCCAGCGCGGACAGCAACAGCCGTCCCTTGTGCGCGAGAAAGCTCCGGAGCGTCGCCTTCAGCACGGCCTCAGTCCTTGTCCGGGGCCGGACCGTCCGATCGGAGGGCCCCCTCGCCGGAGGGGGCGCGGATCACGTCGAAGCGCTTCATCCGTTCCAGCACCGCCTCTGCCGTGGGGCGCCGCATCTCGTCGACGATCCGGCCGTCCGCCAGGAAGAGCACCAGATCGGAATGGGCGGCGGCGCCCGGGTCGTGGGTGACCATCACGACGGTCTGGTGCAGCCGGTCCACGGCCTCCCGCAGGAAGCCGAGCACCTCCAGGCCGGCCCGCGAGTCGAGGTTGCCGGTCGGTTCGTCCGCGAAGATCAGCTCGGGCCGGGAGGCCAGCGCCCGCGCGCAGGCCACGCGCTGCTGCTGTCCGCCGGAGAGCTGCGCGGGCCGGTGCCGCAGCCGGTCCCGGAGACCGAGCGTGTCGATGACCCGGTCCAGCCACTGCCGGTCGGGCTTCCGCCCCGCGATGTCCATCGGCAGGGTGATGTTCTCCAGCGCGTTCAGGGTCGGGATGAGGTTGAACGACTGGAACATGAACCCGACCCGGTCCCGGCGCAGCCGGGTCAGCTCACTGTCCTTCAGACCCGTGATCTCGGTGTTCCCGAGCCACACCTGGCCGGCCGAAACGGTGTCGAGTCCCGCCAGGCAGTGCATCAGCGTCGACTTCCCCGAGCCCGACGGCCCCATCACCGCGGTGAACCGCCCGCGCACGATGTCCACATCCACCGAGTCCAGGGCGATCACGGCCGTCTCGCCCGAGCCGTACGCCTTGGTCAGACCGCGGGCGCGGGCCGCGATCCCGTCGGCCGACGCGAGGCCGGGAGCGTGCTCCGCAGCAGGTGTGGACAAGGCCGCCTCCTCCGGGTGGACGTCAGGTCCGCTCGTCGCGTCCGAGCGTAATGTGACCCGTCCCACACCCGGTATCCCCCGTGGGTGCAGGTCCCTCTCCGCCCCGGGTCTGGCCCCCGACACCGGTGTAAGGGGCACACACCTCTCGGCGGGGCCGGGCGCCCTTGCCGGTGCTAGCGTTCCGGCGCTAGCTTCGGGGCATGGCGAAGACCCAGCTGAACGTGCGCGTGGACGAGGGCACCGCCCGAGCGGCGCGGGAGCGCGCCCTGGCCCGCGGGATGAGCGTGAACCGCTACATCGAGGAACTGGTCCTGCAGGACACCGGCGAGGCCGGCCGCGCGTTCGTCGAGGCCGCCGCCGACTTCATGAAGCAGTACGAGGCCGTCTTCGCCGAGGAGTTCGACGGGGGTCCCGCCGCGCGAGCGGCGTCGAGGGCACGGGAGGACCGCGAGGGCACGCGCGAAGGTCGCCCCTGAGCCGTTGAGCGACCTGCGCATCGACCTCGCCTGGCTGCTGATGCTCGCCGAGCAGCAGACACCGGGAGACCCCCAGGTCACCGACTGGGGAGCCCTCGTCGCCGCCGTCGCGCGCCACCAGGCGGAGATATTCGACATCCCCGTCTACGACAGCCCGCACGCCCGCGCCGCGGCCCTCCTCCAGCTGCTGATCCACGTCCCGGCGCTGGAGCGCTCCAACGCCCTGTTCGCCTCCGCGGTCGCGTACGCCTATCTCGTCGCCAGCGGTCTGAAGGTCGTCACCTCGCCGGAGCAGGTCCGTGATCTGGCCCGGCTGGTCAAGAGCGGCGAGGCGTCCGTCGACGACATCGCGGCCGAGCTGCGCCGCTGGAGCGAGTGATCAGCGCCCGGCGTCCGCCGCGTCGGTCACCGGGCGCCACGCGGTACCGGTGACGCAGTAGGAGGTGGGCAGCCTCGGCCCGCTCTCCGGCATCAGCGTCCGCCGGTAGGGGCCGAGCTCGAACCCCGCCTCCCGCAGCGCGCCGACCGGGTCCCGGGACAGATGGCACCCGCCGGCCAGCGGCGGCCACACCGTGCGGTCCAGGGCGCGCTGGGTGAAGGCCATGACGCGGCCACCGCCCCGGCCGTGCTCGAAGAACCGCAGTTCGCCGCCCGGCCGCAGCACCCGCCTGAGCTCCGCGAGCGCCCGCGGCACGTCCCGCACGCTGCACAGCACCAGGGAGAGCACCCCCGCGTCGAACGCCTCGCTCTTGACCGGCAGCGCCTCCGCCACGCCCGGTGCCACGTCCACCGGCACCTGGGCGCGCAGGGCGGCCCGCACGGCCTGCTTCCGCAGCGTCTGCTCCGGTTCGATGGCGACGACCTGCGAGACGGTGCCCGGATAGTGCGCGAAGTTCAGGCCGTTGCCCGCGCCCACCTCGATCACCCGCCCGGACAGCCCGCCGAGCAGCCGCCTGCGCACCTCGGCCATTCCCGCCCGGGTCTCGGCGGTGACGCTGATCCGGGCGTAGCAGCGGGCGAACAGCGGGTGGTGCACGGGATCCCGCGCCACCTTCGCGGAGCCGGCGGACATGGCGGGTACCTCCCTGCTCATGGGGAAGAAGCCGGAAGGCCGGGGAGGCACGGGGTCCTCCCCGGGACGGGCCTCACCGCGATTCTCCCCCGCGGGAGGCGCTCGCACCTCCCCGCCGCCGGGGTGTTTCCCGCGCGCCTCCCGCCGCCGTCAGGGGGCCTCCCGCACCCGGAACGCCTCCGCGTCCCACGTCCCGTCCAGCCGGGGCGCCAGCCAGTGCGGTGCCGACGCCCGGAAGCCGGCCGGGTCCAGGGCCGCCGACCCGGCCGGTACCGCGCCCAGCAGCGGGACCCCGGTCACGTCCGGCAGGTCCAGCAGATTGCAGCGCGAGGCCAGATCGGGCTGTGCGGGCCAGCTGCCGATCACGACCCCCGCCGGATCGAGCCCGCGTCCGCGCAGCTCACGGGTCGTCAGCTCGGTGGCGTTGAGGGTGCCGAGACCCGCCGACGCCACCACCAGCACCGGCGCCGCCAGCAGCCCCGCCGCGTCCGCCAGCGTCCCGCCGGCCGCGTCGAACCGCACGAGCAGCCCGCCCGCGCCCTCCACCAGCACCAGATCGTGCTCGGTGGCCAGCTTGGCGGCCCGTTCGGCGACGTCGTGCGGATGCACCGGTGCCCGGCCGGCCCGGCGGGCGGCCGTGGCCGGCGCCAACGGATCCGGATAGCGGGCGAGTTCGTCCGCCGTCACGGCACCGGCGAGCCGGGCGACCTCGTCGGCGTCCCCGGGCTCGTCGGGTCCCACGCCCGTCTGCGCCGCCTTCAGCACGGCCACCGACCGGCCGGCCGACAACGCCGTCGCCGCGACCGCGGCCGTCACCACCGTCTTGCCGACCTCGGTGCCCGTGCCCGTGATCACCAGTACCGGCATGTCATCCCTCCTCCGCGGCCGCACACACCGCCCGCGCGATCAGCGCCACGTCCGCGTCGCCCGTGACGTACGGCGGCATGGTGTAGATCAGGTCCCGGAACGGCCGCAGCCACACACCTTCGCGCACCGCGGCCCGGGTGGCCGCGTCCATGTCCACGGCGTGATCGAGCTGGACGACACCGATGGCGCCCAGCACCCGCACGTCCCGGACCCCCGGCAGCCGTGCCGCCGGCGCCAGCCCGTCCCGCAGGCCCGCCTCGATCCGCTTGACCTCCGCGCGCCAGTCCTGTCCGAGCAGCAGCTCGACGGAGGCACAGGCCACGGCCGCCGCCAGCGGGTTGCCCATGAACGTCGGCCCGTGCGCCAGCACCGGCACCTCACCGCGCGAGATGCCGTCGGCCACCCGCGCGGTGCACAGCGTCGCCGCCATGGTCAGATAGCCGCCGGTCAGCGCCTTGCCCACGCACATCACGTCCGGGGCCACCGCCGCGTGGTCCGCCGCGAACAGGGCACCCGTGCGCCCGAACCCGGTCGCGATCTCGTCGAACACCAGCAGCACGTCGTGCGCGTCGCACGCCTCGCGCAGCACCCGCAGATACGCGGGGGAGTGGAACCGCATCCCGCCCGCGCCCTGCACCACCGGCTCCACGATCACCGCGGCCAGCTCACCGGCGTGCCGTTCGACCATCTCCCGCAGACGGTCGGCGTAGGACTCCTCGTACGCGGCGGGCGGGGCCTCGGCGAACACCTGACGCGGCAGCACCCCGGTCCACAGCTCGTGCATCCCGCCCTCGGGGTCGCACACGGACATCGGCTGCCAGGTGTCGCCGTGGTAGCCGCCCCGCCAGGTCAGCAGCCGCCGCTTCTCCGGCCGGCCCAGCGAACGCCAGTACTGCAGGCACATCTTGACCGCGACCTCGACCGACACCGATCCCGAGTCGGCGAGGAAGACGTGCTCCAGGCCGTCGGGCGACACGTCGACGAGGAGCTTCGCCAGCCGGACGGCGGGCTCGTGCGTGAGCCCGCCGAACATCACATGGCTCATCCGCGCGAGCTGCTCGCGGGCGGCCTCGTTCAGTACCGGGTGGTTGTAGCCGTGGATCGCCGACCACCAGGACGACATCCCGTCGACCAGCTCGCCCGAACCGTCGGCGAGCTTCAGCCGCACCCCGCTCGCCGACTCCACGACGAGCGGTTCCCGGCGGCCCGGCATGGGCCCGTACGGATGCCAGACGTGCCGCCGGTCGAGCTCCAGCAGTCCGGCGAGGGAGAGCTCAGGCATTGGGCGCGAGGTCCGTTCCGGCGCCCCGGCGGCGGACGGCGACCAGATCGGTGCGCGGCTCGTCGGCCCGGCGCACGGTCTCCCCGTCCGTACCCGCACAGGAGCCCGCACCCGCCGGTGCCGCACCGCACACCCCGCCGCCCTCGTGCGTCCCGCACCCGGCGCCTTCGTGCGTCCCGCACCCGTCGCCCTCGTGCGAGCCGCATCCGCCGCCCGCCCGGTGCTCCGGCAGGGTCACCCGGTCGGTGCCCTCCACCTCGAACCCGGCGTCCGCGATCATCTCCAGGTCGGCCCTGCCCGCCTGGCCCTCACTGGTGAGGTAGTCGCCGAGGAAGATCGAGTTGGCCAGGTGGAGCGCGAGCGGCTGCATCGTGCGCAGGTGCACCTCGCGGCCGCCCGCGATCCGCACCTCGACGTCCGGGCAGACGAACCGCACCATCGCCAGGATCCGCAGGCACCGCTGCGGCGTCAGGTGCCAGTCCTTCGCCAGCGGGGTGCCCTCCATCGGGATCAGGAAGTTGACCGGTACCGAGTCCGGGTCCAGCTCGCGCAGCGCGAAGACCACGTCGACCAGGTCCTCGTCGGACTCGCCCATACCGGCGATCAGCCCGGAGCAGGCGGAGAGCCCCGCCGCGTGCGCCTTCTGCACGGTGTCCACGCGATCGGCGTAGGTGTGCGTGGTGGTGATGTCCCCGTAGGTGGACTCGGAGGTGTTGAGGTTGTGGTTGTAGGCGTCCGCGCCCGCCTCGCGCAGCCGTTCGGCCTGGCCGTCGGAGAGCAGGCCGAGGCAGGCGCACACCTCGACGCCCTCGTTCTGCTCCTTGATCGCCTTGATGGTGTCGGAGACCCGGTCCACGTCGCGGTCGGTCGGACCGCGACCGCTGGCCACCAGGCACACCCGCTTCGCACCGCCCGCGAGTCCGGCGGCGGCGGCCTTCGACGCCTCGTCCGGCTTGAGCCAGGTGTACTTCAGGATGTCGGCCTTGGAGCCGAGCCGCTGGGAACAGTAGGAGCAGTCCTCCGGGCACAGGCCGGACTTGAGGTTGACCAGATAGTTGAGTTTCACCCGTCGGCCGAACCAGTGCCGCCGCACCTTCCCGGCCGCGGCCACCACGTCGAGCAGGTCGTCGTCGGACGTCGCGAGGACGGCCAGCGCTTCCCCACGGGTCGGCGTCTCGCGCCGAAGCCCCTTGTCCACCAGCGTGTTCAGCAGGTCCATGAGAGCCGATCCTGTCCTACTCGACCCGCTCGGGCCAAGGAGAGTTCGTACAACAGAGCCGCTTCGAGGTGTGGGTATTGCCACACAGTGGTCCGTCGGCCGTCCCGCTAGTGTCTGTGCACTGCCTACAAAAGCCCCGGAGGACCCATGGCGTTCGGCTGGATCGACGAGCAGGCGGATCTGCGCCGCCGCGCCGGACTCGTGCGGACGCTGCGCCCGCGGGCGGCCGACGCGCCCCTCCTCGACCTGGCGAGCAACGACTACCTCGGCCTGGCCCGTCATCCCGAGGTCACCGAGGGCGCGGCACGGGCCGCGCGGACCTGGGGCGGCGGAGCCACCGGCTCACGGCTCGTCACCGGCACCACCGAACTCCACGCCGAGCTGGAGCGCGAGCTGGCCGGCTTCTGCGGTTTCGAGGCGGCCCTGGTCTTCTCCTCCGGTTACGCGGCCAACCTCGCCGCGGTCACCGCGCTGGCCCCGCACGGCTCCCTGATCGTCTCCGACGCGGGCAACCACGCCTCGCTCATCGACGGCTGCCGGCTGGCCCGCGGTACGACACAGGTCGCCGCGCACGCCGACCCCGACGCGGTGCGCAAGGCACTGGACGCGCACGACGGACCGGCCGTCGCCGTCTCCGACACGGTCTTCTCGGTGGACGGCGACGCCGCCCCGCTCGCCGCGCTGGCCGAGGCGTGCCGGGAGCACGGTGCGGGGCTGGTGCTCGACGACGCCCACGGCCTCGGCGTGCTCGGCGACGGCGGCCGGGGCGCCCCGCACGCGGCGGGGATCGCGGGCGCCGACGACGTCGTCGTGACGGTCACGCTGTCCAAGTCGCTCGGCAGTCAGGGCGGGGCGGTGCTCGGCCCGGCCCGGGTGATCGAGCACCTGGTCAACGCGGCACGGACGTTCATCTTCGACACGGGTCTGGCCCCCGCGGCGGCGGGGGCGGCCCTGGCGGCGCTGCGGCTGCTGCGCCGCGAACCCGGGCGCGCGGCACGGGCGGGCGAGGTGGCGCGCGAGCTGCACACCCGGCTGACGGCCGCGGGGCTGGGAGCGGTGCGCCCGGACGCCGCGGTCGTCTCCGTGCGCGCCCCTTCCCCGGAGCAGGCCGTGCGATGGGCGGCCGACTGCCGGGCGGCCGGCCTGTCCGTGGGCTGCTTCCGTCCTCCTTCCGTGCCCGACGGCATCTCACGGCTCAGACTGACCGCCCGCGCGGACCTGTCCGGGGCAGAGATCGAACGCGCTGTACGGGTGATCGGCGAAACGCGGCCATGAGTCGGCGTGGCACGGCCGTGCGTCGCCCGGCGAAGGGCTGATCGGTCGGGTCGTCGGACGACCGGTGATCAGCGGACCGCGGTCACGAACTCCGCCCAGCTCCCGGGGGAGAAGAGCAGCGCGGGCCCGGCCGGGGCCTTGGAGTCGCGCACGGCGAGCAGTCCGGCCAGGGGGCCGAAGGCCGGCCGGGCCGTCTCGACGCAGTTGTTCGCGCCCGTGCTGTAGCTGCTGCGCAGCCACCGCACACCGTGCAGGTCGAGGCTGGAAGGAACGGTCCGAGGCGGTGCAGGCATCGTGCCTCCTTACGCGCCGGCGGCTGTACCGGCGATGAAATCCAACGAGTCCTCGGGTGAAAGGGCGTGGATCGAAAGGGCGTTGAAGGCCTCCGAGTAGGCCCGGAGGTCTTCTTTCCGCTCCAGATAGAGGCTACTCGTCAAGTGGTCGAGAACAACCACATCCAGATCAGAAGTGCGCGAAAATGAGAAGATTACGAAAGGGCCGGTGACGCCGATGTGCGCTCCGGCGGTGAACGGCAGCACCTGCAACCGCACTTGGGGCAGCCGGGCCGCCTCGACCAGCCGCGCCAGCTGGCGGGCCATCACACCGGGACCGCCGACCTCCCGGCGCAGCACCGCCTCGTCCAGGACCGCGCTCAACTCCAGCGGAGGATCCGCCCGCAGCACGTCCTGCCGGGCCAGCCGCACCTCCACCAGGGCGTCCAGCCGCTCCTCCGAAGCGCCCTCCAGCGCGGCCTGCGTCACCGCCCGCGCGTACTCCGGCGTCTGCAGCAGCCCGGGGATCACCGTGGTCTCCAGGGTGCGCATCGCGCTCGCCTGGGACTCCAGACTGATGAAGTCCCGGTAGGTCGGCGGCAGTACGCCGCGGTAGGCGTGCCACCAGTGGTGCCGGCCGTCGCCGTCGCCGGAGCCCGACAGCACCAGCAGCAGTTCCCGCAGCTGCGGGTCGGCCACGCCGTAGGCGTCGAGCAGTAACCGGACGTCGGCCGGTTTCACCCCGCTCGTGCCGGTCTCGATCCGGCTCACCTTCGACTGGTGCCAGCCCACCAGCCGGGCCGCCTCACCACTGGTGAGCCCCGCCGAGGTGCGCAGCGTGCGCAGTTCGGCGCCCAGTTTCCGACGGCGCACCGCGGGACCGTGCTGCATGGAGCCTCCTTACTCCTTCCGGGTCGCCCGCATACGGTCTTTCGTCGCAGAGTTCACCGCTTTGGGCGACAGATATATGCATATCCCGGTGGATCGCCGCCCCGCGCCGTGCGGTGATGGCAGTCTGGCGGCGAAGCACCAGTGCGGGACCGTACTCGAACCATCCGCTCCGTGTCGGGCTGCGGTCCCGTGGGAAAGGGACGACGTCGCCATGGCAGACCATCTGGAAGCATCCGTCACTCTGCCGAGCGATCCCGCCTCGGTCTCCGCGGCCCGTGCCTACGTGGTGGACATGCTGGCGGAGTGGGGCATGCCGGCGGACACGGACGTCTCCGACACCGTCCGGCTGATCGTCTCCGAACTCGCCACCAACGCCGTACAGCACACCCTGGGGCAGTCACCCACCTTCACGGTGGACGTGGTCCTCGACCGTGACGAGCGGTTGCACGTCGGTGTCACCGACAGCCATCCCCGCTTACCCAAGCGGCTGCCCGCCGCGGTCCAGCAGGACAACGGCCGCGGACTGGTCATCATCCGCTGCCTGACCGCGGAATGCGGGGGGAGGCTCAGGGTCCGCCCCACGCGTGAGGGGGGCAAGACCGTCTCCGTCGAACTGCCGTGGACCCTCCCGGTCGCGGAACCGGTCACGGAACCGGTCACGGCGGCGGGCCGGCAGGAGCTGTAGGGACCGTCACCGCGAGGGGGTGACCGGCGAGACGCCGTCGCGGCGTGAACGGCCCGCGGCCGCTTCGGCACGGCCACGCGGCACCGCGGGGCCCGGGCTCCGCCCCGGCGGCCTCCGCCCGCGGCTGCGGGGTCACGCGCCGCGCCAGCCGGGGGAGCAGTCCCCACAGGCCGAGACAGAGGACGAAGGTGCCCGCTCCCGCGGCGATGCCCCCGGCCCCGCCGGTCGTCACGTCCACCACCAGCAGCACCGAACCGCTGGACGTGAACACCAGCACCACGCGGCCGGCCGCGGCCGGCCGCGACGAAACCCGCACGGTGCGCGGCCTGGCGCCCTGCTGGGACAACGAACGGTGCAGCGCGGCGGGCGCGGTGAACAGCGCGGCGGCGGGCACGGCCAGCGGCAGGGTGATGACACAGGTGACGCGCTGCACCGTGTCGAGCGAGCCGAAGCGTGAGGTGAACGCGAGCGACAGCGGGAAGGCGAAGAGGATCTGCACACCCGTCCGGGTGGGCCGCAGTTCCTGGAGCAGCCCGGCGAGGTTGCGGTCGGCGCGCCGCAGCGGGGTCTCGTTGCGCGCGGTGCAGGGGCGGTGCTCGGCCATGCGGTGACGGGTGACCCGCTGAGGCCCGTCATGCCCGGCGGGGCGGCGGCGCGTCGGGGAGCCGCCGCCCCCGCGGGTCACTTGCGGGTCACTTGACCCGGCCGTACCAGACGCTGCGGGTCCAGATCTTCTGCAGGCGCACCACGTCCCCGGTCTTCGGGGCGTGCCAGATCTTGTCCTTACCCGCGTAGATGCCGACGTGGTAGACGTTGCTGCCCGAGTGGAAGAACACCAGGTCGCCCGCCTTGCGGTTCTTGGCGGAGACGCGGTGCGTCTTGTTGTACTGCTGTGCGGCGGTGCGTGGCAGCTTCTTGCCCGCCTTCTTGAACGAGTACAGGGTGAGCCCGGAGCAGTCGAACCTGTACGGCCCGGTGGCGCCCCACTTGTAGGGCGAGCCCTTCTTCGAAGCGGCGACCTGCAGGGCCTTGGTGGCCGCGCTCGCGGCCGAGGCCTCCGAGGCGGCACCCGGGACCACGATCGAGCCGCCCACGGCGGCCAGGGTGAGGGCCGAGGCCGTGCCGGCCCGGGCCATGAGAGACGGGACACGATTGAGCGCAGTCATGCGCAACCCTTCGTCAGCCGCCTGTGAAGGATGACCTGTCGGATTCGGGCTGGCGAAGTTGCCCGGCCGCACGTGTGCGGCTTCACCCCAAGGGCTGCTCGGAACCGAGGTCCCGGCGACCCGTCGTGCTTGGGTCCTCCACTCCTGCCGATCCACTCCTGTCGACCGGTCATCCGGGCGGCGGCAGGACTCGGCGTCCGCCCGGATCGCCCCGCCGCGGCGGCGGGGTCTTGTCGTCAGTCAGGGATCTTGGCCCATGACCCGCCCGAAATCCCAATGGAACCGGGGATTTGTGTTGTTACTCACCACTCACCCGTTCGGGTGGACACCTTCCTGTTCGAGTCGTTGTCAAGAGCGCCGGGGAGCCCCGGACCAGCATCGGAATGCCCCATTCCGCCCTCCGGGTACGCGTGTTGTGCAACTTCGGCGACCCGAAAACAGCAGGCATATCTGCGCCGGATGGGGGTACGCCATTTGGTCCGTTTCAGCTCCGGTTCCGGACGTACCGCCGCCGAGGGCGGCCGCCCGGACCGGAGCGGGCGTCAACAGCCGGGGTCCGGCGGCAGGGTGAGCCGGGCGGTGCGCCGTTCGCCGTCCAGTACCCGCAGCGCCCGGACCAGTGTGGCGCAGTGCAGTTCGGTCTCGCCGCGCCGGTGCATCACGGTCAGCGCGTCGCGCAGCGCGACGGCCTTGCCGACCAGCGCCTGTGCGGCGCGCAGTCCGCGATAGGTGTCACCGTCCGCGGCGGGGTTGATGCGGCCGAGCAGGTCGACGACCTCGAGGTAACGGTCGATCAACTCGGCCTCCGCGCGGGTCAGCGCGGGCAGGGGAGGCAGTTCCGGTGGCAGCATCGGCGGCTCACCTCGTGCCGGTGGCGGGGTGAACGCCCCTGCGGCCGGGCACGATCCGGTCCGCCAGGCCGTGGTCCACCGCCGCCCGCGCGTCGAGGACCGTGTCCCGCTCGATGTCCGACCGGACCTGTTCGGCGGTGCGGCCCGTGTGCCGGACGAGCATCTCCTCCATCCGGGACCGGATGCGGGCCAACTCCTCCGCCCGGATCGCCAGATCGCTCGCCCGGCCCTGTGCCGGCTCGGTCAGGGCGGGCTGACGGAGCACCAGGCGGGCGCCGGGCAGCACGAATCGCTTGCCCGGGGTGCCGGCGGCGAGCAGCAGCGCGGCGGTCCCCTCGGCCCGGCCGAGGCAGATCGTCTCCACGTCGCAGGTGACGTAGCGCAGCGTGTCGTAGATCGCCGACATGGCGTGGAACGAGCCGCCGGGGGAGTTGACGTAGAGCGAGACGTCCCGGTCCGGTGCCTGGTGCTCCAGGTACATGAACTGGGCCATCACGTCGTTCGCGGAGGTCTCGTCGATCCGGGTCCCGAGAAGGACGATCCGCTCCTGGAGCAGCTTCGAGTACGGATCCATCGTCCGGTGCCCGGACGCCGTGCGATCGGTGAACTCGGGCAGGACGTGGCGGGCGGACGGTCGGGTCATGCGAACCCCTCCTGTGGCAGAGCGCGGCCGTCTCCGGCGCACGCGTCGCTGTCTCTGCGGCCTCTGTAAAAAATGTACAGGACGTACGTGACGTTATGATGGACGCATGGCCTACGAGATTCCGGTGACGCAAGCCAGGGCTGAGCTCGCCGACCTGATCAACCGGGTGGTGTACGGCGGTGAACGCGTCGTCGTGACCCGGCACGGAAAGCCCCTCGTCGCCCTCGTGTCCGCCGATGACCTGCGACGGCTCGAGGAGCTCCAGGAACTCCAGGAGCCCGCGGAGGAGCAGGTGATCAGTACGGTCGCCGGCGTCCGCGAGGCCACACCCGCCTCCCGTGGACAGCAGCGGTTCGGCATCGCGGCGGAGCACCGGGGGACGGCCACCTCGTAAGACCTCGCCGGACGACGAGGCCGTGCACCCCCGTCCGCCGCGGCGGGAGTGCACGGCCGTTCCTGTGCGGCCGGTGACCCTCGCGGCCGGTCGGCAGGCGGCGTGCGTCCGGTCGGTCGACGGCGTGCGGCCGGTCAGCCGGCGGCGGCCGGGTTCCGCCCGGGTGCGGGCTCCGCGTTCCCCGTCCGCCGCTTCGGCGCGCCGGCGAGCAGGACGGCGCCCAGGCCCAGCGCCGCCCACCAGGTCAGCGTCAGGGCGGGGCCGGTGCCGGCCGCGCCGTCGAAGAAGGACACCGAGCGCAGCAGCGACACGCCCGCGCCCGGCGGCAGCCACTGGCCGATCGCCCCGGCCGGCTCCGGCAGCATCTCCGGCGCCGAGGCCGCCCCCGAGAAGGGGTTGCCGAGCAGCATGATCAGGAGGGTGCCGAGCCCGAGGCCGGCCCGCCCGATCAGCGCCGCCAGTCCCGCGACCGCCGCGCCCATGGCCAGCGCGGCCAGCCCGAACGTGCCGGCCACGGCCCACCAGTTCCCCGGGACGGCCTCCAGCCAGCTCTGCGCCAGCGCCGCGGCCACCACGCCGACCAGGGCGGCCGACACCACCAGCGCGGTCGCCGCGCGCGCACCGCGCAGCCCCAGCAGGGTCACCGCGGTGCCGGCCCCGATTCCGGCCAGGGCGAGCGGCAGCACGCTCGCGTTCATGGCCGCGCCGCGCGGATCGCCCGCGGCCGCGGGCACCACGTCCGCGGTCGTGACCCGGGCGCCGGCGGCGGACGCCGGGTCCGCCACCGCCTGCTGCAGCGTCTGGGCCACGACCGGGCTCGCGGCGGAGGCGGTGAGCAGCTTCGGACCCTGCTCGGTGACGACGACCGCGCCGTACACCTCGCGGTCCTCGACGGCCTCCCGGGCGGCGGACTCGTCTGCGTAGCGGTGGAGGTCGAAGGCGCCCTCCCGGCCCTCCAGTCGCTGCTCCACCGGTGCGGTCGCGGCGGCGGGACCGGCCACGCCGAGCGGCAGGTCACGGGGCGCCGTACGGGCCGCGGGCCAGGCGAAGGCCCAGAGCGCCAGCGCCACCAGGGCGGGGATCAGCACGATCACGGCCACGACGCGCCGGTGCGGCGGCACGGAGAGGGCCGGACGGTGCGCGGAGGCGGCGGATGAGGTGGGCATGAGGGCTCCTTGGGGTGCTTCCCGGAGGCCGAGCGGCTTCTGCGGCGGGTGCCCGACGTCTCGGCGGCCGCTCAAAAAGAAGGATCGTTCGTTTTTCTTTGTCATCACCGTCCCGCTTCCGGTGCTCCTTGTCAAGAAGGAACGTTCGTTTTAAGTTGGCCGCATGGCCCGCGTATCCCAGGAACACCTCGACGCCCGCCGCCGCCAGATCCTCGACGGCGCCGCGTCCTGCTTCGCCCGCAACGGCTTCCACGCCACCTCGATGCAGGACGTGCTCAAGGAGGTGGACCTCTCCGCGGGTGCCGTCTACCGGTACTTCAGCGGCAAGGAGGAACTGATCGCCGCGATCGTGACCGAGGTGCTCGACACGGTGCGCGGCATTTTCGAGCGGGCCGCCCAGGAGAGCCCGCCGCCCACCCCCGATGTGCTCATCCCGCGAGCCCTGGCCCGGATGCGGGAGCAGCGGCCGGCCACCCTGGAGGGCGGCGAGTGGATGTTCCCGCGGCTGATGATCCAGGTGTGGACGGAGACCACGCGCAGCCCCGAACTGGCGGTCGTGCTGGGCGACGGATACCGGAACGTCCGCACGGCCTGGGGGGAGATCGTCGAGAGCTACAAGGACGCCGGCCTGATGCCCGCCGACGCCGACGCCGACGCCATGGCGCGGACGATGATCGCGCTCGTGCAGGGCTTCGCGGCCCAGATGGCCCTTTTCGGCGGGATCTCCGAGCAGACGCTGGGCGACGGTCTGCGGGCGCTGATGTCGGTGGGCCGCGCCCCCGCGGACACCTGACACCGGATCACGGCGCGGTTAACGTCCCCGAAACGCCGCCCGACTAGCCTGCCGGTCCACGCCACCGGGATCTCGCCCCGGGGCCGCGGCAACCGGGCCCCGCGCGGCCCGGAGCGAGGACTGTGAGGTGGGACGCCGTGCAACTGACCCCGCACGAGCAGGAGAGGCTCCTGATCCATGTCGCGGCCGACGTGGCGGCCAAGCGCCGCGCCCGCGGGCTGCGGCTGAACCACCCCGAGGCGGTCGCTCTCCTCGCCTCGCACATCCTCGAGGGCGCCCGGGACGGCCGCACCGTCGCCGAACTCATGGCGTCGGGACGCCGGTTGCTCACCCGGGACGACGTCATGGAGGGCGTCCCCGAGATGATCCACGACGTCCAGGTGGAGGCCACCTTCCCGGACGGCACCAAGCTCGTCACCGTCCACGACCCCATCGTCTGACGGGGGGAGCCGCCGCCGTGATTCCCGGAGAGATCCTGTTCGCCGACGATCCGATCGCCTACAACGCGGGCCGTCGGGTCACCCGGCTGACCGTCCTCAACACCGCCGACCGGCCCGTGCAGGTCGGCTCCCACTACCACTTCGCCGAGACCAACCCGGGCCTGGAGTTCGACCGCGCGGCGGCCCGCGGCAAGCGGCTGAACGTCCCCGCGGGAACCGCCGTACGTTTTGAACCCGGCATCCCGGTCGAGGCGGAACTCGTCCCGCTCACCGGAGCCCGTGTCGTGCCCGGACTGCGCGGGGAGACCGGGGGTGCCCTCGATGCCTGAGATCTCCCGCGCCGCCTATGCCGACCTGTTCGGCCCGACGGCCGGCGACCGCATCCGGCTCGCCGACACCGACCTCCTGATCGAGATCGAGGAGGACCGCTCCGGCGGCCCCGGACTCGCCGGGGACGAGGCCGTGTTCGGCGGCGGCAAGGTCATCCGCGAGTCCATGGGCCAGGCCCGTGCCGCCCGCGCGGACGGCACCCCGGACACGGTCGTCACCGGTGCGGTCGTCGTCGACCACTGGGGCGTCGTCAAGGCCGACGTCGGCATCCGGGACGGCCGGATCACCGGCATCGGCAAGGCGGGCAACCCCGACACCATGGACGGTGTCCACCCGGACCTCGTCATCGGCCCCGAGACGGAGGTCATCGCGGGCAACGGGCGGATCCTGACCGCCGGCGCCATCGACGCGCACGTCCACTTCATCTGCCCGCAGACCGCCGACGAGGCGCTGGCCTCCGGCGTCACCACCCTGGTCGGCGGCGGCACCGGCCCCGCCGAGGGATCCAAGGCGACCACCGTCACCCCCGGGCCGTGGCATCTGGCGCGGATGCTGGAGGCGATGGAGGCGTACCCGCTCAACATCGGCCTGCTCGGCAAGGGCAACACCGTCTCCCACGAGGCGATGCTCTCCCAGATCAGGGGCGGCGCGGTCGGGCTGAAACTGCACGAGGACTGGGGATCGACCCCGGCCGTCATCGACGCCTCGCTGACCGTCGCCGAGCGGACCGGCGTCCAGGTCGCCATCCACACGGACACCCTCAACGAGGCCGGATTCGTGGGCGACACGCTCGCCGCGATCGCCGGGCGCGGCATCCACGCCTACCACACCGAGGGCGCGGGCGGCGGACACGCCCCGGACATCATGACGGTGGTCTCCGAGCCGCACGTCCTGCCCAGCTCGACCAATCCGACCCGGCCGTTCACCGTCAACACCGCCGAGGAACACCTCGACATGCTGATGGTGTGCCACCACCTGAACCCCGCGGTGCCGGAGGACCTGGCCTTCGCCGAGTCCCGGATCCGGCCGTCCACCATCGGCGCGGAGGACGTCCTGCACGACCTGGGCGCCATTTCGATCATCTCCTCCGACTCCCAGGCCATGGGACGCGTCGGCGAGGTGATCATGCGGACCTGGCAGACGGCCCATGTGATGAAACGGCGGCGCGGCGCCCTCCCGGGCGACGGGCGCGCGGACAACCGCCGGGTGCGTCGCTATGTCGCCAAATACACGATCAACCCGGCCCTCGCCCAGGGCCTCGCCCGCGAGGTCGGCTCCGTCGAGACCGGAAAGCTGGCCGACCTGGTGCTGTGGGACCCGGCGTTCTTCGGGGTCAAACCCCGGCTCGTCCTCAAGGGCGGGCAGATCGCCTACGCGCAGATGGGCGACGCCAACGCCTCGATCCCCACACCGCAGCCCGTCCTCCCGCGCCCGATGTACGGCGCGACCGGCCGGGCACCGGCCGCCAACTCGCTGAACTTCGTCGCCCCGGCGGCGATCGAGGACGCGCTGCCGGAACGGCTGGGGCTGGGCAAGCGGTTCACGGCGATCGACTCCACACGCGGGGTGACCAAGGCGGACATGCGCGAGAACGACACCCGGCCCGATGTGCGCATCGACCCGGACAGCTTCGCCGTGCACATCGACGGGGAACTGATCGAGGCGGTTCCGGCCCCCGAACTGCCCATGGCCCAGCGGTACTTCCTCTTCTGATGGCCTCCGCGACACCGAGGGCCGCACTGCTCGTCCTGGCCGACGGCCGCTTCCCCGCCGGGGGACACGCGCACTCCGGCGGTGCGGAGGCGGCGGTCGGCGCCGGACGGATCACCGGGGCGAGCACGCTGGAGGACTTCTGCCGGGGGCGCCTCCACACGACGGGACAGGTGTCGTCGGCGCTCGCGGCGGCGGCCGCACTGGGCGCCGACCCCGTCCTCCTGGACGAGGCGGCCGACGCCAGGACACCCTCGCCCGCGCTCCGGTCGGCCGCGCGCAGACTGGGCCGGCAACTCATGCGGGCGGCGCGTGGGACCTGGCCGTCGGCCGAACTGGACGCGCTGGCGGGGCGGTTCCCCAAGGGGGCGCACCAACCGGTGGTTCTGGGCCTCACGGCACGGGCGGCCGGACTGGGCCCGGCCGACGCGGCGTACTGCGCGGCCTACGAGAGCGTGAGCGGGCCGGCGACGGCGACGGTGCGGCTGCTGGGCCTCGATCCCTTCGACGCGACGCGCGTACTGGCCCGGCTGGCGCCGGAGCTGGACCGGGTGGCCGACCGGGCGGTCGAGGCGGCGCGGAGGGTGGCCGACGAGGGGAGCGACGCGCTGCCCGCGGCGTCGGCGCCGCTGCTCGAGACCGACGCGGAGGCCCACGCGACGTGGCCGGTACGCCTGTTCGCGTCATAGGACCCGTGGGACAGGACCCGCGGGGAAGGCCGCCGGACCGTCACGAGAGAGGGAGGACCACATTTCCATGCACCTCGACCACGCCCACGGCGGCCCCGGGGCCGTGAGCGCCGACGCCCGCCGCCCGGACGGCACCCGCCGGGCTCTCCGTATCGGACTGGGCGGCCCCGTCGGGTCCGGGAAGACCGCCACCGTGGCCGCCCTCTGCCGGGCCCTGCGGGACGAGGTGTCGCTCGCCGTCGTCACCAACGACATCTATACGCGGGAGGACGCCGAGTTCCTGCTCCGTGAGGCCGTGCTGCCGCCCGAGCGGATCACCGCCGTGGAGACCGGGGCGTGTCCGCACACCGCGATCCGGGACGACATCTCCGCCAACCTCGAAGCGGTGGAGGACCTGGAGGACGAGGTGGGCCCGCTGGACCTCGTCCTCGTCGAGTCCGGCGGGGACAACCTCACCGCCACCTTCTCCAGAGGGCTCGTCGACGCGCAGATCTTCGTCATCGACGTGGCCGGCGGGGACGACATCCCGCGCAAGGGCGGCCCGGGGGTGACCACCGCCGACCTGCTGGTCGTCAACAAGACCGACCTCGCCCCGTACGTCGGCTCCGACCTCGGCCGCATGGCCGCCGACGCCGAGGCGCAGCGGGCCCCTCTGCCCGTGGTCTTCCAGTCGCTGCGCAGCGAGGAGGGGGTGGCCGGCGTCGCCGGCTGGGTGCGGGAGCGGCTCGCCGCGTGGACGGCGTGAACACCGCCGGCGTACGCGCCGTCGCCCGGATCCGGGCCCGCTCCGACGGCCGGGGCGGGACCTGCCTGCCCGTGCTGGAGAGCGACGGACCGCTGGCCCTCCGGCGGAGCCGGGGGAGCGGCGCCGAGGCGCGGGTCGTGCTCGTCGGCGCCATGAGCGGACCGCTCGGCGGTGACCGCTTCGCGGTGCGGACGGAGGTCGAGGAGGGCGCGCGGCTGCGCGTCGGATCGGCCGCGGCCACCCTCGCCCTGCCGGGACAGAACAAGGGCGGGGCCCGCTACGACGTACGGATCACCGTCGCCGACGGCGCCGAGCTGCACTGGCTGCCGGAGCAGTTGATATCCGCCCGGGGCAGCGAGCTGCGCGTCACCACCCGGGTCGACCTCGCCGCCCGGGCCAGGCTCGTCCTGCGCGAGGAACAGGTACTGGGACGCGCGGGGGAGCACCCCGGCACGCTCGCCGGCCGCCTGACCGTACGGATCGCCGGACGCGTCGTCCTCGACCAGGAGCTGGCCTGCGGGCCCGGGGCCCCGGGCGGCTGGGACGGCCCCGCCGTGCTCGCCGGACACCGCGCCGTCGGCCAGCTCGTCGTCGTCCGGCCCGAGTTCGCGGATGCTCCGGTCGGTCCGCGCCGGCTGGGGGACGGCGCCGCGGTGCTTCCGCTCGCCGGGCCCGCCGTCCTGGTGACCGCCGTGGCGCCGGACGCGTTGCGGCTCCGCCGCCTGCTCGACGAAGGGCTCTCCTCCCTGGGGTAGCCGTCCGCCGGCAGGGCCCACGCGTCGGGCCGCCGGATCCCGCGGTGCCACCGGCCCGGTCGCCCCCGCCGGTGTGCCCGGGACGGTCAGCCCTGCGGCAGGCGCGGGAACCGGCGCTTCTCCTGCGCCGTGCGCGCGGTCTCCTCCGCCTTGACGACGGCCGCGTACCGGTCGACGTACTCCTGCCCGGACAGGGTGAGGATGGCGTACATGATCTCGTCGGTGACGGCGCGCAGGACCGCCTTCTCGTGCTCCATGCCGGCGTAGCGCGAGAAGTCCAGCGGTTCGCCGAAGCGGATCACCACCGGATGGACACGGGGGACGACCTTGCCGGGCGGCTGCGCCTCGAAGGTGCCGATCATCGCGCAGGGAACCACCGGGACGCCCGCCTTGAGGGCCATCACCGCGACGCCGACCTTGCCCTTGTAGAGACGGCCGTCGTGCGACCGCGTGCCCTCCGGGTAGATGCCGAGCAGCTCCCCCTTGGACAGCACTCCGAGGCCCTCCCGGATGGCGGCCCGACCGGCCTCCTTGCCGGAGCGGTCGACCGGGATCTGCCCCGCGCTGTGGAAGAAGAACGCCGTCAGCCGGCCCTTGAGACCGGGGCCGGTGAAGTACTCGGCCTTCGCGAGGAAGGTGATGCGCCGCCTGAGCACCGCGGGCATCAGGAAGTGGTCCGAGAACGACAGGTGGTTGCCCGCCACGATGGCGGCACCGGACGACGGCACGTGCTCCAGGCCCTCGATCCGAGGCCGGAAGACCAGTCTCAGCAGCGGGCCCAGCAGCACATATTTCAGCAGGTAGTAGAACAAGGGCACGCTCCTCGACTCTGGCGGACGGGCGGGGCCGGCGCGCTCCAGCAGGTCATCCGGCACGTCGTGGGGGTGTCAGTCTAGGGTCTTCCGTTCGGGTCGGGCCGGGTCGGGGAGCGAGGCACGGTGCCGGGGCCCGCGAGCCCGGCATGACCCGGACGGGAGGCCCCAGGTCCGGGCCGGGTGGCCCGGCACCATGTCCGACGGGGCCGGAGCGCGGCCCGCGCCGGACGGCTGGGCCTCTGCCGGAGGCCTGCCCGGCCGCGGCCGGGTAGGCTCGGGAGCATGCGGATCTCCGTCTCCTCCGACATGGACGAACCCGTGGCCCGCGCCCTCCTCGCCGAGCTGCGCGAGCGCGGTCACGAGGTGCGCCCGCACGGCGCCCTGAGCCCCGGGGACGACCCGCAGTGGGCGGTCTGCTCCGAGGCGGCGGCCCGCGAGGTCGCCGACGGGACGGCGGACCAGGCGGTGGTGTGCTGCTGGACCGGCACCGGCGCGTCGATCGCCGCCAACAAGGTGCCGGGCGTCCGGGCCGCCCTGTGCACGGACGCCTATACGGCGGACGGCGCGCGCCGCTGGAACGACGCCAACGTGCTGGCGCTCAGCC
>NZ_JAPSKQ010000305.1 GCF_031181555.1 Streptomyces sp. | reverse complement strand
CCCGGTGCGCCGCACGGTTCCCCGAGCTGGACGTACTGGTCTTCGGGCACAGTCACATCCCGTGGGACACCACTGCCGCCACGGGACTTCGTCTGCTCAACCCGGGCTCGCCGACGGACCGCCGCCGACAACCGCACTGCACCTACATGACCGCCACGATCACCGGCGGCCGGCTCGGCGAGGTGGAACTCCACCGGCTGCCCCCGCGGCGGTGACCGTGTGCTGACGGGCCGGGCCGCTCCGTGTCGGTGGAAGCGGCCCGGGCGCTGCGAGTAGATGCGCTCTCACGGACCTCCTTCCCACGATCGGAGGTGATACGGGGCGACTACCCCTCTCAGCCGCGCTTACACACCTTCTTTTCGGGTCCGTCGCCGTCTGCGCGTCCGCGCGTCCGCGCGTCCCCGCGGCCGGCACGGCCACCGCACCGACGGCGGCGAGGGCCGCGGCGGCGTGCTCGGCGACCGGTGTCCCGGCGGTGCGCAGCGGGTCGAGGGGCTCTTCCCGCGAGGGTTCCACCACGTCCGCCGCGCGCGTCGCACCCGCCGCGTCGGCCGTCCCGGCCGCCGACGGCCGGCACCACGCGATACGCCCTCTCGTCCCGCCCCTCGAGGACGGTGAACCCGTGGTGCCGGTCCGCGTCCTCCTCCTCGGGAGGCGGGCTCAAGGGGCCAGGGGGAACCAGGGGGATCAGGGTGCGGGAGGGGGTGGATGGACCGCTCCCTCCGTGGTGGTCAGCGGTACGCCCGTGCCGCCCCAGCGCAGCACGACGATCTCGGCGGCCACGGACACGGCCACCTCCTCGGGCGTACGGGCACCGGGGTCGAGGCCGACCGGGGAGCGCAGCCGGGACAGCTCGCGCTCGGTGAGCCCGGCCCCGATCAGCCGCTCCGTCCGGCCGGCGTGGGTGCGGCGGCTGCCCATCGCGCCGATGTACGCGGCCGGCCGGCGCAGCGCCTCCCGGAGCGGGGGCAGGTCGAACTTCGGGCCGTGGATGAGGACGCAGATCACCGTGCGCTCGTCGGTTCCGGTGCCGCGCAGATACCGGTGCGGCCACTCGACGACCACCTCGACGCCCTCCGGGAAGCGCCGGGGGGTGGCGAGGACCGGCCGGTCGCCGGACGTGACGCGCGTCACTGCAGGACGGCTTCCGGGAGCGGGGTGAGGGCCGCGACAGGCTTTGCCGAGCGTTAATCCGTTGTCGCCGCCCGTGCCGGTCTGCTGCACTACCGGGGACGACGCCGTCGAGGTCCCGAGGAGCAGCAATGCGCGCACCGTTCATGTCCCCCCAGGCAGGAACGGCCCCCTCTCCGAAGGACATGACGCTTCGTGCACGTGCTCAATCTGGGAATCCTCGCCCATGTCGACGCCGGTAAGACCAGCCTGACCGAGCGGCTGCTGCACTCGGCCGGCGTGATCGACGAGATCGGCAGCGTCGATGACGGCAGCACCCGCACCGACACCCTCGCGCTGGAACGCCGGCGCGGCATCACCATCAAGTCCGCGGTCGTCTCGTTCCCGCTCGACGACGTGACGGTCAACCTCCTCGACACCCCCGGTCACCCGGACTTCATCGCCGAGGTGGAGCGGGTGCTCGGCGTGCTGGACGGCGCCGTGCTCGTCGTCTCCGCCGCCGAGGGGGTGCAGGCGCAGACACGGGTGCTCATGCGCACCCTGCAGCGGCTGCGCATCCCGACCCTGCTCTTCGTCAACAAGATCGACCGGCGCGGGGCACGGGAGGCGGACCTGCTCCGGGCGGTCTCGGCGCGCCTCACCCCGGCGATCGTGCCCATGGGCACCACCGGCCGGCTCGGCACACCCGGGGCCCGTTTCGTGCCCGGTCTCCCCCCGGCCGCCCTCGACGTCCTCACCGGCCACGACGACGAGCTGCTCGCCGCCTACGTGGAGGGCGCGGTCACGGACGAGCGCCTGCGCACGGCCCTGGCCGAGCAGAGCCGGCAGGCGCTCGTGCACCCCGTCTGCTTCGGCTCCGCCCTCACGGGCGCCGGCGTGGACGCGCTGCTGGCCGGCGTCAAGGAACTGCTGCCGCCGGCCGGCGGCGACCCCGACGGGCCGGTCTCCGGCACGGTGTTCAAGGTGGAGCGGGGGCCGGCGGGGGAGAAGGTCGCCTACGCGCGGATGTTCTCCGGCACGCTGCGCACCCGCGACCGGATCCCGTTCGGCCGTGACGGCGGGGCGGAGGGCCGGGTGACCGGGATCAGTGTCTTCGGCCACGGCACGGACACCCGGGCGGACGCGGTACCGGCGGGCCGGATCGCCCGGCTGTGGGGCCTGGCGGACATCCGCGTCGGCGACGCGATCGGCGAACCCCGCCCGCCGTACGGGCACTTCTTCGCACCGCCCACCCTGGAGACCGTCGTCGTCCCGGAACCGGGCGTGGACCAGGGCGCGCTGCACCTCGCGCTCACCCGGCTGGCCGAACAGGACCCGCTGATCGGCCTGCGCCACGACGAGGTGCGGCGGGAGACCTCCGTGTCGCTCTACGGCGAGGTGCAGAAGGAGGTCGTCCAGGCCACCCTCGCCGAGGAGTACGGGCTCGACGTCACCTTCCGGGAGACGACACCGCTGTGCGTCGAGCGGCCGGCCGGGTCCGGGGCGGCCGTCGAGTTCATCGGCAAGGACCCGAACCCGTTCCTCGCGACGGTCGGCCTGCGGGGCGACCCGGCGCCGGCCGGCGCGGGCGTGGACTTCCGGCTGGAGGTGGAGCTGGGCTCGATGTCGTACGCCTTCTTCAAGGCGGTCGAGGACACCGTGCGCGAGACGCTCGAACAGGGCCTGTACGGCTGGCGGGTCACCGACTGCACGGTCACCATGACCCACTCCGGTTACTGGCCCCGGCAGAGCCACGCGCACCAGGGCTTCGACAAGAGCATGTCGAGCACCGGCGCCGACTTCCGGGGCGTCGCCCCGCTGGTCCTGGCCGAGGCCCTGCGGCGGGCGGGGACCGTGGTGCACGAGCCGATGCACCGCTTCCGCATCGAGGCTCCGGCGGACGCCCCCGGCGCCCTGCTGCCGGTGCTGACCGGGCTGGGTGCCGTGCCGCGGACCACGGAGACCCGCGGGGACCGCTGCGTCCTTCGGGGCACGGTGCCGGCCGCCCGGGTGCACGCGCTGGGACAGCGGCTGCCGGGGCCGACCCGGGGCGAGGGCGAGCTGGAGAGCGCCTTCGGGCACTACGCGCCCGTCACCCGCGGCACGGTGCCGCGGCGTCCGCGCACGGACCACAACCCGCTGAACCGGAAGGAGTACTTGCTGAACGTGACCCGGAGGGTGGGCGGTTGAGCCTCGCCGTGCCCACCCTCCGCCGCTCCGTCCGGCTCAACCGCCGGACGGAGCGGACCAGTCGGCCTCCACCTGACCGAGACGCACCCGTTGCGGGTGGTCGCCGACGGGT
>NZ_JAPSKQ010000012.1:32492-68666 GCF_031181555.1 Streptomyces sp. | reverse complement strand
CGACGTAGCCGGCCATGCCCTGGCCGTCGACCCTGCCGTACGGGGCGGCGAAGGCCACGTCGCCGTAGCCGTCGCCGTTGAAGTCGGCCCGGAAGGCGCGGTCGGCGCGGTCGGCGGCGGTCGCCGGGGACACGGACAGGGCGAGCAGGCCGCCGGTGAGGGCGGCGGCGGCCGTCGCGGCGGTGAGCCGGAGCCGGGTCGTGCGGCGGGGCGTCGGGGTCATGGGGGTCCTCCCGTTGGTCGGTGTGTGGGGACGGCGGTCAGCCACCGAGGGCCGTGCCGAAGCGCGGGCTGCCGGCGGTGGACACGCCTGCCGTGGCCGGGCCGAAGCTGATCGCGCCCGTGGTGGTGAGGCCGCTCGCCGCGCCGCGCAGGGACCAGACCGAGCCGTCGCCGGAGTTCTCGCCCGGCGCGGAGACCGACAGGTCGGCGCGGCCGTCGCCGGTGTGGTCGGTGAGGACGACGCGGGTGCCGAAGAGGTCGCCCTTCTCCGAACCGCCGGGCACGCCCGCGGTGTTCTGGGTGTAGGACTTGGAGCCGTCGGTGGTGAGACCGGAGGCCGTGCCGTACAGGACGGTGACGGCGCCGGCCCCGCCGTTCTCGCCCGCGGCGCCGACGGCGAGGTCGGCGTACCCGTCGCCGTTGACGTCGCCCAGGGCGACGCCGCTGCCGAAGCGGTCGCCGGCCTCCGACGCGCCGGGGACGCCGGCGGTGTTCTGGGTGAGGACGACCTCGGGGCGGTCCTTGTCGCGGCCGTCGGGGCCGCCGTAGACGATCGTGACCTGGCCGCCGAGCACGCCCAGGAAGTCGGCGGAGGGCTCCCGGTCGTTGCCGACGGCGATGTCCCCGTGGCCGTCGCCGTCGATGTCGCCGACGGCGGAGACGTAGCCCGGGGGCAGGTACGACGCCCAGTCGCCGGAGTTGCTGATCCGGCCGTCCAGCAGGTCGCTGAAGCTGCCGCCGCCGTTGCGGTGGCCGTGGGTGACGAGCGCGTCGAAGCCCTCGCCGGTGACGTCGCCGGAGGAGAGGTACGGGACGCCGTAGGAGCCGAGATAGGCGCCCATCCCCTGGGAGGTGCCGCCGTGCCACGGGCCGGAGCGGGTGATGGGGCCGGGGACGAAGGTGAGCATCGTCGAGCCGGTGGCGCCGACGGCGATGTCCGGGTGGCCGTCGGCGTCGAAGTCGCCCGCGGTGAGGGACAGGCCGTAGCGGTCGTGGCTGGAGTGGGCGAAGTTGTTCACCGTGCGGGCGCCGGACAGGCCGGAGGCGGAGCCCCAGACGATGGTCGCGACGCCGTCGTTGGTGTCGTTGCTGGTGTCCTCGCCGGGGGCGCCGACGATCAGGTCGGCGTAGCCGTCGCGGTCGAGGTCGGCGGAGGCCACGGAGGTGCCGAACGCGTCGTCGGCCTCGGCGCTGCCGGGGACGCCGGCGGTGTTCTGGGTGAGGAGGGTCCTGGTCGAGGTCCTGGGGCCGCCGGTGCCGCTGTAGACGACGGACACGGCGCCCGCCTTGGCCTTGCCGGCGACGGTGGCGCCGGGCGCGCCGATCGCCAGGTCGGCGCGGCCGTCCCCGTTGAAGTCGTACGGGGCGGCGGGCGCGGCGGCGTGCGCGGCGGGCGCGGTGAGGGCGAACGGGGTCAGGGTGGCCGCGACGAGTGCGGTCGCGGCGGTGCGCAGGCGCATGGGGAACCTCGTGGTGCTGTGCGGGGGGCGGGGACGTGTCACTGGGCGATGGCCCAGGCGAAGGAGGCGTTGCCCTTGAGGGAGACGTCCCGGGCGGAGAGGAACGTGGCGCCGGAGGTGGTCGGTCCGGAGGAGGCGCCGCGCAGGACGGTGACGGCGCCGTAGCCGTTCTCGTAGCCGGAGCCGACGACGAGGTCGGCCTTGCCGTTCTTGTCGAGGTCGGCCAGGCGGACCGTCTGGCCGAAGGCGTCGTCGGTCTCGTTGCTGCCGGGCACGCCCGCCGTGTTCTGCGAGTACTGCTTGGCGCCCTTGCCGGTCAGGCCGGAGGCCGAGCCGAACAGGACGGTCACCGTGCCGGTGTCCTTCTTCGTGCCCAGGTCCTCGCCGAAGGCGCCGACCGCGACGTCGGCGTAGCCGTCGCCGTTGACGTCGCCCGCGCTCAGCGCGGAGCCGAACAGGTCGCCGGCCTCGCCGCCGCCGGGGACGCCCGCCGTGTCCTGGTGGATCGCGGTGGGCGTCTGCGCCGGGTCGGGGCCGGTGGGGCCGCCGTACCAGACGGTGATCCGGCCGCCCTTGTGGCCGCCGGGCTTGGCGGCGCGGGGGTCCTCGTGCTCGCCGAGGACCAGGTCGCCGTAGCCGTCGCCGTTGACGTCGCCGACGGTGCCCTGGGCGCCGTCGGCCGCGGGCAGGCCGGTCTCCGCGTACTTGGTGCCGGTCCAGCGGTGGTAGCTGATCTCGCCGCCCGGGTCGCCGTCGACGAGGAAGGGGTAGACGCGTTCGGCCGCGCCGTCGCGGTTCAGGTCACCCGCGATCACCTCGTACGTGGAGCCGAGGGGGAGGCTGCTGTGGCCCGTCGGGGCGCCGGTGCGGGTGAAGGGGCCCCGGTACAGACGGGTGCGGTCCTGGCCGGTGACGGTCGCGTCCGCGTCGCCGTCGCCGTCGAAGTCGCCGACCGCCACTCCGGAGCCGTAGCCGCCCCACTCGGCGAGGGTCGACGGCTGGGGCAGGACGGCGCCGCCGGACAGGCCGGACTTGCCGCCCCACAGGACGGTGACCGAGCCGACGCCGTCGCGGTCGCCGATGGCCTCGTACTGGGCGCCGACGACGAGGTCCGCGTAGCCGTCGCCGTCGAGGTCGCCGGCGGCGAGGCTGTGGCCGAAGCGGTCGCCCTCCTCGGCGACGCCGGGGACGCCGCTGGAGTTCTGGCTGACGACCGTCCTGCGGGACGCCGAGACCCCGGAGAACGAGCCGTACAGCACGACGACGGCACCGGCGTCCGGGACGGAGCCCACGTCGGCGCTGAACGCGCCGACGGCGAGGTCGCGGTATCCGTCGCCGTTGAAGTCGCCGGCCAGGCCGGAGGGGGCGGCTGCGGCCGACGGGGCCGACACGGCGAGCAGGCCGCCGGTGAGGGCGGCGGCGGTGGCGGCGGCCAGGGCGAGGCGCGCGGGGCGCTGGTGCATGTGGGTTTCTCCTGCGGGTGCCGGACGCGGTCGGCGTGCCGGGGTGGTTCCGGGGGTGCTCGGGCCGGTGGCGCGACGCGGGGCGCGCGGCGGTGGTTCCGGTGGGGTGGAGCCGTGGTGCGCGGTGAACGCGGGGTGCGTGTACGGGCGTGGTGTCCGGACGTCGGGTGCGACCGGTCGCGGGGTGGCCCGTGCGCACGGCGGTCCGGTTGTCGATCATGGCCTGTGCCGGAGTGTAGGGGCCGGGTGTGCGAGGCGCGCGGGATTTTCGTGCGCCGCGGGCCGGGCCGACGCCGGTCGGTCCCGGCCCGCGGGCCGCTCACGGGCCCGGGGC
Organism: Streptomyces sp.; assembly: GCF_031181555.1. GTDB lineage: Bacteria > Actinomycetota > Actinomycetes > Streptomycetales > Streptomycetaceae > Streptomyces > Streptomyces fimbriatus. The sequence goes on along the minus strand of NZ_JAPSKQ010000012.1, from coordinate 65,187 downwards.
GGCTCAGCCGTTGACGTGGAAGCCGAACAGCGGGTAGCCCGCCGAGGACAGGCCGGCCCGGGTCAGGCCGATGCCGCGTCCGGCGGTGTCGATCTTCGAGCCGTCGGACTCGAAGACGACGGCGTAGCCGTTGGAGGAGTTCTCCCACGGCACGCCGACGGTCAGGTCGGCCTTGCCGTCGCCGGTGACGTCGGAGAGGAGGACCTCGCCGCCGAAGCTGTCGCCCTTCTCGTTGTTGCCGGGGACGCCCGGGGCACCCTGGTCCAGGGCCTGGGTGCCGGTCCCGGAGAGGCCGCCGCTGAAGCCGTAGATCACGGAGACCATGCCGGCGTCCTCGACCCCGTCCAGGTCCTCGCCCGGCGAGCCGACGACGAGGTCGTCGTGGCCGTCGCCGTTGATGTCGCCGAGGGAGACCTCGTAGCCGAAGCCGTCGCCGGTCTCGTTGCTGCCGGGCACGCCGGCGGTGTTCTGGCTGATGGTCTCGGCGCCGCCGTCGGGGCCGTACGACGTTCCGTAGACGATCTCCACGGCCCCGCCCTTGGCGGCACCGGCGCTGTTCGCGCCGGCGTCCCACTGGTTGCCGATGACGATGTCGCCGTAGCCGTCGCCGTTCACGTCGCCGATGTCGGAGATGATGCCGGCGGGGAGCTTCCGGGCGCCCGAGGCGGTCGTGCCGGAGGAGGAGCCGGGCAGCCAGTAGTTGGCGTTGTACGAGTACTCGCCGTCGCTGTCGCCCTCGTAGCCGTCCACGACCAGGTCGGTGCGGCCGTCGGAGTCGATGTCGCCCGGGGTGAGGTTGTAGATGTCGATGCCCTTCACCTTGAGGACGGGCGCCGTGACGGCGTACCGGCCGCCGGTGGAGCCCGTCCTGGTGAAGCCGCCGCGGTAGATGTCGACCTTGTTGATGTCCGAGGCGATCGCGAGGTCGGCCCGGCCGTCGCCGTCGTAGTCGCCGGCCGCGACCACCTGGCCGAACCAGTCGTGGCTGGAGCGGGAGGGGTCGGAGACCGTGGTGCCGCCGGACAGTCCGCCGGAGCCGCCCCACAGGATGACCACGGTGCCGCCGTTGGTGTCCGAGCCGGCGTCCTCGCCCGGGGCGCCCACGGCCAGGTCGGCGTAGCCGTCGCCGTTGAAGTCGCCGGGTGCGGTGTGGGAGCCGAACTGGTCGTCCTTCTCGGCGGCGCCCGGGACGCCCGCGCTGTTCTGGGTGAGGGACTGGATCCTGCTCGCGCCGGCGCCGTCCGGGGAGCCGTAGAGGATGGTGACGGCGCCGGCGGCGTTCTTGCCGTCCACGGTGGCCAGGGGTGCGGTGACGGCGACATCCCGGTAGCCGTCGCCGTTGAAGTCGCCGTCGAGGCCCGGGGCGGCGGCCGCGGGCCCGGCCGGGACGACGAGCAGGCCGCCGGTGAGCGCGGCCGCGGTGGCGGTCGCCAGGGTGATGCCGATCTTCTTGTGCATGGGTCTCCTGCCGTGTGCGGGACGGCCGCCGGCTGCGGCGTCCCGTGCCGATGCGGTGGGTCACCCGTGTTCGTCCTGTATTGCTCCCGGGTTCACCGGATGATCACCGCACAGGAGACCCGCGAAGGGTCCGCAGGGTTGTACGTGGACATGACGAAGGGGCCGTCCGATCGGACGGCCCCTTCGCTCCGGTGACGTCGCGTCACTTCACCGGTTCGGGCTCCGGTGCGCTCTCGCTCTCCTCGTCGCCCGCCGGGTCGGCCGGGGTCTTGACGGACTCCAGCAGCAGCTGGGCGACGTCGACGACCTGGATGGACTCCTTGGCCTTGCCGTCGTTCTTCTTGCCGTTGACCGAGTCGGTCAGCATGACGAGGCAGAACGGGCAGGCGGTGGAGACGATGTCCGGGTTGAGGGAGAGGGCCTCGTCGACGCGCTCGTTGTTGATGCGCTTGCCGATCCGCTCCTCCATCCACATCCGGGCGCCGCCGGCGCCGCAGCAGAAGCCGCGCTCCTTGTGGCGGTGCATCTCCTCGTTGCGCAGGCCCGGGACCTTGCCGATGATCTCGCGCGGGGGCGTGTAGATCTTGTTGTGGCGGCCCAGGTAGCACGGGTCGTGGTAGGTGATGATGCCCTCGACCGGGGTGACCGGGATCAGCTTGCCCTCGTCCACCAGGTGCTGGAGCAGCTGGGTGTGGTGGATGACCTCGTAGTCGCCGCCGAGCTGCGGGTACTCGTTGCCGAGCGTGTTGAGGCAGTGCGGGCAGGTGGCGACGATCTTCTTCGCCGACCTGGGCTTCCGCGACTCCTCGGTGACCTTGCCGTCGTCGTCCATCTCCTCGCCGAAGGCGGCGTTGAGGGACATGACGTTCTCCATGCCGAGCTCCTGGAACAGGGGCTCGTTGCCGAGGCGGCGGGCGGAGTCACCGGTGCACTTCTCGTCGCCGCCCATGATCGCGAACTTGACGCCCGCGATGTGCAGCAGCTCGGCGAAGGCCTTGGTGGTCTTCTTGGCGCGGTCCTCCAGGGCGCCGGCGCAGCCGACCCAGTACAGGTACTCGACCTCGGACAGGTCCTCGATGTCCTTGCCGACGACCGGGACCTCGAAGTCGACCTCCTTGGTCCACTCCAGGCGCTGCTTCTTCGCCAGGCCCCAGGGGTTGCCCTTCTTCTCCAGGTTCTTGAGCATCGTGCCCGCCTCGGACGGGAACGCGGACTCGATCATGACCTGGTAGCGGCGCATGTCGACGATGTGGTCGACGTGCTCGATGTCGACCGGGCACTGCTCGACGCAGGCGCCGCAGGTGGTGCAGGACCACAGGACGTCCGGGTCGATGACGCCGTTCTCCTCCAGCGTGCCGACCAGCGGGCGCTCGGCCTCGGCGAGGGCGGACGCGGGGACGTCCTTCAGCTGCTCCTCGGACGCCTTCTCCTCGCCCTCCATGGTCTTGCCGCCGCCGGCCAGCAGGTAGGGGGCCTTGGCGTGCGCGTGGTCGCGCAGCGACATGATCAGCAGCTTCGGGGAGAGCGGCTTGCCGGTGTTCCAGGCGGGGCACTGCGACTGGCAGCGGCCGCACTCGGTGCAGGTGGAGAAGTCCAGCAGGCCCTTCCAGGAGAACTGCTCGACCTGGGAGACGCCGAAGACGTCGTCGTCGCCGGGGTCGGTGAAGTCGATCGGCTCGCCGCCCGAGGTCATCGGCTGGAGGGCGCCGAGGGCCGTGGAGCCGTCCGCGTTGCGCTTGAACCAGATGTTCGGGAAGGCCAGGAAGCGGTGCCAGGCCACACCCATGTTGGTGTTGAGCGAGACCACGATCATCCAGACGAAGGACGTCGAGATCTTGATCATCGCGAACAGGTAGACCAGGTTCTGCAGCGTGCCGACGCTCAGCCCCTTGAAGGCCAGGACCAGCGGGTACGAGGCGAAGTAGGACGCCTCGTAGTGGTCCACGTGGTGCAGCGCGCCCTCCAGGCCGCGCAGCACGTAGATGGCCAGACCGATGGTGAGGATGACGTACTCGACGAAGTACGCCTGGCCCGCCTTCGAGCCCGCGAACCGCGACTTGCGGCCCGGCCGCGAGGGCAGGCTCAGCAGCCGGATGACGATCAGCACGGCGATGCCCAGGACCGTCATCACGCCGATGAACTCGATGTACATCTCGAACGGCAGGAAGTCGCCGACGACGGGCAGCATCCAGTCGGCCTGGAAGAGCTGGCCGAAGGCCTGGGCGAGGGTCGGCGGCAGCGTCAGGAAGCCGACGGCCACGAACCAGTGGGCGATGCCGACGATGCCCCACCGGTTCATGCGCGTGTGGCCGAGGAACTCCTTCACCAGGGTCACACTGCGCTGGTAGGGGTTGTCGGTCCGGGTACCGGCCGGGACCGGCTGGCCCAGCTTGAAGTACCGGACGAACTGGCCGATCGCGCGTGCAAGCAGCGCAACGCCGACCACGGTCAGGACCAGCGACACGATGATCGCGGCGAGTTGCATGGGGGCTCCTCGGGCCTGCGAGGCGGTTCGTCGGGGGCTCCCGTACGGCTTCCCCGAGATTACTAAGCGGTAACTTATGCAGTCTGTTCGAGAGTACCCCCATCCTCAGTCGCACTGTAGCCGGGCGCGGGGTGATCTGAGTCGCTGAGGGTTGCCTGAGGTGGCGCCTCGGATCCGATCGTGTTATTCACGCCCAATCGGTACATACGCCCCTAACTTATATCCGTGCTCTACGGGATCACCGCCACCACCATCGCCCTGCTCCTCGTCGCCCTCCTCACGGAACTGCTCCGGTTCCCCGCCCTGCGCCTGGGCATCCTGGACCGCAGGCGCCGGCGGGCGGTGCCGCTGTCCGGGGGAGTGGCCGTCGTGCTGGTGACCGGCCTGGTCGCGGCCGTCGGGGACGCGGCCGGGACCGCGCCGCTCGGGACCGGCGTCGGGACGCTGCTGGCCGCCGGGGCCTGCGTCGGCGCGCTCGGGCTGGCCGCGGACGTGTGGCGGCTGCGGTGGTGGATCCCGCTCGCCGGTACGGCCGTGGCGGCGGCGCTGGTGGTGCCGTACGAGGAGACCGGGGTGCCGGGCGGGCTGCTCGCCGTGGGGTGGGTCGTGGGCCTCACCGCCGCCTTCCGGGGGCTCGACCACGCGGACGGGCTGGCCGGCACGGTGGGGGTGGTGACCGCGTTCGGGGTGGCGGCCTGCGCGGCGGCCGAGCTGATGGACGGGATCGCGGTGCTGCTGGGCGTGCTGGCCGCCGCGCTGGCCGGGTTCCTCGTCCACAACTGGCATCCCGCGCGGGCCGCCCTCGGCGCGTGCGGTTCGCTGTTCGCGGGGTTCGTGCTCGCCTCGGCGGCGGTGTTCGTGCGGGCCGGGCACGAGGCGGGGGCGAGTGCCGGGGTGGTGTTCGCGCTGACCGCCGTGGTGTGCGCCGACGCCGCGCTCGTGGTCCTCGCGCGGTGGCCGGCCCGGCGGCCCCTGGCGTGCGGCGGGCCGGACCACCTCGGGCACCGGCTGCGGCGGCTCGGGCTCGCCCCGCGCGCGGTGACCCTCCTGCTGGGCGTCGGGGCGCTGGGCGGGGTACTCGTCGGGGTGTGCGCGCACACCGGATGGGCGTCCGGGGGCGCGGTGCTGTGGGTGGCGGCGGTGGCCGCGGTGGCCGTCCTGGCGCTGGTGCGGGTTCCCGTCCCCCCTGTTTCCCCACCTCGTCAGCGATCTTCGACCGCGTCCGCGCAGGTCAGCGAGCGGTTGCGTGTAAGGAACGGATAAGAGTTGAGTCACGTCGACTCAGCTCTGTTGACCCTGCGCCGCGTGTCGGGCATGCTTGAGTCCGTTCCACTCAAGTCAGCTGGAGGAATCGAAATGGCACGTGCGGTCGGCATCGACCTGGGCACGACTAACTCCGTCGTCAGCGTTCTGGAGGGCGGCGAGCCCACCGTCATCACCAACGCCGAGGGTGCCAGGACCACGCCGTCCGTCGTCGCCTTCGCCAAGAACGGCGAGGTGCTGGTCGGTGAGGTGGCCAAGCGCCAGGCCGTGACCAACGTCGACAGGACCATCCGGTCGGTCAAGCGCCACATGGGCACCGACTGGAAGATCAACCTCGACGGCAAGGACTTCAACCCGCAGCAGATCAGCGCCTTCGTGCTGCAGAAGCTGAAGCGGGACGCCGAGGCCTACCTGGGCGAGAAGGTGACCGACGCGGTCATCACCGTCCCGGCGTACTTCAACGACGCCGAGCGCCAGGCGACCAAGGAGGCCGGCGAGATCGCCGGTCTGAACGTGCTGCGCATCGTCAACGAGCCGACGGCCGCCGCCCTGGCGTACGGCCTCGACAAGGACGACCAGACCATCCTCGTCTTCGACCTCGGTGGCGGCACCTTCGACGTCTCCCTGCTGGAGATCGGCGACGGTGTCGTCGAGGTGAAGGCCACCAACGGTGACAACCACCTCGGTGGTGACGACTGGGACCAGCGCGTCGTCGACTACCTGGTCAAGCAGTTCCAGTCGGGTCACGGCGTGGACCTGTCCAAGGACAAGATGGCGCTGCAGCGCCTGCGCGAGGCCGCCGAGAAGGCGAAGATCGAGCTGTCCTCGTCCACCGAGACCTCGATCAACCTCCCCTACATCACCGCCTCCGCCGAGGGCCCCCTGCACCTCGACGAGAAGCTCACCCGCGCCCAGTTCCAGCAGCTGACCGCGGACCTGCTGGAGCGCTGCAAGACGCCGTTCCACAACGTCATCAAGGACGCCGGCATCTCCGTCAACGAGATCGACCACGTCGTCCTCGTCGGCGGCTCCACCCGCATGCCCGCCGTCGCCGAGCTCGTCAAGGAGCTGACCGGCGGCAAGGAGGCCAACAAGGGCGTGAACCCGGACGAGGTCGTCGCCATCGGCGCCTCGCTCCAGGCCGGTGTCCTCAAGGGCGAGGTCAAGGACGTCCTGCTGCTGGACGTCACCCCGCTGTCCCTCGGCATCGAGACCAAGGGCGGCATCATGACCAAGCTGATCGAGCGCAACACCACGATCCCGACGAAGCGTTCGGAGATCTTCACCACGGCCGAGGACAACCAGCCGTCGGTGCAGATCCAGGTCTACCAGGGCGAGCGCGAGATCGCGGCCTACAACAAGAAGCTCGGCATGTTCGAGCTGACCGGTCTGCCCCCGGCGCCGCGCGGCGTCCCGCAGATCGAGGTCTCCTTCGACATCGACGCCAACGGCATCATGCACGTCACGGCGAAGGACCTCGGCACCGGCAAGGAGCAGAAGATGACCGTCACCGGCGGCTCCTCGCTCCCGAAGGAAGAGGTCGACCGCATGCGCGAGGAGGCCGAGCGCTACGCGGAGGAGGACCACAAGCGCCGCGAGGCCGCCGAGTCCCGCAACCAGGGCGAGCAGCTCGTCTACCAGACCGAGAAGTTCCTCGCGGACAACGCGGACAAGGTCCCCGGCGAGATCAAGACCGAGGTCGAGTCCGCCGTCGCCGAGCTGAAGGAGAAGCTCAAGGGCGAGGACACCGCCGAGATCCGCACCGCCACGGAGAAGGTCGCGGCCGTCTCCCAGAAGCTGGGCCAGGCCATGTACGCCGACGCCCAGGGCGCCCAGGCGGCCGGCGGCGCCTCCGCCGGTGCCGGTGAGACCAAGGCGGACGACGACGTCGTCGACGCCGAGATCGTCGACGAGGACCGCAAGGACGGTGCGGCGTGACGGAGGAGACCCCGGGCTTCGACGAGCAGCAGTCGCAGCAGCCCGACGTCCCCTCCGGCGCCCCTTCCGACGACGCCGAGCCGGCGGCCGCCTCCACCCCCTCCGCGGAGGAGGCGGCGGCCCCGGCCGGGGACACGGACCAGAACACGGCCCTGGTGGCCCAGCTGGACCAGGCACGCACGGCGCTGGGTGAGCGCACGGCGGACCTCCAGCGCCTCCAGGCCGAGTTCCAGAACTACCGACGCCGGGTCGAGCGCGACCGGGTCGCGGTCAAGGAGATCGCCGTCGCGAACCTCCTGACCGAGCTCCTGCCCGTGCTCGACGACATCGGCCGCGCGCGGGAACACGGCGAACTGGTCGGCGGGTTCAAGTCCGTCGCCGAGTCGCTGGAGACGACCGTGGCGAAGATGGGCCTGCAGCAGTTCGGCAAGGAGGGCGAGCCCTTCGACCCGACGATCCACGAGGCCCTGATGCACTCCTACGCCCCGGACGTCACCGAGACGACGTGCGTGGCGATCCTGCAGCCCGGGTACCGCATCGGCGAGCGCACCATCCGCCCCGCGCGGGTGGCCGTGGCCGAACCGCAGCCCGGCGCGCAGACGGTCAAGCCGGCCGAGGAGAGCACCGAGCCGGCGGAGTCGGCGGAGAACAAGGAGAACGGTGGCCCGGAGGAGGGCTGACGTTAACACTGACGCAGGGAAGGAGGGGCGTCGAGGATGAGCACCAAGGACTTCATCGAGAAGGACTACTACAAGGTCCTCGGCGTCCCCAAGGACGCCACCGAGGCCGAGATCAAGAAGGCGTACCGGAAGCTCGCCCGCGAGTACCACCCGGACGCCAACAAGGGCAACGCCAAGGCGGAGGAGCGGTTCAAGGAGATCTCCGAGGCGAACGACGTCCTCGGCGACCCCAAGAAGCGCAAGGAGTACGACGAGGCCCGCGCCCTCTTCGGCAACGGCGGCTTCCGCCCGGGGCCGGGCGCGGGCGGCGGCTCCTTCAACTTCGACCTGGGCGACCTGTTCGGCGGTCAGGCCGGGCCGGGCGCGGGCGGCGGCTTCGGCGGCGGCCTCGGTGACGTCTTCGGGGGCCTGTTCAACCGCGGCGGCGCGGGCACCACGCGTACCCAGCCCCGGCGCGGCCAGGACATCGAGTCCGAGGTCACCCTCAGCTTCACGGAGGCGATCGAGGGCGCGACCGTTCCGCTGAGGATGTCCTCGCAAGCGCCCTGCAAGGCCTGTTCGGGCACCGGCGACAAGAACGGCACACCGCGCGTGTGCCCGACCTGCGTCGGCACCGGCCAGGTGGCGCGGGGCTCCGGCGGGGGCTTCTCGCTCACCGACCCCTGCCCCGACTGCAAGGGCCGGGGTCTGATCGCGGAGGAGCCCTGCGACGTCTGCAAGGGCAGCGGCCGGGCCAAGTCCTCCAGGACCATGCAGGTGCGCATCCCCGCGGGCGTCAGCGACGGCCAGCGGATCCGGCTGCGCGGCAAGGGCGCGCCGGGCGAGCGCGGCGGCCCGGCGGGCGACCTGTACGTCGTCGTGCACGTCGGCACCCACCCGGTGTTCGGCCGCAAGGGCGACAACCTCACCGTCACCGTCCCGGTCACCTACCCCGAGGCGGCCCTCGGCGGCGAGGTCCGGGTCCCGACGCTCGGCGGCCCTCCGGTCACGCTGAAGCTGCCGCCGGGCACGCCCAACGGCCGCACCATGCGGGCGCGGGGCAAGGGCGCGGTCCGCAAGGACGGCACGCGCGGTGATCTGCTGGTCACCGTGGAGGTGAGTGTTCCCAAGGATCTGTCGGGGAAGGCTCGTGAGGCGCTGGAGGCGTATCGCGAGGCGACCGCGGGTGAGGATCCGCGGGCGGAGCTGTTCCAGGCCGCGAAGGGAGCTTGATTTCAGATGGACGGCCGTCGACGCAACCCGTATGAGCTGACCCAGGACACCCCGGTCTACGTCATTTCGGTGGCGGCCCAGCTCTCCGGCCTGCACCCGCAGACACTGCGCCAGTACGACCGTCTGGGGCTCGTGTCGCCGGACCGCACCGCCGGCCGGGGCCGCCGCTACTCGGCCCGCGACATCGAACTGCTCCGCCAGGTGCAGCAGTTGTCGCAGGACGAGGGCATCAACCTGGCCGGAATCAAGCGCATCATCGAACTGGAGAACCAGGTCGCCGCCCTCCAGGCCCGCGTGGCCGAACTGGAGGACGCCCTCGACGGCGCGGCGGCGGCGATGCGCCAGCGCGAGGCGGCGGTGCACGCCTCGTACCGCCGCGACCTGGTGCCGTACCAGGAGATGCAGCAGACCAGCGCGCTGGTGGTGTGGCGGCCGAAGCGGCAGCAGCAGTCGGACTGACGCGGAAGCGAAGTGCCGCGAGGGGCCCGGGAGTTCATCGAACCTTCCGGGCCCCTCGCCGTGTGCGCGCACACGTCCGTGTGGGGTGCATGCGGGCGGCTCCCGCGGATATCCGCCGGTCGTTCGCGGTTCCCTCACGAGTTCGGCGCACCGTGATGTGTCCATCTCGTTAAGTGGCTGGTCTTGACTGGAGTGGTGGCGGAAGCGTTGGCTTTTCAGTCACATGGGCCACAAAGTTGTGCCCACGTCCGGAACGCACCTGAAGTGAGCCCTCGCATGCGTCGTATCGCCATATCCGTGGCCGTCACCACGATGTCCGTCATGCTCGCCGGATGCGGCGTGCTCAACGCGACAGGGAGCAGCGACGACGCGAGCCCGACCAAGGGGAACGACATCACCGTCGGGCTGCTGCTCCCGGAGAAGGCCAACACCCGGTACGAGACGTTCGACTACCCCATCTTCAAGAAGAAGGTGGAGTCCCTCACCAACGACCGGGGCAAGGTCGAGTACGCCAACGCCGAGGCGGACGCCGGCAAGCAGGCGAGCCAGCTGCAGGAGATGATCGACCGCGAGGTCGACGTCATCGTGCTGGACGCGGTCGACGCGCACGCCATCGCGGACGGCGTGAAGAAGGCCAAGGACGCGGGTATCCCGGTCATCGCCTACGACCGGCTGGCCGAGGGCCCGATCGACGCGTACATCTCCTTCGACAACGAACTGGTCGGCGAGGTCCAGGGCCGTACCCTGCTGGAGGCCCTCGGGGACGACCTCAGCATCACCGACAAGATCGTGATGATGAACGGCTCGTCGACCGACCCGAACGCCAAGCAGTTCAAGGCGGGCGCGCTGTCCGAGCTCAAGGGCAAGGTGACGATCGCCCAGTCCTACGACACCAAGGACTGGAAGCCGGAGAACGCCCAGGCCAACATGACCGAGGCGATCAACACGATCGGCGCGGGCAACATCGCCGCGGTCTACTCCGCCAACGACGGCATGGCGGGCGGCATCGTCCAGGCGCTCAAGGCCGCCGGCGTCACCGAGATGCCGCCGATCACCGGCCAGGACGCGGAACTGGCGGCGGTGCAGCGGATCATCACCGGCGAGCAGTACATGAGCGTGTACAAGTCCTACCCGGAGGAGGCCGAGAGCGCCGCGGAGATGGCCGTGGCGAAGGTCCAGGGCCGGGACATCCAGTTCGACTCGCTGACCCGCGACCGGGTGGACAGCCCCACGGACAAGGACATCCCGGCGCAGCTCGTGCCCGTGGTCGCGCTGACGCAGGAGAACATCAAGGACACCGTCATCGCCGACGGGATCTACGAGGTGTCGGACATCTGCACCGCCAAGTACAGGGCGGCGTGCGCCGAGATCGGTCTGAAGTAGCCCCGGGGCGCCTCTCCCGCACCGCCGGTCCCCGGCCGGCGGTGCGCGCCGCGGCCGTCGGAATCCGGCCAGCCCCCGCCGGTTTGCCGCGCCATCACGACCCGGGGCGCGGAAATAGCCGGGCATACCGGTGGTTTCCGGTGGTCGCACCGTGAGGACCCGTGTTGCGGAGCCGGTTACCGGCCGCGCATAGTTGCGCTGCGGAAAGTGGCTGAACCGGGGGTGGGACGGGCGATGGCCGGGCACGGGACGGACGAGCATCCACACGGTGCTGACCGACTGTGCGAAGCCGGGGATCGCGTGTATTCCCGGGCCGTACGGCGCGGACGCGTGCCGCGCCGGGACGCGGAGCCGGTGCCCTGCCTGATGGAACTGGCCCTGCTGCACCCGGACCCCGACGACATGGACTGGCTGGTCCCGACCTCCCCGCAGGAGGTCATGACCCGGCTGCTGCGCGGGATGTACGACGAGGTCAGCGCGAGCCAGCGCCGGGTCGGCTCGGCCGTCGCCGCCTTCGAGTGGTACTCCGGTCTCGGCCGCCAGGTGCCCTCGGTCCCCTCGGCGGCGGAGGGCCCGGCGATCCGGGTGCTGGACGGGCTGGCGCGGATCCAGGCGGCGATGGACGAGGCGACGCGGGCCTGCACCACCGAGGTGCTCACCGTCCAGCCCGGCGGCATCCGGCGCGAGGCGGAGCTGTCGGAGGGACTGCACCGGGCGACGGAGCTGCGCGGCCGCGGGGTGCGGATGCGGGACCTGTACACGCACGTGGCCCGGCACGGGCAGGGGCTGCTCACCTACCTGGAGCTGATGGGCGACGCGGTGGAGGCGCGCACCCTGGACGAGGTGATCGAGCGGCTGATCCTGTTCGACCGCACGGTCGCCTTCATCCCCGCCAACGCCGAGCGCACGATGGCGCTGGAGCTGCGGCACCCGGCGCTGGTGGAGTACCTGGGCACGGTCTTCGAGCGCCTGTGGCGGCTCGCCATCCCGCTGACCGCCCCGCTGCCCGACACCGGCATCGAGGGCATCTCGCACCGGGAGCAGTCCATCGCCGCGCTGCTGGCCGAGGGCCACCAGGACGCGGTGATCGCGGAACGGCTGGGGATCAGCGTCCGCACCTGCCGCGCGCACATCGCCCGCCTGTCGGAGACGCTGGGCGCGGCCAGCCGTACCCAGCTGGGCGTCCGCATCGCCCAGGCCGGCCTGGACGGCGCGCACCGCCCGGCGGCCCCGGTCACTCTGCCGGGTCGAGGATCCCCGACTGCGCGATGAGGTACCCCAGCTGGGCGCGGCTGCCGCTTCCCAGGGCGGAGGCGAGCTTGGCTATGTGGGCGCGGCAGGTGCGGACGTTCATGCCCAGGCGGCGGGCGATGGCCTCGTCGACGTGGCCCTCCACGAGGAGTTTGGCGATGGAGTGCTGGATGTCGGTGAGACCGTCCAGGGCCGGTTCGTACGGGGTGCCCGCGTTCAGGGGAACGGCGCGGGTCCACATGAACTCGAAGACCTTGATCAGATAGCGGACGAGACCCGGGTGACGCAGTTCCAGGGCGACCTGCCGGTCGTCGCGGGTGGGGATGAAGGCCACGGTCTCGTCGCAGATGATGAGCCGCTCGACGAGCTCGTCGATGGTGCGGTACTCCACTTTGCCGGTGTTGAACCGGGCCACGTACGCCAGTGTCTCGGGGCTGTGGCGTGCGGTGTGCTGGTAGAGAGTGCGGATGCGCACCCCCCTCTCGGTCAGTTGCTGGTCGCGCTCCAGCGCCTGGGCGAGGGTGTGTTCCAGCCGACGGCCGCCCGGCTGGACCGTGAGCATCTCGGACCGGCACTGCGAGGTGGCCAGATCGAGGGCGGCGTTGATCCGGTCGAACCCCTCCAGCACCGTGAGCGAGTGGGTGGTCGCCGTCGCCTGGGCGCTGAGGGCCATGAACGGCTCGAAGGCGTCGGTCAGCTCGATCGACATCCGCCTGCGCTCGGTGATCTCCCGTTCCAGGGGGTTGAGCCGCTGGGCCAGGGCCACTGCCGGGGGGACCGGGCGCAGCCAGGTGGGGTCGTCCGGATCGGGGTGCAGCAGGGCGAGTTCCATCAGGCAGGGGGCGGGTTCCACATCCGCGCGGGCGATGCGACCCGCGCGCAGGGCATCGCCGTAAAGGCGGCTTCCGACCTCGCACAGTTCGGTCACCGCATGGGGATGTGTCTCGTTTGCCCGATTTGTTGTCAAATCTCCACCCCCCAGGGTCCTGAACATGCAGGAACATGATGCACCGATTGTGTGGCCATGATGTGTCCGAATGAGCCATCGTCTTATCGGACGGGGGAAGAGGGGACCTTCAAGTGAGGACGAAGCCGACTATGCGCAAGAGAACGCTTCGCTCGGTGCTTGTCGCCGCCTTCTCCGTCGTCGCGGCCTTCGGAGTGCTGAGTGGCCTGGCCGGCGCGGAGGGCGACGCTCGGGCGGACAGTAGTTGGGGACCGGTGGCGGGCACCAAGTCCGTGATCGCGGACAGTAGCTGGGGTGTGCCCGCTCCCGTTGCGGCGGACGACAGCAGTTGGGGCTGAGCGATGACCACACCTCCCGACGATCGATCCTTCCGCCGCGAGATGGCCACCGCCTACCGGTCCGGATGGCACTTCATCGACCTGGTGACCGCCATCCCCCACAACGGGGACTCGCTGATGGTGACCGTGTTCGGTGAGCCGGTCGTCGTCACGCGGGACGAGGACGGGGACGTACGGGCGTTCCGGTGCCTGCGCCGGCCCAGGGGGGCGCCGCAGCCCGTGCGGTGTGCCATCCGATACGGAATGATCTTTGTGAACCTGGACCAGCGGGACCATCGGCAGGTGGCGTCCGAGTCCCCTGCCCCCCGGACCATCTCAGCCACCCCCCGCAGTGCCTGACGCGATTCCCCCGTCGTAACAGATCGCGCAGGTGCTTCCCCCCGCAGCGGCGTCACCGTGACCTGAACACGGTGACGCCGCTGTAGTTTTCCGGGACATTTCCGGGTATCGGACCGACCGTGTGATGGCCGGTAATGATCGTTCACCGGTGCGAGTCCCCGCCCGCCCTCCCCCTCCTCGTTCGCCCCTCGCCCCCTCGCGCGGTGAGTGCGGCCCCGGCGGCCGTCCGGGTCGTTCCCGGGCCGACTCCGGGACGTCGGCGCCCCGGCGTCGTATGCCACCCCGGCGGGTACCGGATGCGGAGTGCCGCCCGGACGGAGGCCGGCCGGCGTGCGGAGGCGTCCCTCGCGCCGGAAGCCGGACACGGCGTGCCCGGATCCACGGGCCGCGTGGTGGCCGTGCCGCGAAGTGACGGCCGTGCCCGAACTCATCCGCTCCGGCCCTCCCGTTCACCACCTTGAGTGGAATAGACTCAAGTTTGTGTACGTTGACCGAGTCAGCCACGAAGGACGCTGAAGGGTCATCGCAAGGAGGAGAACGGACACGTGGACGCCGAGCTGACCAACCGGAGCCGGGACGCGATCAACGCCGCCGGCAACCGGGCCGTGACCGACGGGCACCCCGACCTCACCCCCGCCCACCTGCTGCTGGCCCTGCTCCAGGGACAGGACAACGAGAACATCACGGACCTGCTCGCCGCGGTCGACGCCGACCAGGCGGCCGTGCGCTCCGGGGCCGAGCGCGTCCTCGCCGGGCTGCCGAGCGTGACCGGGTCCACCGTCGCACCGCCCCAGCCCAACCGCGAACTGCTCGCCGTCATCGCGGACGCCCAGTCCCGCGCCCGCGACCTCGGCGACGAGTACCTCTCCACCGAACACCTCCTCATCGGCATCGCCGCCAAGGGCGGGGCGGCCGGTGAGGTGCTGGCGCGGCAGGGCGCGACCGCGAAGAAGCTGCAGGAGGCCTTCCAGAGGACGAGGGGAGCGCGCCGGGTGACCACCGCCGACCCCGAGGGCCAGTACAAGGCCCTGGAGAAGTTCGGCACCGACTTCACCGCCGCCGCCCGCGAGGGCAGGCTCGACCCCGTCATCGGACGGGACCAGGAGATCCGGCGGGTCGTGCAGGTGCTGAGCCGCCGCACCAAGAACAACCCGGTCCTCATCGGTGAGCCCGGCGTCGGCAAGACCGCCGTCGTCGAGGGGCTCGCCCAGCGGATCGTCAAGGGCGACGTGCCCGAGTCGCTGAAGGACAAGCGGCTCGTCGCGCTCGACCTGGGCGCGATGGTCGCCGGGGCCAAGTACCGCGGCGAGTTCGAGGAGCGGCTGAAGACCGTCCTCGCCGAGATCAAGGACTCCGACGGGCAGATCATCACCTTCATCGACGAGCTGCACACGGTCGTCGGCGCGGGCGCCGGCGGCGACTCCGCCATGGACGCCGGCAACATGCTCAAGCCGATGCTCGCCCGCGGCGAGCTGCGCATGGTCGGCGCCACCACCCTGGACGAGTACCGCGAGCGGATCGAGAAGGACCCGGCGCTGGAGCGGCGCTTCCAGCAGGTGCTGGTCGCCGAGCCGTCCGTCGAGGACTCCATCGCCATCCTGCGCGGACTCAAGGGCCGCTACGAGGCCCACCACAAGGTCCAGATCGCCGACAGCGCCCTGGTCGCCGCCGCCACCCTCTCCGACCGGTACATCACCTCCCGCTTCCTGCCCGACAAGGCCATCGACCTGGTCGACGAGGCCGCCTCCCGGCTGCGCATGGAGATCGACTCCTCGCCCGTCGAGATCGACGAACTCCAGCGCGCCGTCGACCGGCTGAAGATGGAGGAGCTGGCGCTGAGCAAGGAGACCGACGCGGCCTCCCGCGAGCGCCTGGAGAAGCTGCGCCGCGACCTCGCCGACAAGGAGGAGGAACTGCGCGGCCTGAACGCCCGCTGGGAGAAGGAGAAGCAGTCCCTCAACCGGGTCGGTGAGCTCAAGGAGAGGCTCGACGACCTGCGCGGCCAGGCCGAGCGCGCCCAGCGCGACGGCGACTTCGACACCGCCTCCAAGCTCCTCTACGGCGAGATCCCGGCCCTGGAACGCGACCTGGAGGCCGCCTCCGAGGCCGAGGAGGAGGTCGCCAAGGACACCATGGTCAAGGAGGAGGTCGGCCCCGACGACATCGCGGACGTCGTCGCCTCCTGGACCGGCATCCCCGCCGGCCGCCTGCTGGAGGGCGAGACGCAGAAGCTGCTGCGCATGGAGGACGAGATCGGCAAGCGGCTGATCGGCCAGAGCGAGGCCGTGCGGGCCGTGAGCGACGCCGTACGGCGCTCGCGGGCCGGCATCGCCGACCCCGACCGCCCGACCGGCTCCTTCCTCTTCCTCGGCCCGACCGGCGTCGGCAAGACCGAACTCGCCAAGGCGCTCGCCGACTTCCTCTTCGACGACGAGCGGGCCATGGTCCGCATCGACATGTCGGAGTACAGCGAGAAGCACAGCGTGGCCCGCCTGGTCGGCGCCCCGCCCGGCTACGTCGGCTACGAGGAGGGCGGCCAGCTCACCGAGGCGGTGCGGCGGCGCCCGTACAGCGTGGTGCTCCTGGACGAGGTGGAGAAGGCCCACCCCGAGGTCTTCGACATCCTGCTCCAGGTGCTGGACGACGGCCGGCTCACCGACGGCCAGGGCCGCACGGTCGACTTCCGCAACACCATCCTGGTGCTGACCTCCAACCTGGGCAGCCAGTTCCTGGTCGACCCGATCACCAGCGAGGCGGAGAAGAAGGAGCAGGTGCTGGAGGTGGTCCGGGCCTCCTTCAAGCCCGAGTTCCTCAACCGCCTCGACGACCTGGTGGTCTTCTCCGCGCTGACCAGGCCCGAGCTGGAGCGCATCGCGAAGCTCCAGATCGACAGCCTGGCCAAGCGGCTCGCCGAGCGCCGGCTCACCCTGGAGATCACCGACGAGGCCCTGGCCTGGCTGGCGGAGGAGGGCCTGGACCCGGCCTACGGCGCCCGCCCGCTGCGCCGCCTGGTCCAGACCGCCATCGGCGACCGGCTCGCCAAGGAGATCCTCTCCGGAGAGGTCAAGGACGGCGACACGGTCCGCGTGGACCGCTTCGACGGGGGCCTGCTGGTGGGACCGGCGACCACCGCGTCACTCTGAGTCACGGAGCCGTTCCCGGGCCCGGCGTCCCCCGCGGACGTTGGGCCCGCCCTTCGCCGGGTACCCGGAGATTGACCGGATCGTGTCAGCCCAGGGCTGACAGGCCCGTCGGGGCTTGCCACCCCCCTCCCCGCATGGGGGAGGATGGCGGGATCCGTACGAAGGGAAAATCACGGTGAGCATCGACCCGTCCTCGATTCCGAATTTCGGGGGCCAGCCCGAGCCGCAGCCCCAAGGACCGGCGGGCCCCGTCGTCCCGGATCAGGACCTTGTGAAGCAGCTCCTCGACCAGATGGAGCTCAAGTACGTCGTCGACGACGAGGGTGACCTCGCGGCGCCGTGGGAGCAGTTCCGCACCTACTTCATGTTCCGCGGGGAGGGTGACCAGCAGATCTTCTCCGTGCGGACGTTCTACGACCGGCCGCACCAGATCGACGAGAAGCCGCAGCTGCTCGAGTCCGTCGACGACTGGAACCGGCGCACCCTGTGGCCCAAGGTCTACACCCACACCCATGACGACGGCACCGTCCGTCTCATCGGTGAGGCCCAGATGCTGATCGGCATGGGCGTCAGCCTGGAGCACTTCGTCTCGTCGACGGTCAGCTGGGTGCGGGCCGCCATCGAGTTCGACAAGTGGCTCGTCGAGCAGCTCGGCCTGGAGCAGGAGATCAACGAGGCGGACAAGCCCGACGACGAGTAGGCCGTCGCCGAGCGCGGCGGGCGGCGGATACGCGCCGCCCGCGGGGAGAGCCCGGCCCGGACACCGGCCACGACGGCCGGCCGCCGGGGCCGGGCTCCTCGTGCTCGACGGCCCGGTGTCCCTCGGCTCGTCCTCAGCGGCCCCCCGCACCCTTCGCGTCCCCCATGCCCTTCAGCCGCCGTGCCGCCTCCCGCAGCACCGGCCGCTGCTTGCAGAACGCGAACCGCACGAAGGGGGCGCCCGCCTCCCGGTGGTCGTAGAAGACCGCCGTGGGGATGGCGACGACGCCCGCGCGTTCCGGCAGGGCGCGGCAGAAGGCGATGCCGTCGCTCTCGCCCAGGGGCCGGATGTCGGCGGTGACGAAGTACGTGCCGGAGGGCCGGTAGACCGAGAAGCCCGCCTCCTCCAGCCCCGCCACCAGGACGTCCCGCTTGGCCCGCAGGTCGTCCCGGAACCCGGTGAAGTACGACTCGGGCAGCGCGAGCGCCTCGGCGACCGCGTACTGGAAGGGGCCCGCGGAGACGTACGTCAGGTACTGCTTGGCCGAGCGGACCGCCGTCACCAGCTCCGGTGAGGCCGTCACCCAGCCGACCTTCCAGCCGGTGAACGAGAACGTCTTGCCGGCGCTCGAGATCGTCACCGTCCGCTCCCGCATCCCCGGGAAGGTCGCCAGCGGCACGTGCTCGGCGCCGTCGAAGACCAGGTGCTCGTACACCTCGTCGGTGACCACCAGCAGATCGCGCTCCACGGCCAGCTCGGCGATCGCCGTCAGCTCCTCGCGGGTGAGGACGGTGCCGGTCGGGTTGTGCGGGGTGTTGATCAGCAGCAGGCGGGTGCGGTCGGTGACGGCGTCGCGCAGTTCGTCCAGGTCGAGCCGGAAGCGGCCGCCCTGCGGGCGCAGGGTGACCGGGACGCGCCGGCCGCCCGCCATGGCGACGCAGGCCGCGTAGGAGTCGTAGTACGGCTCGAGGGCGACCACCTCGTCGCCGGGCTCCACCAGGGCGAGCAGGGCGGCGGCGATCGCCTCGGTGGCGCCGGCGGTGACCAGGACCTCCGTGTCGGGGTCGAGGGACAGGCCGTAACGGCGCTGCTGGTGCGCGGCGACGGCGGCGCGCAGCTCGGGGACGCCCGGGCCCGGCGGGTACTGGTTGCCGCGGCCGTCCCGCAGCGCCCGCACGGCCGCCTCCCTGACCTCCTCGGGGCCGTCGGTGTCGGGGAAGCCCTGGCCCAGGTTGATGGACCCCGTCCGCAGGGCCAGGGCGGACATCTCGGCGAAGATCGTCGTCCCGAACGCGGCGAGCCGGCGGTTCAGGAGGGGGCGCGGGCTGGAGGTCATGCCGGCCATCCTGCGCCGAAGCTCTGGACTTCCTCAACTCTGCTTTGGGCCGCGCGGGCGGTGGGCATCTCCCGGTCACACGCGTGAGCGAGGCACCCACGGGGGGCTGCTTCGGGGGATCACGGGGGATGGGAAGGAGGGCGACGCCATGGTCATCGGCATCGTCGGGGCTCTGGTCTTCACACTGTTCGTCGCACTGCTCGTCGTGCTGGTCGTGGCCTCGGCACGCAGGGGCGCGGGCCGCACCCGGGCGACCGGCGTCCGCGCCGGAACGTCCGGGAGCCGCCGCGGCAGCGGCGACAGCAGCTGGTGGGCAAGTGGCGGCGGCTCCGGGTCGTCCTGCGGTTCGTCGTCCGGCGGCGGCTCGTCCTGCGGAGGCGGGTCGTCCTGCGGGGGCGGCGGCGGATGCGGCGGAGGCAGCTGACACGGGGCAGTCCGCCTCCGCCACGGGGGATGACGCATCCGCGGCAGCGGGGTCCGCACCTGGGGCGGGCCCCGCTGCGCCGTGATCGGCGGACGGCGGGCTGCGGTCCGGTTCCGGTCGGGCGGACGGTCGACGCGGCACGCGGGCGCCCGCCGTCACCACGAGGCGTACCCCGGGGTTGAACAGGTGAGCTGAGGGGCCCTCTAGGGGATGGAAAGCGCACGAAGTTGGGTAAAAACGCTGTGGCGGCACCCCAGTTCATGATTCCCTCTCCCTCACCGACGCAGTCCTCGGACTCCCCGCGGACCCTTCTTCCGGCCGGCCGTCCGGGCCGACGGGCCGGATTCCCCGGTGCGACCGGGGCGTGCGGACCCACATCTCCCTCTCCTTGCGTGCTTTGCGGAGCCGATCCATGCTCACGACCCTGACCACCGCCTACACCGACACCCGCGCGGCCGACCTCGCCTGGGCCCTGGGACGCGAGCCGCTTCCCGCTCTGGCCACCCTCGACCTCGAACTGGCCGGGGCGAAGCTGCAGTTGAGACTCCTGGGCGCGTCGCACCAGGTGCTGGTGGAGGAGGAGGGGGGCGTGTGCTCGGAGACGGTGGCGTGCATTCCGGGCAGCAGTACGCCCCTTCCGCTGGGCGTGGCCAAGCGGGTGGACGACTGGGAGTACGAGTTCGCCGCCCGGGTGGAGGTCCTCTCCCCGGGCTCCTTCGCGGGCCGCGCCCAGGAGTTGCTCGCGCTGGTCTCCGACCATCCGCAGGGCCTCGCCGGGGTCTTCCCCGGCAGCCCGCACGCGTTCACCGCGATGCTCGCCCAGCGTCACGGGGGCCAGGTCCACTGGCGGACCTGGCACGCCTATCCGCAGGACGGGCAGCTGGTGGTGACCCGGACGAAGGTGGGAGTGCGTGTGGGGGCGGCGCTGTGAGGGGCCGGCGCGCGGAGCCCGCGGGGGCGTGACCACGGGGGCGCGCCCAGGCGGTCCGCTCGCTCGTACCACTATCGGACGTACGTAAACAAACACCACACGTGTGGGTGACGATCCGTTCCGGAGGCGTAACGTAACGTCGCAGGGGTGATCGAACCGCAGGCCCCTGCCCCGCCCGGATCCGCGCAGCCCGGGGACGGGCCCGGCGGCGGCCCCGTGCGGCTGCCCGTGCGGCAGGGCACCGGGCGGTTCCTGGTCCTCGCGGGCGTGTTCGTCTGTGCGGCCTGCGGACTCGTGTACGAGCTCGAACTCGTCGCGCTGGCGACGTACTTGATGGGCGACTCGGTCACCCAGGCGTCCGTCGTGCTGTCCGTGATGGTCTTCGCGATGGGCATCGGCTCCCTGGCCGCGAAACGGCTGTGCCGGCACGCGGCGGCCGGTTTCGGCGCCGTCGAGGCCGTGCTCGCCCTCGTCGGCGGGTGCAGCGCGATGGCCCTGTACGCCGTCTTCGCCTGGACCGGCGGCTGGGGCGGCCCCTGGGCGAGCGGCCCGCGCGTTCTCCTGGTCGCCTTCTCCCTCGCCACCGGGCTGCTGATCGGCGCCGAGGTCCCGCTGCTGATGGAGCTGATCCAGCGGATCCGCCGGCAGGACGCGGGCGGTGCGGTGGCCGACCTGTTCGCCGCGGACTACGTCGGCGCGCTCGTCGGCGGCCTCGCCTTCCCCTTCCTCCTCCTGCCGTTCCTCGGCCAGCTGACCGGCGCGCTGATCACCGGTGCCGTCAACGCGGTCGTCGGCGGAGCGCTGGTGCTCGGCCTCTTCCGGCAGGACCTCACCCGCCGCGCCCGCCTGCTGCTGGTGGCCGCCAACGCCTGCGTGCTCGCGGTCCTCGCCTCGGCCGCCGTCCTCGTCGACGACTTCGAGCGGGCCGCCCGGCACGCCCTGTACGGCTCGGACGTGCGCGTGGCCCTGCGGACCGACGTCCAGGAGGTCGTGCTCACCGGCGGCCGGGACGGCCGGCCGCTGGGCCTGTACCTCGACGGGCGGCTGCGGGTCAGCGGCCGGGACGAACTGCGGTACCACGAGGCGCTGGTGCACCCCGCGATGACCGGGCCGCACGCCCGCGTGCTCGTCCTCGGCGGCGGTGACGGACTGGCCGCCCGCGAGGTGCTGCGCCACCCCGGGGTGCACCGGGTCGACGTCGTCGAGCTGGACGCGGACATGGTGCGGCTGGCCCGCCGCGACCCCGCGCTGTCCGCGCTGAACGCGCACGCCCTCGACGACCCGCGGGTGCGCGTGACCACCGCGGACGCCTTCGACTGGCTGCGCGGGGCGCCCCCGGCGGCGTACGACGTGGTGGTCTCGGACCTGCCGCACCCCGGGATCACCGCGAGCACCAAGCTGTACTCGCAGGAGTTCTACGGCCTGGCCCGGCGCGTCCTGGGACCCGGCGGGCGGCTCGTGGTGCACGGCGGCCCGGTGGCGTCCCGCCCCCACGACTTCTGGACGGTGGAGGCGACCCTGCGCGCGGCCGGTCTCCGCACCGCCCCGTACCGCACGCGCGGCCGGTTCGTCGACGTCGCCGCCGGACCCGGCCGCGCCCCCGCGGACACCGCCCCCGCCCCCCGCGACTGGGGCTTCGTCCTGGCCGCCCGCACGGACCCCGGACTGCGCCTCGACCCGTCCGGGCCGCGTCCGCGCACGCTCACCGAGGCCTCCCTCGCGGCGGACGCCCGGGCCGCCGCGCGCACCCGTGTGCCCGGTCTGCCGCCGTCCACGCTGGTGCATCCCCGGTACGCCGGCTGAGCCCCTGCCGCGCCCGGCACCGACGCGCCGCGACTTCGCGCCGACGGGGGTACAGCCCGGCGTCACCTGGGTAGGCTCCGCACTCATGGAGCACGAGGTGTTCGTTCCGGTTGCGGTGGAGCGGCTCAGGGAGGTGCTGGACGACCCCGCGCGGGTCGCCCGGGCGGTGCCCGGGCTCCAGCACGACGCCGGTGCCCCCGACCCCGTCGCCGGCCGGCTGAGGATCCGCGTCGGCGGCCACTCCGTCACCTACCGGGGCGCCGTACGGGTGTCCGGGCGGGACGACGGCTCCTACGCCGTCGAGGGCGACGTGGCGGAGACCCGCGGCACCGGCTCGGTGGAGCTGGCGCTGCGGCTGCGCCTGAAGGACGCGGAGGGCGGCGCCACCCTCACCGTCGACGGCACGGCGACGGCCGACGGCCGGATCACGGACCTTCCGGCGGACGCGGTGGCCTCGGCGGTGTCCCGCCTGCTGGACCGCTTCGCGGAGAACCTGGGCACGGTGGCGGCGGAACCGCCGGACACGGCGGCGGAGCCGGCTCCCGGCCCGCAGGCCCCCGGGGCGGAACCCGGCCCGGCCGCCGGCCCCGAGTCGCCGGAGCTCCTGGCGGCGGGGGACTTCGAACCGCGGGCCACCACCGACTTCGAGACCACCCCGGACGCGGACGACGTCCCGCCCCCCGTGCCCGGACCCGCGAAATCCCCGGAGCCCTCGGAGTCCCCGGAGCCCTCGGAGCCCCCGGAGGCCTCCGGGCTCCCAGGACCCGCCGGGCCCGCCGAGGAGCCCGCCCCGGACCTCCCCTCCGTCTTCGGCACGGAGGTCCCCCCGCCCTCCCCCGGCCCCGCCGACGAGGACGACTCCGTCGCCGAGGCGGCCCACGCCCGGCGGACGATGATCGGCCGCAGCGCCGAGGAGGTGGACCACGCACCGCCCCGCGGCCGGTACGCCCCCGTTCCCGCCCCCCAGACCGTCTCGCCCCGCAGCCCCCTGCGCTGGGCCGCCCCGGCGGCGGCGCTCGCGGTGGCCTCGGCCGTCGTCGCGATCAGGGCGCTGCGCCGACGGCACTGAGCGGCACCGAGCGGCACCGAGCGACGCGGGCCGTCCGGCCGGACAGGCCCCACGCCCCCTTGATCACCCCAGTAGGGTCGTCACGTGAGTAACGAAGACATCACGCTGACCGCGGGCGACGCGGAGGCGACCGTGCTGCCGGGCAACGGCGGCCGGGTCGGGGGGCTGCGGCTCGGGGGCGTCGAGCTGCTGCGGCAGGGCGAGCGGTACGGCTGCTTCCCGATGGTCCCCTGGTGCGGACGGATCCGCGACGGCCGGTTCCGGGACGGCGCCACCGTCCACCACATGCCGCTCAACGCCCCGCCGCACGCCATCCACGGCACCGCCCGCGACGCCGTCTGGCGCACCGCCCGCACGAGCACCGACGAGGCCGTGATCACGTACGACCTCGCCGAGCCGTGGCCCTACCCGGGACGCGTCACCCAGCAGATCGCGCTCACCGAGGACTCCCTGACGCTGACCATGAGCGTGGAGACCTACGAGTCGTCCTTCCCGGCCCAGATCGGCTGGCACCCCTGGTTCAACCGCACCCTCGGCGGCGCGGACGTGCGGCTGGACTTCACGCCCGCCTGGCAGGAGGAGCGCGGCGCGGACCACCTGCCCACCGGCCGCCGCATCGACCCGGAGCCCGGCCCCTGGGACGACTGCTTCGGCATGCCCGGCGGCGTCGACGTCACCCTCACCTGGCCCGGTCTGCTGGAGCTGAGGGTGACCAGCCGCGAGGAGTGGGTCGTGGTCTACGACGAGCAGCGCGAGGCCGTGTGCGTGGAGCCGCAGACCGGGCCGCCCGACGGCCTGAACACCCACCCGCGCCTGGTGACCCCCCTGGAACCGCTGGAGGCCTCCACCACCTGGAGCTGGACCCGCCTTTAAGCTGGCTGGCATGAGTGACGTTCGCGGCGCGCTGCTGCAGCAGATCAAGGACAAGGCCGTGGTGCACGGCAAGGTGACCCTCTCCTCCGGTCTGGAGGCCGACTACTACGTCGACCTGCGCCGCATCACCCTCGACGGCGAGGCCGCCCCGCTGGTCGGCCAGGTGCTGCTGGACCTGACCGACGGGCTGGACTTCGACGCGGTCGGCGGTCTGACCATGGGCGCCGACCCGGTGGCCGCCGCCATGCTGCACGCCGCCGCCGCGCGCGGCCGGAGGCTGGACGCCTTCGTGGTCCGCAAGGCCGCCAAGGCGCACGGCCTGCAGCGCCGCGTGGAGGGCCCGGACATCAAGGGCCGCCGGGTGCTGGTCGTCGAGGACACCTCCACCACCGGCGGCTCCCCGCTGACCGCCGTCGAGGCCGTGCGCGAGGCGGGCGCCGAGGTCGTGGCCGTCGCGACCATCGTCGACCGGGCCACCGGCGCCGCCGAGAAGATCCAGGAGGGCGCCGGGGTGCCGTACCTGTACGCGTACTCCAAGGACGAGCTGGGCCTCGACTGACCGGCCGGCGGCCGACCGCCCAGCCCTCGGACGGCACCGTGGACGTTCCGGCCGAGTCTGGAAAGATGGGGCCGACGATGACGTCGCAGCCAAGGTCTAGGTCAGGGCCGTAAGCACGCATATCGCCAACGCGCACAATCAAGGAGCGGACAGATGCCCATCGCAACTCCCGAGGTCTACAACGAGATGCTGGACCGGGCGAAGGCAGGAAAGTTCGCCTACCCGGCCATCAACGTCACCTCGTCCCAGACCCTGCACGCGGCACTGCGCGGCTTCGCCGAGGCGGAGAGCGACGGCATCGTCCAGATCTCCACGGGCGGTGCCGAGTTCCTGGGCGGCCAGCACAACAAGGACATGGTGACCGGCGCGGTCGCCCTGGCCGAGTTCGCGCACATCGTCGCCGAGAAGTACGACGTCAACATCGCCCTGCACACGGACCACTGCCCGAAGGACAAGCTCGACGGGTACGTCCGCCCGCTGCTCGCGGTCTCCGAGGAGCGCGTCAGGGCCGGCCGCAACCCGCTGTTCCAGTCCCACATGTGGGACGGCTCCGCGGAGACCCTCGCCGACAACCTCGCCATCGCCCAGGAGCTGCTGGAGCGCGCCCGCGCCGCCAGGATCATCCTGGAGGTCGAGATCACCCCGACCGGCGGCGAGGAGGACGGCGTCTCGCACGAGATCAACGACTCCCTCTACACCACGGTCGACGACGCGGTCCGCACCGCCGAGGCCCTGGGCCTGGGCGAGAAGGGCCGCTACCTGCTGGCCGCCTCCTTCGGCAACGTCCACGGCGTGTACAAGCCGGGCAACGTCGTGCTCCGCCCCGAGCTGCTGAAGGAGCTCAACGAGGGCGTCGCCGCCAAGTACGACCGGCCGGCCGGCTCCCAGCCGTTCGACTTCGTCTTCCACGGCGGCTCGGGCTCCACCGAGGAGGAGATCGCGACCGCGCTGGAGAACGGCGTGGTCAAGATGAACATCGACACGGACACGCAGTACGCCTTCACGCGTCCGGTCGCCGACCACATGTTCCGCAACTACGACGGCGTCCTGAAGGTCGACGGCGAGGTCGGCAACAAGAAGACCTACGACCCGCGCACCTGGGGCAAGCTGGCCGAGGCGTCGATGGCCGCCCGCGTCGTCGAGGCCTGCCGCAACCTGCGTTCGACGGGCACCCGGCTGAAGTAGGCCCTTCACGGGCGACGAGGGCCCGGCACCCGTCCAGGGTGCCGGGCTCCCCGCGCTTCCGTGTGCTCTCCCATGCCCGATGTCCGGCCGTCCGGCACCGGGCCGGGCCGACGGACGGGACCGGGCTCACACCGGTGCGGGAGGTCCTCCCCGGGGACCCGCCGCCGATCCGCCGGCCCGGACGGGCCGCGCCGCGGCGGCTGTCACCGCCTCAGTTCGGCGTACGCCTCGGCGCTGCTGTCCTGGAGGAACTGCCAGCACCGCTCCGTCTCGTCCTTCTCGCCGATGGACTCGGCGGCGCGGGCGAGGGCGGCGAGGCAGCGCAGGAAGCCGCGGTTGGCGCGGTGGCTCCAGGGGATGGGGCCGTGGCCCTTCCAACCGGCCCGGCGCAGGGCGTCGAGTCCCCGGTGGTAGCCGGTGCGGGCGTACGCGTACGACTCGACCACCCGCCCGGCCTCGAACGCGTCGTCGGCGAGCATCGCCCAGGCCAGCGAGAACGTGGGGTGCTTCGCCACCACCTCGGCCGGCGGTGCGGACTCCTCGCCCAGCAGACGGTACGCCTCCGTGTTCTCCGGCAGGTGCGTCGGGTCCGGGCCGCCCAGCAGGTTCTTGTGAGTCGTCATGGGATCAGTCTGCCACTCGCGGCGGGGTCGTCCGGGAGAGCGCCGCGGACGCGGCGGGGGACGGCCGGGACGCCGAGGGCGGGCGATCCACCTCGACGGGGGCGATCGATTCAAGCCGCCGCGGGCGCCTCTCCGCCGGATGTCCGGGTTTTGTCCGGTGATGTCTCGAACAACAGAGCGGATTCCTCCGGCTGTGACGCGAGAGCGGCCGAGTCCCCCCGCCGCGACCTGCGCGGACACCGGTTCCGCGGGTGGCGCGTCGGCCGCCGCGGCGATCGCCGCGGCCTCCGGCCGAACGCTTCCCGCGCCGCCTCCGGAACAGTCGGTGATCACCGCACCACGTAGGGTCGGATCCCGCCAAGTTGGCCATGTCTCCTTGATCCATTTCTTGGTGCGCGCCTAGCGTGAAGCCGCAGGAGGCCGCTGCGACTCAGCGATGACCAACCTCTTGGGGGGACGACAAGTCATGTCCAGTGCCATCGGCAACCCGTACGACGACCTGCTGGCAGACGTCTACGACTTGATGTACCCGGACGCGCTTTCCGGCACGGCCGAGGCGGTGGAGTTCGTCGCGGGCCTCTGCCCGCCGACGGGCTCCGTCCTCGAGTTCGGAGTGGGCAACGGGCGCCTCGCCGTTCCGCTCTCCGCACGGGGTCTCGAAGTCTTCGGCATCGACTCGTCGTCACGCATGCTGGGCGACCTGGCCGAGCGTGATCCGGACGGGAAGGTGAAGGCCGTGGAAGGCGACTTCCTGACCGCTTCCACGGGCCGGCGGCACGAAGTCGTCCTGATGGCCCTGAACACCTTCTTCTCCCTGCCCCAGCAGGAGCAGCAGATCGACTGCCTCCGCCGGATGCGCGAGCACCTCGCTCCGGGCGGCCGAGTGGTCCTCGAGGCCTTCGACCCGAGCCCGTACCACCGGCAGGAGGGTGAGCGGACCACGACCCGGTTCCTCGGGCCGGGGACCGTGATGCTGGAGAGCAGCCACGTGGTCCCGTCCCAGCAGTTGATCATCCTCGTCTTCGCGCTGCTGGCCGACGGCCCGACCCGTACCGCACACACGGCGTTGCGCTACGCCTGGCCCGCGGAGATCGATGCCATGGCGCGCTGCGCCGGGCTGCGGCTCGTGGAGCGCCACGCGGGCTGGGAGCGCGAGCCGTACGGTCCCGGCAGCCAGCGGCACGTCTCGGTCTACGAGGCGGCGGACGCGGCGCGGTGAGCGCCGTGCTGCAGTTGGCGGGTGTCCGCCACGGGTACGACGACCGGGTCGTCCTCGACGGGGTGGACCTGTCGGTCGCGGCGGGCGAGTGCGTCGCCCTGCTCGGCGAGAACGGCTCGGGCAAGTCCACCCTGCTGCGGCTCGCCGCCGGGCGGGAGACGCCGAAGGAGGGAACGGTCACGTTCCGGGGCCGCACCGCCTCCGAGGACGACGTCACCCTGCGCAGCAAGGTCGCCGCCGTCCTGGACAGCGGGGTCGGCTACCCGGACCTCAGTGTCCGCGAGCACCTCATGCTCGTCGCCCTGGCCCACGGCCTGGGCACGGCCGCCGCCGAGGCGGTCGACGACGTGCTCGCCGAGCACCGTCTCGACGGGCGGGCCGAGGCGTTCCCCCACCAGCTCTCCTCCGGGCAGACCCAGCTGATGGCGCTGGCGCAGGCGTTCGTCCGCCCGTGCGAACTGCTCATCCTGGACGAGCCGGAGCAACGCATCGACGCGGACGGCCGGCAAAGACTCGCCGAGCGCCTGCGGGCCGCGAAGGCGGAGGGCACCGCGGTCCTGCTCGCCACGCACGACCGGAACCTGGCCGCCGCGGTGGCCGACACGGCGTACACCGTGACCGGTGAGGGGCGACTGGCCCCGGAGCGGACCGACCGTGCGAACGGTGAGTGACTCCCGCGTGCGCCCGGCGGCGGGCACGGACGGCGACGCCGTCGCACGCAATACCGCCGAGGTACTGGCGCGGCTGCGCGTCGTGCGGGCGGCCGAGCGGGACGAACGGCGCCGGAGCCTCGCGTACACCCTGTACTCCACAGCGCTGCTGTTCGCCATCTGGGGTGTGCCGCTGCTGCTGGCAGCGGCGCGGGCCGGTGCCGACGGGCGGCTCGAAGGACCTGTGGCCGACCGCGTCCTGTCCGCCCTGCCGACCCTGGTCCCCGCCGTGCTGGCAGGGGCCGTACTGCTCCTGGCCGCGCGGGGCGGCTGGCAGGGGCCCGTGCTGCTGGAGCGGGCCGCGGTGACGTGGCTGGTCCCCCAGCCCGTCCTGCGGCGGGCGCTGCTGATGCCCAGGTTCGTCGTCTCCGCCGTGACGGCCTCGTCGATCGCGGTGGGGGTGGGCGCGGTCGTCGGCTTCCTGCTCCACGCGCTCGGCGCGGGCGACTGGTGGAGCATGACGAGTGCCGGGGCGGTGAGCGGCGGGGCCGTCGGGTGGGCCGGTACGGCCCTGGCGGTGCTGGTCCAGCGCCACAGCGAGTCCCTTCCCGCACGCCGCTCCCCGGTCGTCCGGACGGCGCGAGCCGTCGTCGCGGCGCTGTGGGCGATGGCAGGGGTCTCACTGGCGCACGGTCCGTGGTTCGCGGAGGCCGTGGTGCCCTGGTCGGGACCGTGGGGCTGGGCCGCGCTGCCGCTGACGAGCGCGGCGGGTGCCACCGGAGCGTTCGCCGCCGGAGCCGGGGGACTGCTGACGGCACTGGTGCTGGTCGCGGTGGGCATGCGCGCGGTCGACTCCGTGGCGCACGTCCCGGCACGGGTGCTGCGGACCCAGGCCGGTACCGCACTGCGCGTGCAGGCGTCCCTGTACTCGCTCGACCTGCGCCAGGCCCGTGCGGCGGTCCGGGCCACCCGGCGCCGCACCGCACGGCACGTGGTCCGGCTTCCGTTCCCGCGCCGGCCGTGGCTCGTCGTTCCGTGGCGGGACGCGACCGCGCTGCTGCGGGCTCCGGGCAGGCCGGCGTGGGCCGTGTTCTGGGCGGCGGCGGCAGTGGCCCTGCTGTGTCTCGACGACGTGCCGGCTCCGGTCACGCTCATGGCGCTGCCGGCCGCCTACCTCGCCGCGGCCCAGTTGGTGGAGCCCGCGCGGATCGAGACCGACGACGTCCGGCGTGCCGCGCAGGTGCCGTGGTCCGCAGGACAGTTGGCCCGTCTCCACGGGCTGGTCCCCGCGGCGTCGCTCATGGTGCTGTTCGTGCTCGGCGGGGCGCTGGCCCGGTGGGGCGGCTGGTGGTCGGACGGTCTCCTGCTGCTTCCGGTGACGGTGCCCGCGCTCGTCGGGGCCGCACTGGTGAGCGCCTACCGGGGCGCCGTACCGGCGCACCTGATGATCGGCTCCCTCACCCCGCTGGGCGACACCGGCCCGCTCGCCGCCCTGCTGTGGCAGGTGCGCGGACCGCTGGTGGCCCTGGTGTGCCTGGCGGCCGTCGACGGACCGGCGCGCGGGGCGGCGCCGGACGCGGTGGGACTGTTGTGGCCGCCGGTCGTGGGCGCGGCGATGACGTGGTGGGTGGGCGTGACGGCGCGCAAGACCGTGCGCCAGTGGTGACTCGACTCGACGGCAGGGGGAACGGTATGACGACGGGCACCCTCATGAGGGCCGAAGACGCGCGTGGCCCGGGGGAGCTGAGGGGGTCTCCGGCACTGGCCGCGTTCCTGGACCGGCTCGGGCTGGGCGAGCTGACCGGCCGGGACACGGCGACGCCTCTGGGCAGCAACCAGAGCGTGACGGGGACCACGAGCAGCGGCGCGAAGGTCTTCGTCAAGCAGCTGGACCGGCAGAAGCCGGACGCACCGCAACGGTGGGCCCGGATCGTCGGCTTCGACGAGTTCGCCGCGGTCCGCCCGGTGCCGGACCTGTGGACACCGCGGCTGCTCGGCGCGGACGAGCAGGAACTCCTGGTCGCCTTCGAGTGGCTGGACGACGCGGTCACGGGCGACAGCCTGGCGACGGACGACGAGTTCACCGACGACCTGGCGTACCGCACCGGCAGGGCGATCGGCGGTCTTCACACCACGTCGGCGGACGCCGCGCCGCGGCCCCTCGACACCTCGCCGCCGATGCTGCCCCCGGTGACGTTCCTGGACGCCATCCCCCTGGCCACGTACGTGCTGTCCAGCGGGGCCATGCTCGACGTGTGGCGGCTCCTCCAGAACGACGCGGACCTGCGTGCCGCGCTGACCGGGTTGCGCAGGCGGGAGAGCACGGTGCCGGCGGTCCCGGCGCACTGCGACCTGAGGCTCGACCAGCTGCTGTGGCAGGAGAACCGGCTGTACGTGTGCGACTGGGAGGAGTTCCGTCTCGCCGACCCGGCCCGGGACGTGGGCAGCTTCGCCGGTGAGTGGCTCTACCGGGCCGTGCTCGGCATACCCGAGGCCTCGGCCGAGCGGGAACAGCTCTCGCACCAGGACATCCTCGACCGGGGAGTGAGCGAACTGGCCCGTCTGCGGGGCAGGAACGTCGCCTTCTGGGCCGGCTACCGGGAGGCGGTCGGGCAGGTGGGGAGCGAGGTGGCGGCCCGGGCGACCGCGTTCGCCGGCTGGCACCTGATCGACCGCATGATTGCGTCCGCCGAGCAGCAGCCCAGTCTGGACACGATGAACCGGGCCGCCGCGGGGATCGGCCGGACGGCGGTGCTGCGACCCGAGAAGTTCGCCAGGACCATCGGCTTGGAGGGGTGAGATGACGGCATCCGGTACAGCGGCGTCCCCCGGGCTGGACGAGGCGCTCGAGGAGGTGCTGTCCGCCGTCTCCCCGACCGAGGACGGTACGGGCGTACGCCTCGGTGACCGTGAGGTGCGGGCCGAGCGGCCGCGCCGGTTGCGGCAGCGGCTGGGCACCGCTCTGTACGAGACCTTCCACGCCGGTCACGCGTTCGGCGACAAGCCCGGCATCCTGCACCGCGACATGGTCCTGGAGGCGCAGCTGGCCGAGGCCGTGCCGCACAGCACCACACCGGTCGCGGCCCGGCCGGTGGACGACCGGCCGCCGGGGAGCGGTCCGGTGGTGTCGCTCGGGGGCGTACGGGTCCGACTGCCCGCGGGGACGCTCCCCGCGGAGCCGGGTCCGGGAGGGGACGGCCGCGTGCCACTGCGCCTGCCGACCGCACGCCCGCGGCTGTCGCCCGGGTTCTTCCTCGTCGACGGTTCGCGGGGAACCTGTGGTCCCGGGCCCCTGCTGCGCGTCTACGTCCACCTGGCGGAGCCCTCGTCGGCCGTCGAGGTGTGGCGGACGGTCCTCGACCTCCTGGAGGAGCACGGCGTTCCCTACCGTGCGAAGATCACCTCCAGTCGTCGGCTGCTGCCCCGCCGTGACGGCCTGGTCGTCTACCTCGGACCCGGAGCCTGGCACACCGTGCCCGGCCTCGCGAAAGCCGTGCCGGCGACAGCGGTGGGTCACTCGGTGTCGGCCTTCGCGCGCGCCCTCGCCCCTGGCGTGGCGGTCGCCTGGGAACCGGACGACAAGCGGCCCGGCCGCAGGAACAGCAGCTTCGGCCAGCACCGCAGTCTCGCCATCGCCGAGGGCATCGAGGCTTCCCTCCGGGAAGGGGACCTCTCCCGCCTGCACGCGCATGTCCTCACAGCGCTGAACGAATCCGGAATAAACCCGTCCGCGCTCTTTCGCAATTCGAGCTCCCCCGACCTCCCTTTTATCTGTTGATTTCACCGGAAGGTGTGTGCGAGTATTTGTTCGCGCGGATGGGATTTCGCGTGAATGGCTCATTCAATCCACTGAAAGGTGTTATTCATGGATGCCGTTGAGCTCTTTGAGGGTTACTCCACCTACGCCAGCACCGAGGAGGTGGCCGCCGCCGACGCCTCGGAGGCCCCCGCCATCACGAGCACCGTGACCTCCTCGCAGGGCTGCGCGATCACCGTCAGCGCCATCTTCGGCTGCTGAACGAGCCCGGCGACGCCGGTGCGCCGGTCCGGGGCCGCGGTTCCGGACCGGCGCACCACAGGAAAGGCTGCGCATGCCCCATGTCCGCCCCCACGCGTATGCCCTGCCGAACGGTCTCCGGGTGGTCCACCACCGGCGCGTCCCGGAGGGCCTCGCCTGTGTCGGCGTGCACTACGGAGTGGGATTCCGTTCGGAACCCCGGGGCCGAAGCGGTTTTGCCCACCTGTTCGAGCACCTCATGTTCCAGGGGAGCGCGAGCGTCGCCCCGGCGGAGCACTTCTCCGTGATTCAGGGGTCCGGCGGATCCGTGAATGCGTCGACCCGGCAGGACTACACTGAATATTATCAATGCGCCCCGGAATCCGCGCTTGAAAGAATGCTGTTCCTGG
>NZ_JAPSKQ010000012.1:20549-32392 GCF_031181555.1 Streptomyces sp. | reverse complement strand
GCCCCGGCGGAGCACTTCTCCGTGATTCAGGGGTCCGGCGGATCCGTGAATGCGTCGACCCGGCAGGACTACACTGAATATTATCAATGCGCCCCGGAATCCGCGCTTGAAAGAATGCTGTTCCTGGAATCCGACCGCATGTACGCACCGAAATTCACGGAGCAGAATCTGCGGACCCAGCTCGGTGTGGTCAGGGAGGAGATCCGGCGCAACATCCTCGACCGCCCGTTCGGGGGGTTTCCGTGGATCGACCTCCCCGCCGTGATGTACCGGGATTTCTCGAACGCGCACAACGGGTACGGCGACCTCGGCGACCTCGCCCGCGCCACGGTCGCGGACTGCGCCGCCTTCTTCGACGCCCACTACACGCCGTCGAACGCGGTGCTCACCGTCGTCGCCGACCTGTCCGAGGAGTGCGTCGCCGGCATGGTGGAGCGCCACTTCGGCCCCATCCCCGCGCGGGACCGCGCCGCCGAGCCGGACCTGGCCGAGCCGCCGCCGCACACCCCCCTGTTCCACGATGCGGTGGAGGAACGGACGCGGCTGTACGCCACCGCCGTCGGCCTCCGCCTGCCGCCTTTCCGTACCGACCCGCTCGGCTACGCGGCGCACGTGGTCCTCGCGGGCATGCTCACCGGAACCGCACCGGGCGGACTCGCCGCTGCCGCCGCCCGGCAGCGGGTGCCCCTGTCAGCGGTGAAGGTGCAGTGCGGCTTCTTCGGCCCCTTCGACGCACGCGCTCCGGAGCCGCTGGTCGTCACGCTCCACCACGACGGCCACGACCCTCGCCACCTGGCCGCGTTCGTCCACCGGGAGCTGGCCGCGCTGGCCTGCGCAGGACCACGGACCGATCACCTGGACCGAGCCGTACGGCGGCTGCGCACGGGATGGGCACGACGCCACGCAGACCCCCTCCAGCACGCCCGCAGCCTGGGTGCCTTCACCCTGCTGCACGCCCGGCCCGCCCTCGTCGCCGAGGTACCCGCTCTGCTGGCGCGGGTCGACGCGGCCGACGTCGCCGTGGCCGCCGCCCGTCTCATGGCCCAGGCCCCCGCGGTGCTGACCGTGGGCCCCGAACGACGAGGAGGGACCGCATGACCCGGACCCCTGCCGCGCTGCCGGCGCGGGACCGATACCGCAGCGCCGCGGACCTGGCGGCCGTCGAGCCCAGACCGCTGCCCCCACTGGGCTCCGACGAGCGGGTCGGCCTGCCCGCCCCCGTGTGGCGTTCACTGCCCTGCGGCCTGCGCGCCGTGGCCGTCCACGACCCTCACGCCGCGACGGTGGAGGTCCAGCTCCTGCTTCCGTACACACCCGCGACGCAGCGGGAGTCGGCGCTGGCGGACCTGTTGGCCGACGCGGTGCTCCGAGGCGCGGAGCACGAGCTTCGCGCCGGCCGCACGGCGGAGTGGTTCATCGTCACCGCCCACGCGCCCTCCGACGAACTCGCAGGTCTGCTCCAGGACCTCACCCTCGCCTTCACCGGGGGGAGCACACCCGGGGATCCGGTGGCACGCGCCCGTGCCCGGCTGGCCCGGCGCGCCCACGCGGCGAACGCCCATCCCGCCACGACAGCCCGCGACGCGCTCCAGCGCATGCGGTTCGGGCCCCTCGGCTGCTTCGCCGGCCTGCCCGCGCCGGACGCGATCGCCGCCCTCACCACGGCGGACGTCGAAGCCGCCCGTCGCGAGATGCTGCGCCTTCACGGGGCGCACCTGGTGATCGTCGGCGACATCGCCTCCGAGAGGGCCATGGACCTGGCGGAGGAGGCGTTCGCCGAGTGCCCCACCGGCGAAGGCACGCAGGCCGCCGCACCGTCTGCCCCCGCGGCGGGCGGCCCGCCGGCCCGGAAGACCGTCCACCGCCCCGGAGCGCTCCAGTCGCACTTCCTCATGGCCTTCCCGGCCGAGGCCCCCGCACACGACGACTATCCGGCCCTGGCCCTCGCCCACACGGTGTTCGCCGGTTACTTCTCCTCCCGCCTCGTGCTCCGCATCCGAGAGGGGCTGGGACTGACCTGCCATGTGGCGTCGTCCTTCGACCGGACGCTCGGCACCCACGGCATCCTCCTCGAAGGCTCCTGCGCCACGGCGGACACGGAGACGGTGCTGGCCGAGGTCGGCGACGAGTGGGCCGGGACGGCCACCCGTCCGTTCACCCCGTCCGAGGTCGAGAACGCGCGGCGCCACCAGCTCGGAATGCTGGCCGCCCTCCGGGCGTCCCCCGCCGCCCTGGCCCAGTTCCTCTCGACGCTGTGCTGCTGGGACATCCCGCTCGACTGGACGGACCACTACGCCACGCACCTGCGGACCGTGTCCCGGGCCCGGGTGGCCGAAGCCGCCCGCACCTACCTGAGCCCCGGCCCCACGGCATCCGTGGTGGTCGGCGACGCCACCGTCCTCACCCCCGAGCTCCGCGGAGACGAACCCCGATGAGCCGTTCCGAGCCCTCCAACCCCTTCGCCGCACCCGCGCCGACGCTCGGCATGGAGCGCCTGCTGCTGGTGGGCACCGGCGCCCTGCACGCCTGGCAGCTCCCCACCTGGGTCAGCTGGCTGCGCCTGACCTACCCGGACCTCGCCCTGCGGACCGTCGTCACCCGCAGTGCGGAGCGGTTCGTCACACGGCCGGCCCTCGACGCCCTCAGCGGATCGGAGACGCTTGTCGACGAGTGGCCGGCCGGCGGCAGCGCCCGAGCCGTCCACGTCGAACTCGCCCAGTGGGCGGACGCGGTGCTCGTCTACCCGGCCACCGTGAACTTCATCAGCCGCTACGCCGCCGGCATCACGGACACGCCCGTGCTCCTCGCCCTGCAGTGCCTCCAGGCCCCCGTGGCCGTCGCCCCCTGCCTGCCGCCCGGTGCCGACCGGAGCGAGACGGTCCGCGAGCACCTCGCCACGCTCGCGGCCCGGAGCAATGTCGTGGTCGCACCCACCACGGCAGCGCTGAGCGTCACGACGGGGCGCCACGACGCCCAGGTCCCGCCCCCGCTCCCCGCAGTGATCGAGAGGCTGGAGGCCAAGCGGACGGCGCTGCGGGCCGAGGCGGCATGAGCGGGGAAGAGCACAGCGCCCCCCTGCACGACATGCGTACGGGCAGACTGCGCACACGTGTCTACCGTGCCGGCGAGCAGTACCTCTGGCGCCGCGACGTCCTGACCGGCGACTCGGCGCCCAGCGGCGCCCTCCCACCGCTCCCCGCCGGTGTCGGCCTGGCGGAAGCCGAGTACAGGGGGGACGGCACGTACGAGTACCGCGCCCCCGGTGGCCTGTCCCTCGGCCACCGCATCTGGCCCCCGGCCGCCCGGACAGGACCTCCCGAACCGCTCGTCCGGGCCATGCGCACCGTGGGCCGTGCCCTGCGCGCCCTTCACGCCCGGGGTCCCGTCCTGCCGGTCCCGGCCCTCCCGCCACCCCCGATCAGCCGCCTGTCCCGTTGGCTGCGCTCCACCGACGACCACGCGCACCGCAGGCTCACGGCCGTGCTGGGGCCGTCCCGGGTCGAGGAGCTGGCGGCCTGGTGCGACGCCCTGACGGACACGGCCTCCGCACGGCCCGCCCTGCTGCACGGCGAACCCTCGGTGGGGGTGATCGTGCCGTCGCCCGACCCGTCGGGCACCGTCCTCCTGACCGGTGAATCCCTCACCCACGGCCCAGCGGCCTTCGACCTCGGATGGCTGCTCGGCGAGCTGGCCGAAATGGCCCGACTGGCCGATCCCGCCCACACCCCGCTGCTCGTGGACCTGGCCGCCGCGCTGCTCGCCGGCCACGGCCCTCTCGACTCCGGCTCCGCCCTGCTGCCCCTCGCCGCAGGACTGCGCAGCGTCGTCCACGTCTCGGACTACGCGACGTACGTCGGCTGGAACGACGGGCTGGAGCACTGCATCGCCCTCCTCCCGGACCTCGTGGACACCGCGGGGCATGCTGCTCTGGACGCCGTGGGCGTACGGACGCCGGCCCCCGGCGGGTAGGGACCGGGCCCGCCCGTGGGCAGGCGGGCCTTGCGGCGGTGGGGGACGATTGCGGAGGATGCCCCGTGGGGACCGGGGCCCCCGTGCCGGTAACGGCAGGGGCGGACCGCTACCCGGAGTACACAACAGGAGACAGCGATGTCCCACGAGGCTCACGAGCCGGAGACCCCGCATCTCGACTTCGAGGGAACGACCCCTTACGAGGACTACGTCAAGGCCGACGTCCTCACCCACCTCCAGCACACCCTCTCCGACGATCCCGGAGAGATGGTCTTCCTGGTCACCACCCAGGTGATGGAGCTGTGGTTCACCGTCATCGTCCACGAGTGGGAGACGGCGGCGCAGGCGCTGCGGGGCGACGACGTGCCGACCGCGATCGACGCGCTGAAGCGGTCCGTGCGGGAGCTGGAGGCGCTGAACGCCTCCTGGAAGCCGCTGAGCGGCCTCACCCCGGCGCAGTTCAACGCCTACCGGGGCGCCCTCGGGGAGGGCTCCGGCTTCCAGTCGGCGATGTACCGGCGCCTGGAGTTCCTGCTCGGCGAGAAGTCCGCGTCCATGCTGGTCCCGCACCGGGGCGCGCCGCGCGCGCACGCCGAGCTGGAGAAGGCGCTGCACGAACCGAGCCTGTACGACGAGGTGCTGCGGCTGCTCGCCCGGCGCGGGCACGCCGTCCCCCAGGACGTGCTGCGACGCGACGTGTCACAGCGGTACGAGCCGTCGCCGGAGGTGGAGGCGGTCTGGGCGGCCGTCTACTCGGGTGACGAGCGCGACGAGGTCGCCCGTCTGGGCGAGGCGCTGACCGATGTCGCCGAGCTGGTGTGGCGCTGGCGCAACGACCACCTGGTCGCCACCCGCCGCGCGATGGGCGCCAAGGCCGGCACGGGCGGCTCGGCCGGGGTGGCCTGGCTGGAGAAGCGGGCCCGCAAGAACGTGTTCCCCGAGCTGTGGACGGCGCGATCCCATGTCTGAGCTGACCCCGAAGGCCGAGAAGCTGGACGGCGCCGACGAACTGGCCGCCAAGCGCGCCGAGTTCGTGCTCGACGGCCCCGACGGCGCGGTGTACCTGGACGGCAACTCGCTGGGCGCCCTGCCCGCCGCCGTCCCCGGCCGGATCGAGGACGTCGTCCGCCGGCAGTGGGGCGAGCTGCGCATCCGGTCCTGGACGGAGGGCGGCTGGTGGACGGCGCCGGAGCGGATCGGCGACCGGATCGCCCCGCTGGTCGGCGCGGCGCCCGGGCAGGTCGTGGTCGGCGACTCGACCAGCGTCAACGTGTTCAAGGCGCTGGTGGGCGCGGTGCGGCTGGCGCGGTCGGCCGATGCCGGGCGGGACGAGATCGTGGTCGACGCGACCACGTTCCCCACCGACGGCTACATCGCCGGGTCGGCGGCCCGGATGACCGGCTGCACCCTGCGCCCGGTCCCCCCGTCCGAGGTCCCGGGCGTGCTCGGCGACCGCACGGCGGCGGTGCTGCTCAACCACGTCGACTACCGCACCGGCCGGCTGCACGACCTGCCGTCGCTCACGGCGGCCGTGCACGCGGCGGGGGCGTACGTCGTCTGGGACCTGTGCCACAGCGCGGGCGCGCTGCCGGTCGGGCTGGACGAGCACGGCGTGGACCTGGCGGTCGGCTGCACCTACAAGTACCTGAACGGCGGCCCCGGCGCACCGGCGTTCCTCTATGTGCGCGCGGACCTGCAGGACCGGTTCGACTCCCCGCTGCCCGGCTGGAACTCCCACGCCGAGCCCTTCGGCATGCGCCCGGACTACGAGCCGGCGGCGGGCGCGGTGCGCGGGCGGGTCGGCACCCCGGACATCCTCTCCATGCTCGCCCTGGAGGCGGCGCTGGAGGTCTGGGACGGCGTGACGGTCGACGCGGTGCGGTCCAAGTCCCTCGCGCTGACGGACTTCTTCCTGGAGTGCGTCGAGGAGTACGTCCCGAAGGGCCGGGTCGCGTGCCTGACCCCGCGGGCGCACGGGGAGCGGGGCAGCCAGGTCGCCCTGCGCTGCCCGGACGCCGGGGACGTGATGAAGCGGCTGATCGAACGCGGGGTGGTCGGCGACTTCCGCCACCCGGACGTGCTCCGCTTCGGCTTCACCCCGCTGTACGTCGGCTTCGCGGACGTGGAGCGCGCGGCACGGGTGCTGGCGGAGGTGCTGGCCGAGGTCCTGGCGGAGGCCGGGGACTGAGGCCGTGCCGCCGGACCGGTGACGTGCGTCCCGGCCCACGCCGCGTTCGCCGCGGCGTGGGCCGTGCCGTCGGCGGAGGCGTTCACCGAGCGTGATATCCCCATGTCCACGCCGATCATCGTCCTGATACCGTCCCGGCCAACGGCCGAATTCTTCCCTGGTCCGCCAAGTACGTTTGATCGCTGAGAGGTTGGAGCATGACGGACGACGTCGCAGCAGCCCGGGCCGCCGCCGAGGAGGAGTCGGCCCTCTCCCACCCGCCGGTCGACCCCGACGCGACCGCGGCCTACGGCGACGACCCGGACCAGCTGATCGACTTCTACGCCCCGCGCGGCACGGGCGGTCCCGGCGGACCCGCGCCCGTGGTCGCCGTCCTGCACGGCGGTGCCTGGCGCGCCCCCTGCGACCGGCGCCACATCAGCCCGTTCGCCGCGTTCCTGGCCCGCCGGGGCTTCGCCGTGGCCAGCGTCGAGTACCGGCGCGGCGCGGGGGAGACGGGCGGCGGTGACCCGGTCGCGGGGCGCTGGCCCGACACCTTCGACGACGTCGCCGCCGCGCTGGACGCCCTGCCCGAGCTGGTCCGGCAACACCTTCCGCAGGCCGACCCGCGCCGCGTGGTCGTCACCGGCCACTCCGCCGGCGGTCACCTGGCGCTGTGGGGCGCCGCCCGGCACCTCCTGCCCGCCGACGCCCCCTGGCGCACGGACCGCCCCGCGCCCCTGCGGGGTGTGGTCGCCCTCGCCCCGATCGCCGACTTCGCGGTCGCCGACAAGCTGGACGTGTGCGGCGGCGCGGCACGCCAACTGCTGGGCGGTGACGACGGGTTCGTCGAGCGCCGGCCGTACGCCGACCCCGCGCTGCTGCTGCCCACCGGTATCGCCACCACCCTCGTCCAGGGCCGTACCGACATCGACGTCCCGCTGCCGGTGGCCGAGGCGTACGCGGACGCGGCGGCGAAGGCCGGCGAGGTGGTGGGGCTGACGCTGCTGGAGGACGTCGGCCACTTCCCGCTGATCGACCCGGCGGCGGACGCCTGCGCGGTGGTGGCGGAGGAGATCGCCCAACTCGCCTGGTGACACGCCTCCCAGGGGGCGCCCCGGTCACACCCGTCATACCTGAGAGCTACTCCGCGGGTGAGTCCCCCGGCGGGACGCGGGTTACCCGCGCCGCTCCGTAACTTCCCTTTCCGGCAAGCCCGATGGCCGGGCGGAGGGGGAGGCGGGACGACCATGGGACTGCGGCACGGGCCGGGGGCGAGGACGGGGGCGGCGGGGCACGGCGGGGGCGCGGCCGGCGCGTCGGCGCCCGCCGGCGGGAGCGGACCGGCGCAAGGGCCCCGGGCACACGGACGGTCCGGGCACCGCGCCGCTCCCGTGACCGGCGCCCCGCCGACGGCGGCCGCCCCGGTGGCCGAACGATGGGTGAGAGGAAGGAGGGTGCGCCGACGGCCGGTGGGCCGGTGGCGGCGCACCGCCCTCGCCGTGCTCATCGCCTCGGCCGTGGCCGTGCCCGTGGCCGGAGCGGCCCGGCCGCGCACCCCCGCCCCGGCACCGGCCACGCCCGTCCCGCCGACCGCGGCCACCCTCGACGCGATCTACGCGGCCCACCGCGCAGGCGCCGGGGAAGCGGCCCGGACGGCCGCCGCCCACGGGGACCGGCGGCGTGCGGCGGCCGACCGCGCGCTGGCCGACCCCTCCCGGCAGCTCCTGGCCTTCGACGGCCGCGGCCCCGGACGGGTCACCGAGGTCCTCGGCGACCTCGCCCGCGCCGACCGCGTCGCCGTCCTGGTCCCCGGCTCCGACACCGGCCTCGACACCTACGGCCGGTTCCGTGCCGCCGCCGTCGCCCTGCACGAACGCCTCACCCTCCCCCGCCCCCGGCTCCGCTCGAGCGGGGGGACCCCCATGGCGCCGGCGGGCACCCGGACGGCGGTGGTCGCCTGGCTCGGCTACGAGACCCCCGGCACGATCGGCACCGCGGTCGCCACCACGGACCGGGCGGAACGCGCGGCCCCCGGACTGCGCTCGCTCGTGGCGGACCTGCGCACCGTCACGGGACAGCGGTCCCGCATCTCCCTCCTCTGCCACTCCTACGGCTCCGTCGTCTGCGCCCGTGCCGCCGCCGGCCTGGACGTCGACGACATCGTCCTCGTCGGCAGCCCCGGCACCGGCGCCGACACCGCCGCCGACCTGCGCACCCGCGCCCGGATCTGGGCGGCCCGGGGCGCCGGCGACTGGGTGGAGCACGTCCCGCACCTCAGCGCCGAACTCCTCGGCACCACGGTCGGCTTCGGCACCGACCCCGTCTCCCCGGACTTCGGCGCCCGCGTCTTCGCGGCCGGCGACGGCGGCCACAGCGACTACTTCGCCCCCGGCTCCACCTCCCTGGCCAACCTGACCCGGATCGTCCTGGGCGAGACCGAGGCGGTGACCCATGAGTGACCCGGCCCTGCGGAGTCTCCCCCGCGGTCTGCGGGACGGCGTACGGCGCGGCGCCGGGCGCGTCGACGCGGCCACCCCGGACCACCGCGACCGCGCCGTGGACGCCCTGCGCGCCGTCGCCATCCTCGGGGTCGTCCTGGGCCACTGGCTGGTCACCGCGCTGGTCGCGGACGGCCGCACCCTGCGCACGGCCAGCCCGCTGCAGCACATGCCCTGGCTGGCCCCCGTCTCCTGGCTGTTCCAGACCCTCGCCGTGTTCTTCCTGGTCGGCGGCCACGTGGCGACCCGCTCCCACGCCTCGGCCCGCGCCCGCGGCGTCCCGTACCGCCACTGGCTGCGCGGCCGGCTCGCCCGGCTGTTCCGGCCGGTCGCCGCCGTCCTCGGCCTGTGGACGGCCGTCACGGTCGCGCTCCTGCTCTCCGGCGCCGAGTACGCGACCGTCCGCACGCTGGTGAAGCTGGCCCTGTCCCCGCTGTGGTTCCTGCTGGTCTTCGCCGCCCTCACGGCCGCGACCCCGCTGCTGACCCGGCTGCACCCGCTGTGGCCGCTGGCCGTCGTCCTCCACGTGGACCTGCTGCGCTTCGGCCTCGGCGCCCCCGACGGGCTCGGCCTGCTGAACCTGGCGGCCGGCTGGCTGGTGCCGTACGCCCTGGGCGCCGCCTGGACCCGGGGCGAGCTGGAGCGCCGCCGCCCGGCCTGGG
Source organism: Streptomyces sp. (assembly GCF_031181555.1). Lineage (GTDB taxonomy): Bacteria > Actinomycetota > Actinomycetes > Streptomycetales > Streptomycetaceae > Streptomyces > Streptomyces fimbriatus. Next base: position 23,093 of record NZ_JAPSKQ010000012.1, on the reverse strand, counting down.
TCCTGTTCCTCGGCGGTACGGCGGCCACGGCCGCGCTCGTCGCCGGGGCCGGCTACCCGGCCTCCATGGTCGGCGTCCCGGGCGCCGGGGTCTCCAACCTCGACCCGCCGACGCTGGCCGCCGTCACCTTCGGCCTCGCCCAGTGCGGGCTCGCGCTGCTGCTGCGGGAGCGGCTGCGGGGCGCGATGCGCCGGCCGGTCGCGTGGGCGGCGGTGGCGCTGGTCAACCTCTCCGCGATGACGGTCTTCCTCTGGCACCAGACGGCCCTCATGGCGGTCACCGCCACCGGTCTGCTCGCCGGCCCCCTCCCCGGCCTGCACACCGTCCCCGACGGCCTCGGCTGGGTCGCCGCCCGGCTGGCCTGGCTGCCGGTGCTCGCCCTCGCCCTCGCGGTCTGCTGGGCGGCCTTCCGGTCCCGGGAGCGGGGCGGCGGACGGCGCGGGCGGCGGTCCCGGGCGGTGCGGGCGCACCGGTCGTCGGACCGGGGCACGGCGAAGGGGGTACGGCATGTCTAGGCTGAGCCGCGTGGCGGACAAGGGGGTGGAGCTCGTCCTGCGGTGGCTGCGGGTGCTGCGGGACGACCTGTGGACCTGGCGGACGGACCCGTTGCCGCCGTCGGTGTGGCTGCGCTGGGTGCCGCACGGGTTCGTGTGCCTGGCCGCGTTCGGGGTGCTGCTCGGTGACGCGGACCAGCTCGACGACCACGGCGGATTCGACGGCGGGACCGCCTTCCTGATCGCTCTCGCCGAGGCCGGCGCGATGGTGCTCGCGCTGTGGCGGCCGCTCCCGGCGTGGTGGCTGTCGCTCGCGACCACGGTGGTCGGGGCGATGGCGGTGCGCGCCCGGATGGTCCCCGGCGCGTACGAGTTCACCTGGCCCTGGACCTCGGCCGGGCTGATCGCCCACCTGTTCGTCCTGCTGCTGCTCGCCCTGCGGGTCCGCACCCGCGTCTCGGTCGAGGCCCTGGCCCTGACCGCGCTGGTCACCTATGCCGTCCAGGGGCTGATAGGCGGGCGGAACTACCTGCCCACCGGACAGCTCGCCGTCACCCTGTTCGCCGTCGTCGTCGTCCTCGGCACCGCCCTGCGCGGCCGCCGCGAGGCCCGCGCGGAGCTGGTGCAGCAGACCACGCTCACCGCCGAGGAGCGGGCCCGGCGCACGCTGCTGGAGGAACGCAGCCGCATCGCACGGGAGTTGCACGACGTGGTCGCCCACCACATGTCGGTGATCTCCATCCAGGCCCAGGTCGCCCCGCACCTGGTGCAGGACCCGACGGACGAACTCAAGGAGAACCTCGCGGGCATCCGCCAGAACGCCGTCGAGGCCCTGACCGAACTGCGCCGCGTGCTGGACGTCCTGCGCTCCGAACACCCCGCCGCCGACGAACGCGAGGACGTTTCCGGGACCTCCGGCACCGCACCGCACGCGCCCCAGCCCACCCTGGACCGGCTCCGGGCACTGGTGGAGAACACCCGGGCCGCCGGACTGACCGTGACCACCGGGATCACCGGTGAGCGGCGGCCCCTGCCGCCCGGCGTGGAGCTGTCGGCGTACCGGATCGTGCAGGAGGCGCTGAGCAACGTGCTGCGTCACGCCCCCGGCGCCACCGCCCACGTCGCCCTCGCCTACCACCCGCACGAGCTGCGCGTGGAGGTGGTCAACACCCGGCCCACGCGCGAGGCGCCGCCGTCCCCCGGAGCCGGACACGGGCTGCTCGGCATGCGGGAACGGGCCGTGATGCTCGGCGGCGACCTCACCGCCCGCCCCTGGGCCGGCGGCTACAAGGTCTCCGCCCGCCTCCCGGTCGGCTCCCGCCCCGGGGCCGCCGCCGGTCCCACCCTCCACTCCAAGGACGGCACCGCATGATCCGCGTACTGATCGCCGACGACCAGCAGATGGTCCGGCAGGGCTTCACCGTGCTGCTCGACCTGCAGCCCGGCATCGAGGTGGTCGGTCAGGCGGTGGACGGACTCGACGCGGTCGCGCAGGTCGCCGAACTCGCCCCGGACGTCGTCCTGATGGACATCCGCATGCCCGAACTCGGCGGCATCGAGGCCACCCGGCGCATCACCGCCGCCACCCCGCACGTCCGGGTGCTGGTGCTGACCACCTTCGACCTCGACGAGTACGTGTACGAGGCGCTGCGCGCCGGGGCCTCCGGCTTCCTGCTGAAGGACGCGTCGGCCGATCAGCTCGCCGAGGCGGTCCGGGTGGTGGCCGCCGGGGACGCGCTGCTCGCGCCCGGGATCACCCGGCGGCTGATCGCCGAGTTCTCCCGTCTGGACCCGGCGCCCCGCTCGCCGCTGAAGGAGCGCGTCGGCGGCCTCACCGAGCGCGAGACGGAGGTGCTCGCGCTGATCGCGCGGGGCCTGTCCAACGCGGAGATCGCGGTGCGGCTGGTGGTGGCCGAGCAGACCGTGAAGACGCACGTCGGCCGGATCCTGGTGAAGCTGGGGCTGCGGGACCGCACCCAGGCGGCGGTGTTCGCGTACGAGTCGGGACTGGTCCGTCCCTCGGGGTACTGAGGGGCCCCGGCGCGGCCCG
>NZ_JAPSKQ010000012.1:4971-20449 GCF_031181555.1 Streptomyces sp. | reverse complement strand
TCGCCCTGCTCGTGGTCTCCGTCTGGCACATCCGCCGCGCGGCCGAGCAGGAGGTGACCGCCCAGCAGACGGTCACCGCGCACGAACGCTCCCGGCGCACGCTGCTGGAGGAGCGCACCACCATCGCCCGCGAGCTGCACGACGTGGTCGCCCACCACATGTCGGTCGTCGCCATCCAGGCCGAGGCCGCCCCCTACCGGGTGGAGAACCCGCCGCCGGAGCTGGAGCGCGCCTTCGTCACCATCCGCGAGAACGCGGTGGCCGCCCTCACCGAGCTGCGCCGGGTCCTCGGCGTGGTCCGCGCCGAGGACTACGAGGCCCCGGACGCCCCCCAGCCCACCCTCGCCGACCTGGACGCCCTGCTCGCCAACGTGCGCGACGCCGGGCTGGAGGTGGAGAAGGCGACGACCGGAGCGGTGCGCGAACTGCCGCAGGGCGTGGAGCTGTCGGCGTACCGGATCGTGCAGGAGGCGCTGAGCAACAGCCTCAGGCACGCGCCCGGCGCGAGCGCCCGGGTCGAGATCTCCTACGTCCTCGGCGGGCTCGGCCTGCGCGTGGTCAACGGCCCGATGCCCGAACCGTCCCTCGTCAAGCCCTCGCCCGGCGCCGGGCACGGCATCACCGGCATGCGCGAGCGGGTCACCATGCTGAACGGCGAGATGACGGCGGGCCCGACGGACGAGGGGGGTTACGAGGTGACGGTGTTCCTGCCGGTCACGGCGGCTCCGATCGAAGGTGACGCATGACCATCCGGGTGCTGGTCGCCGACGACCAGATGATGGTGCGCGAGGGCTTCTCGGTCCTGCTGAACGCGATGCCGGACATCGAGGTCGTCGGCGAGGCCGTCAACGGCCGTCAGGCGGTGGAGCGGGTCCGCGAACTCGCCCCCGACGTGGTCCTGATGGACATCCGCATGCCCGAGCTGAACGGCATCGAGGCGACGCGGGAGATCGTCGCCGCGGACGGCGCGGCGAAGGTGCTGGTGCTGACCACCTTCGACCTCGACGAGTACGTCTACCAGGCACTGCGCGCCGGCGCCTCCGGCTTCCTGCTCAAGGACGCCTCGGCCCGCCGGCTCGCCGACGGGGTGCGGGTCGTCGCCGCCGGGGAGGCGCTGCTCGCCCCGTCGGTGACCAAGCGGCTGATCACCGAGTTCTCCAGGCTGTCCGAGGCCCCGCGCCCGATGCCGTCCGCGCAGGCGGCGTACGGCGATCTGACCGGGCGGGAGACCGAGGTGCTGGTGCTCGTCGCGCAGGGCCTGTCGAACGCGGAGATCGCCGAACGGCTGGTGGTCGCCGAGTCCACGATCAAGACGCACGTGAGCCGCATCCTGGTGAAGCTGGGGCTGCGCGACCGCACCCAGGCGGCGGTGTTCGCGTACGAGGCACGGCTGGTGACACCGGGCTGACGGGTGGGGGCGCCCGGCGCACGGCACGGTGGGCGGCGGGAGCCGGCGGGGGACGGGGACGCCCGCCCCCGCCGGCGGGGGACCCTCACATGGCGAGCAGGGCGCGGCGGGCGATGCCGGTGTCCGTCAGCGGCCTGAGCACCAGGCGGACCAGTGCGAGGGCGTTGTCGTCGCCGGCGATGCGGTTGGCGCTCAGCTCGCCGCAGGACCGGCACTGATGGATGATCATCCACTCGCCGTCCGGCCGGGCCGAGACGCCGAGGGCCTCCATCCGGCCGCGGCAGTCCGAGCCCCGGTCGCCCGGTGTCCGCCGGTCGACGTGGAGGCTGGCCAGGCAGTGCGGGCAGTGGTTGCGGTGCGCGGTGCCCGGGGCGTCCAGGGGGACGTCGAGGCGGCAGTGCACGCAGCGGAAGTCGTGCGCCCGGTGCCCGCCCCGGCCGTGCAGGACGTCCTTGTGCCGCTGGGGCCGCCGGTCCTGGCCGCGCCCGCGTGCGTGGGTGCGTCGTGGCATGGTGCCTTCCCTCCTTCCGGCCCGGTCAGAGGGTGCCGAACGCTTCGAGCGGGAACGGCGGCTGGGCGAGCGGACGGACGGCCATCCGCATCAGGATGAGCTGGTTGTCGTCCGCGCAGACCGGGTTCGAGGTCAGCTCGTCGCAGCGTACGCAGCGGTGGACGACCATCCAGTCACCGGTGCGCAGCACCGCGATGGCGATCGGGGACATCCGCCCGTGGCACCGGCTCGGGCCGCCCTCCACGTGGTCGAGGACGTGCCGGGAGTGCAGGCACGACGGACAGTGGTTGCGCCGTGTGCCGTCGGCGGCGACGGCGGACACGGTCAGACCGCACCACGCGCAGGCGAAGGTGTCGATCTGCAGGATGTTGTGGGTGGTGTTGTCGGACACCCGGGGTGCTCCTTGCCGAGAAGTCGGTCATGACAGCGGGAGCAGGCCGAGCGGCCTCGACGGCCGGGCACCGGAAACGCACGTCCGGCAGCCGCGCTCAGGGCGGCGGAAGGGCCGGACGGTCAGGCGGTCGGACGAGGCGCACTCGGCGCGGTCCGGGACATCAAGACACCCTCTTCAGGGGCACGGAGCCCCGGGTCGGAACGGTCGGAGGAGGTGAGGCTAGCAAGGCCCCGGCGGTGCGCGTCAACGCGTTTTCCCGGCGCCGCGCGGCGGCCGGGGAGCCGTCGGCCGCGGGCGGGGGGCCTGGGCACCGGGTCCGCCGAGGACTTATCGTCCGTCCATGACGGCTGCCTCCGACCTCGCGTTCGACCCGTGGGACCCCGCTTTCGTCGCCGACCCGTACCCGGCCTACGCCGAGCTGCGGGAACGGGGCCGGGTGCACTTCTTCGAGCCGACGAACCAGTGGCTGGTCCCGCACCACGCCGACGTCTCGGCGCTGCTGCGCGACCGGCGCCTGGGCCGCACGTATCTGCACCGCTTCCGCCACGAGGAGTTCGGCCGGACGGCCCCGCCGCCGGAGCACGAGCCGTTCCACACCCTCAACGACCACGGCATGCTCGACCTGGAACCGCCGGACCACACCCGCATCCGGCGCCTGGTGTCGAAGGCGTTCACCCCGCGCACGGTGGAGCGCCTCAAGCCGTACGTCCGGCAGCTGGCGGGGGACCTGGTGGCCGCGCTCGTCGAGGCGGGCGGCGGCGACCTGCTGCGGGACGTGGCCGAACCGCTGCCGGTCGCGGTGATCGCCGAGATGCTGGGCATCCCGGAGGCCGACCGCGCCCCGCTGCGCCCCTGGTCGGCGGACATCTGCGGGATGTACGAGCTGAACCCGTCCGAGGAGGCGGCGGCCAGGGCGGTCCGGGCGTCGGTCGAGTTCTCCGACTACCTCCGGGACCTGATCGCCCAGCGCCGCGAGAACCCCGGCGACGACCTGATCTCCGGCCTGATCGCCGCCCACGACGAGGACGACCGGCTCACCGAGCAGGAGATGGTCTCCACCTGCGTCCTGCTGCTGAACGCGGGCCACGAGGCGACGGTGAACGCCACGGTCAACGGCTGGTGGGCCCTGTTCCGCAACCCGGACCAGCTGGCCGCCCTGCGCGCCGACCACTCCCTGGTCCCGTCCGCCGTCGAGGAGCTGATGCGCTACGACACCCCGCTGCAGCTCTTCGAGCGCTGGGTCCTGGACGAGATCGAGATCGACGGCACGGTGATCCCGAGGGGCGCGGAGATCGCGATGCTCTTCGGCTCCGCCAATCACGACCCGGCGGTCTTCGCCGGCCCGGAACGCCTGGACCTCACCCGCCGGGACAACCCCCACATCTCCTTCAGCGCCGGCATCCACTACTGCATCGGCGCCCCGCTGGCCCGCATCGAACTCGCGGCGTCCATGACGGCGTTGCTGGAGAAGGCCCCCACCCTGGCCCTGGCCCGGGAGCCGAGGCGCAGGCCGAACTTCGTGATCCGGGGACTGGAGGGGCTGGCGGTCGAGGTCTGAGCCGCCGGCCCCCACCGTGCCGGGGCCCCTGCCGCCGGGGGCACGTCCCGTCGGGCAGGGGCCGCGGCGCGGCTACTTCGTCTCCAGGTCCCGCCGCCGCAGGCCCGCCAGGCCCAGCCACACCAGGCCGGCGGCGACGAGGGTCAGCAGGAGCAGCGGGGTCCAGTCCATGTCCGCGGCGGGGAGCCGGGGGACATGGCCGAACGGGGAGAGGTTGTTCATCCAGTCCGGGAACCGGAGGATCTGGCCGAGGTAGCCGACCACGAAGGCGTACACCGGCACGGCCCAGGCCGCCGCGCTCGCCCGCGGGAACCAGCCGAAGAGCACCACGGCCACGCCGACCGTGACCCACAGGGCGGGCGCGTACGCGAGGGCCGCCCCCGCCAGCTCCGGGAGCAGGCCGCCGTCACCGGTCGAGGCCGCGCCCGAGACGCCGAAGCCGAGCCCGGCCAGCAGCAGCACGAACGTACCGCCGCCCATGGCCACGGCCAGGTGGCCGCCGGCCCAGCGGGCGCGCGAGAGGCCCGTGGCGAGCAGGGGTTCGGCGCGGCCCGCCGTCTCCTCGGAGCGGGGCCGCAGGGCCGCCATGACCGCGTACACCGCCGCCACGACCGTGAGGACGACCATGACCATGGAGGCGAAGGACTCGGCGACACCGGCCCCGCCGATGCGGTCCAGGGCCTCCTGGAGCTGGTCGATGTCCTTCAGCATGTCCTCGGCGTCCCCGAGGATCGACCCGTACATCGCGCCCATCAGGAACAGGCCCGCACCGAAGCCGGCCAGCATGCCGCGGTGCAGCCGCAGGGCGAAGCCGAGCGGGGTGGCGAGCGCGTCGGAGGCCGTGGGGCTGCCCAGCTTCTCCGGGCGCAGGCCCGCGCCCACGTCCCGCCGGGTGGAGAGCACGAAGCCCGCCGCCGCGCACGCCGCCGCGAGCGCCAGGCAGAGCAGCAGCGGCCACCAGCGGTTGTCGACGTACGGGTAGCTGCGCTGCACCCAGCCGATCGGGGACAGCCAGGACAGGGCGCCGTTCCCGCCGCTGTCACCGGCGGCGCGCAGCACGTAGGCGACGCCGATGACCGCGAGCGCCATGCCGGACGCGCCGCGCGCGTGCGCGGTGACCTGGGCGGTGACCGCGGCGACGGCGGCGAAGACGAGGCCGGCGGCGGCGTGGTCGAAGCCGTAGAGCAGCGAGCCCGCCGCGTCGACGCCCTCCAGTCCCATGCCGGCCAGGCCGAGGGCCAGCAGCAGCGCCAGGGCGAGGTTGGCCAGGACCGCGACGGACAGGGCGGCGGCGAGGTGGGCGTGGCGGCCCACGACGGTCGAGCGCACCAGCTCGGCGCGGCCGGTCTCCTCCTCGGCGCGGGTGTGCCGGGTGACGACCAGCACGCTCATGAGGCCGACGAGGACGGCCGTGAAGCCGAGCATCTGGTGGCCCAGCATGGAACCGAAGGTGTAGTCGTCGAGGTAGTGGCGGGGGCCGGACATGGCGAGGCCGGCCGGGCTGTCCATGGTCCTGACGGCGTTCGCCCGGTCCTCCGGGTCGCCGTACAGCGTCTCGAAGTTGCCCGCCGTGACGAGCGTGCCGAGGAACAGGGCCAGGATCCACACCGGGAGCCGGATCCGGTCCCGGCGCAGGGCGAAGCGGATCAGCGTCCGGGTCCCGGCCAGCGCGTTGCCGCCCGCGACCGGTCCGGCGGGCGCCGGGGCCTCGGGGGTGGCGGTCGCGGTGGTCATCGCGGTTCTCCGTCCGTGCCCGGTCCGGTGCCGTGCCCGTTGGCGGCGAGTTCGTCGCCGTAGTGGCGGAGCATCAGCTCCTCCAGGGTCGGCGGGTGGCTGATGAGGCTGCGGATGCCGAACTCGGTGAGCTTGCGGACCGCCGCGTCGACCCGGCCGCCGTCGACGGCGAAACGGACCCGGCCGCCGGCCTCGTCGAGGGTCCGCAGGTCATGGATGCCGGGCAGGCCGTCCAGGCCGGTGGCGGGCCGCTCGGTCTCCGCCTCGATGGTGGTGCGGGTCAGGTGGCGCAGCTCGCCGAGGGTGCCGGACTGGACGGTGCGCCCCAGCCGGACGATGCTCACGCGGTCGGCGAGCTTCTCCACCTGGGCCAGGATGTGGCTGGAGAGCAGGACGGTCCTGCCGGCCGCCTTGGCCTCGCCGATGACGTCCTGGAAGACGACCTCCATGAGCGGGTCCAGTCCCGCGGTCGGCTCGTCGAGGAGCAGCAGCTCGGCGTCGGAGGCGAGCGCGGCGACGATGGCGACCTTCTGGCGGTTGCCCTTGGAGTAGGCGCGGCCCTTCTTGGTCGGGTCCAGGTCGAAGCGCTCGATGAGCTCGGCGCGCCGCTTCCTGTCCAGGCCGCCGCGCAGCCGCGCCAGCAGGTCGATGGCCTCGCCGCCGGTGAGGCCCGGCCACAGTTCGACGTCGCCGGGGACGTAGGCGAGGCGGCGGTGGAGTGCCACGGCGTCCGCCCACGGATCCTGGCCGAGCACCCGGGCGGCGCCCGAGTCGGCGCGCAGCAGGCCGAGCAGGACGCGGATGGTGGTGGACTTCCCGGCGCCGTTGGGGCCGAGGAAGCCGTGGACCTCGCCGGACTCGACGTCCAGGTCGAGGCCGTCGAGCGCGTGCGTGCGGCCGAACGACTTGTGGAGTCCGGAGACACTGATGGCCTTCGTCATGCTTCGGAACGTACGCTTCTTTCAGAATTTTGTGAAGTTAAGGAAGCGTATGAATCGGCGGCTAGACTGGCGAATGCTGTCTGAGCAGGGGAGATGATCGGGTGATGGCGGAACCGGGCGGGCCGGTCCGGGACCCGGAGACGGTCTCGCGGTTCGTGGAGCACTTCGCGGCGCAGCTGGTGGAGGCCGGGCTGCCGCGGATGCCCGCGCGCGTCTTCGCCGCCCTGCTCGCGTCCGACACGGGGGTGCTGACCTCCGCCGAGCTGGGCGAGCAGCTCAAGATCTCACCGGCCGCGGTCTCCGGCGCGGTGCGCTACCTGGCGCAGCAGCACATGGTCTCCCGCGAGCGGGAGCCCGGCTCGCGCCGGGAGCGGTACCGGGTGCACGGCGACCAGTGGTACGAGGCCCTCACCAACCGCGAGGCCGTCATCCGGCGCTGGGAGGACGCCCTGCGCGAGGGCGTCACCAGCCTGGGCGCGGACACGCCGGCGGGCCGCCGGCTGGCGGAGACGCTGGCCTTCTTCGAGTTCGTCGAGAAGGAGGTCCAGACGATGATGGAGCGCTGGCGGGCGTACCGGGAGGAGCGGTTCGGCCGGGGCTGAAACCGTCAGGCGCGCGCGGAGCGCGTCGGCCACCGGCCCCGGGCCGGACGGGATCCGACGCGTTCCCCGTGGACCCGGATGTGGCCGAGGGGCGTCCCGGACGCGGCGTGCCCCGGGTTCCACACCGGCTCACCGTTCACCTCCCGGTACCGGCTCACGGCCCGTTCCTCCCCACCCGGTCCACGGCCCCGCGGGGTGACCGGACCGCTGATCCCGGCGCCCCGGGCTCTCCCGCTCACCGGTCCGGCAGCACCAGCCCCAGGGCCGCCTCCTGCACCGTCCACGTCCGGGTCCGCACCGGTCCCGACACGACCGCGTCCGCCCGGTACCGGAAGTGCGCGCCCGACACGGTCACCGTGCGGCCCTCGGCCGTCAGCGGGGACGCCTCCGCGCCCACCGACGCCGGCCGCACCTCGACCCGGGCCGCCCCGAAGGCGCCGGGGACGACCGACACGGCCCGCACCGGCTGGTGCAGGTCGACGAGCGTCTCCCCGTCGACCTCCACCAGCAGCCGCGCGGGCCCCGACTCGGGAGCGGCGACGGTCCCGGACGGCCGGGGCGGCACCAGGGTCCGCACGAGGGACCGGCAGGTCCGCAGCCAGGGACGCCCCACCGCGGCCTCCCGCGCCGGCACCGCCCCGAGGGGCGGGATCCGCACCGCACCGAGCACCACGCCGTCGCTGTCGTCCACCAGCAGGTCCATCCGCCGCTCGGCCCCGTCCAGCACGGCCCGCGCCGCGGCCACCGCACCCATCGGCACCCCCAGCGACCGGGCGAGGTTCAGCGCGCCCCCGACCGGCACGAGCGACAGGGCGCAGGCGGCCAGTTCCCGCCGGCGGTGCAGCAGCCCGACCGCCCGCACCAGGGCGCGGTCGTCCCCGATCACCACCGGCCGCCGCGACCCGCGCCGGGCCAGTGCCCGGGCGAACTCCTCCGGCCCGTCCGGCAGGCACAGCTTCGTCGGCGCACCCGCGCTGAGCACGTCTTTCGCGATGCGCACGGACTCGCCGTCCCTGCGACGGGCGACCGGATCGATGACCACCAGGAGCTGATCGGACGTCGCGGAAGTCGCCACCTCGGCCATGCCTCGCTTCCTCGGGTAGCATCTTTGTGCAAGAGCCCCTTGCGCTATTGCGCCAGGGGCTTCGTCTATTCCGGGGCATCCGGTCCGACGGTTGGCGGCCAACGGTGGTCGCGGTGCACGCGGCGGAGATCCTCCGTGTGCGCCCCTGACCCTGGACATGCCCCGCCCGGAAGGGGTGTACGCGCGTGCCCGCACTTGTGCTGCTCGGTGCTCAGTGGGGTGACGAAGGCAAGGGAAAGGCGACGGACCTGCTCGGTGGTTCCGTCGACTACGTGGTGCGCTACCAGGGCGGCAACAACGCCGGCCACACGGTAGTCGTGGGTGATCAGAAGTACGCCCTCCACCTGCTCCCTTCCGGAATCCTGTCTCCCGGCTGCACGCCGGTCATCGGCAACGGCGTCGTCGTCGACCCCTCCGTCCTGCTCTCCGAGCTGAGCGGGCTGAACGAGCGCGGCGTCGACACGTCCAAGCTCCTGATCAGCGGCAACGCCCACATCATCACGCCGTACAACGTGACGGTGGACAAGGTGACCGAGCGCTTCCTCGGCAAGCGCAAGATCGGCACGACGGGCCGGGGCATCGGCCCGACCTACGCCGACAAGATCAACCGCGTCGGCATCCGCGTCCAGGACCTGTACGACGAGTCGATCCTCACCCAGAAGGTCGAGGCGGCCCTCGACGTCAAGAACCAGATCCTCACCAAGCTCTACAACCGCCGCGCCATCGCGGTGAACCAGGTGGTCGAGGAGCTGCTGGGCTACGCGGACAAGCTGGCGCCGTACGTCGCCGACACCGTGCTGGTCCTGAACCAGGCGCTGGAGCAGGACAAGGTGGTCCTCTTCGAGGGCGGCCAGGGCACGCTGCTGGACATCGACCACGGCACGTACCCCTTCGTCACCTCGTCGAACCCGACCGCGGGCGGCGCCTGCACGGGCGCCGGCGTGGGCCCGACGAAGATCAGCCGCGTCATCGGCATCCTGAAGGCGTACACGACCCGCGTCGGCGCCGGCCCGTTCCCGACGGAGCTCTTCGACGAGGACGGCGAGGCCCTGCGCCGCATCGGCGGCGAGCGCGGCGTCACCACCGGCCGTGACCGCCGCTGCGGCTGGTTCGACGCGGTCATCGCCCGCTACGCGACCCGCGTGAACGGCCTGACCGACTTCTTCCTCACCAAGCTCGACGTCCTCACCGGCTGGGAGCAGATCCCGGTCTGCGTGGCGTACGAGATCGACGGCAAGCGCGTCGAGGAGCTCCCGTACTCCCAGACCGACTTCCACCACGCGAAGCCGGTCTACGAGATGCTGCCGGGCTGGAACGAGGACATCAGCAAGGCGAAGTCCTTCTCCGACCTGCCGAAGAACGCCCAGAACTACGTCAAGGCCCTGGAGGAGATGTCCGGCGCCCCGATCTCCGCGATCGGCGTGGGTCCGGGCCGGGACGAGACGATCGAGATCAACTCGTTCCTGTAGACCGGCCGCTCCTTGTCGCGCACCCGCTTCCACCGGCGTCCTCACCCGAGGGTGCCGGTGGTTCGCATACCGGGCATATCCTGAGGTTCTACGCGTGCATCGACCGGGGAAGAAGGTGAGTGCGATGCGCGTGATGCTCAAGGCGACCCTGGACACGGAGAAGAGCAACGAAATCATCCGCAGCGGGAAGATGCCCGAGCAGGTCAAGGAGATCCTCGACCGGCTCCAGCCGGAAGCTGCCTACTTCGGTCCGCTGGGCGGGCGGCGGACGATCCTGCTGGTTCTCGACATGCAGGACAGCTCGGACGTGCCCCCGGTGGGTGAACCGTTCTTCACCCGGATGAACGCCGAGGTCGAGATGTGCCCCGTCATGAACGCGGAGGACCTGCAGAAGGGACTCTCCCGGCTGGGCTGACCCCTGCCGTCAGCTGAAGACGATCATCGACCCCTGCGCCAGGCTCCGTGTCGCCGCCGCGTGCAGGCCCAGCCAGACGTGGCGCTCGCGGGCGAAGGGGCTGGGGTCGTACGGGGCGGGGACGGCCGGCTCCTCCAGCTCGGTGGGCCCGTGCGGCGGTTCGGGGGCCGCCGGGGGGTTCGCCGGATCGATGCCGATGGACGGGGCGACGAACTCCAGCTCCCGCAGCAGGGAGTGGGAGGAGCCCAGCGGGCCTCCGCCCGCGAGGAGCGCCTCGCTGGAGAGGGGGTGCGGGAAGTCGACGGGGACGTAGGCGCCCGCGTGGTCGTAGTGCCAGACCAGGTGGGACTGCTGGGCCGTCGTCTCGAACATCTCCAGCAACTGCTCGTAGTCACCGCCCAGTTCGTCCACCGGCGTGACCGCCAGCCCGCACGCCTGGAGCAGGTACACGCGCCGCAGGAAGTGCAGCGCGTCGTAGTCGAAACCCGCGACCGGGGCGACCTCGCCGGACAGCCCCGGCATGTACTGGTACACCGGCACCGGTGGCAGCCCGGCCTCGGCGAGCACCGAGTTGTACTGCGCGAGTTCCTCGGCGAAGGGATTGTCGGGCGTGTGGCACAACACGTCGACGAGCGGTACCAGCCACAGGTCACAGGCCAAAGAGGGCTCCTCACACAGCACGGTGGTCAGGGAAGCGTATCGGCGCGGCGCGAGGGCGGCTCCCCTCGTGCAGGTCCCTTACCCAGACGAACGCGGACGACGCCGGTCCCGGCTTCCCGGCCGGAGACGACTTACTCACCACTCGTGCGCTCGATGAGCGCGAGCGCGTGCGCGTTGTACGACGCGACGATCGCGCGGGCGGAATCGACGTCACGACGCGACAGGGCGTCGACCAGGGCGGTGTGTTCGGCCCACAGCCGGCCCCGCAGATCGGGCAGCCGCCGCAGTCGCTGCACCACGCACACCCACGTCTGGACCCTGAGCCGGTGGAGGAAGTCGGTGAGGTACGGGTTGCCGAAGACGGACCCGAGCTCGCGCCAGAAGCGCAGGTCGTAGCCGATCAGGACGGTCAGGTCCCCGGCGAGGGCCGCACGCTGCGCCTCCTCGCCGCGCCGCCGGACCCCGGCGAGGGCGGCGCGGGGCTCGTCCGGTCCGAGACGCGCCAGGCGGCCGTCGGCCAGCGTGTGGAACATCCCGTCGGTCACCAGGGTGCGGGCCTCGATCATTCCGCGGAAGTCGTCCACGGAGTACTCGTGCACCTTGAATCCGCGGTGCTGGTCCGCGTCGAGCAGTCCCTGCGCGGACAGGTCGACCAGCGCCTCCCGGACCGGGGTCGCGGACACCCCGTACTGCTCGGCGATCTCCTTGACGGTGAATTCCTGCCCCGGCTGGAGCCGCCCGGCCAGCACTTCGTCACGGAGCGCGTCGGCGATCTGCTGCCGCAGGGTGCTGCGGGTCACGGCGCCGCTGCCGCTGCTGCCGGGCATGGTCGGGCGTCTCCCTCGTCGCGTTCGAATGGCGTGCGCGTACACGTCCACGAGTACGTGTATGGGCACGCCACCTTACGCGGTCGGGCGGGGCACGGCGTGTTCGAGCGGGCGGCCGGTGCGGACGGCGCCCCGTGCCCGCTCCGGCCGCCCGGTCACACCGGCTCCCGGACGGTCACTCCACGTAGCCGTCCGCCACCGACAGCGCCGCGTCCAGCACCGCCAGCCCCTCCTTCAGTTCGGCCTCGCTCGCGTTGCACGGCGGCACCACATGCGTCCGGTTCATGTTCACGAAGGGCCACACCCCGCCCTCCTTCGCGGCGGCGGCGAAGGCGGCCATCGGGGCGTTCGCCTCACCGGCCGCGTTGTACGGCACCAGCGGCTCCCGGGTCTCGCGGTTCCTGACCAGCTCCAGCGCCCAGAACATCCCGACCCCGCGCACCTCGCCCACGCAGGGGTGCCGCTCCGCCAGCTCGCGCAGCCCGGGACCGACCACGGACGCGCCGAGCCGCGCCGCGTTCTCGACGACGCCCTCCTCCGCCATCACGCCGATCGTCGCGACGGCGGCGGCGCAGGCCAGCGGGTGCCCGGAGTAGGTCAGACCGCCGGGGTACGGCCGCCGGGCGAAGGTCTCGGCGATCGCACCCGAGATGGCCACGCCGCCCAGCGGCACGTACCCGGAGTTCACGCCCTTCGCGAAGGTCATCAGGTCGGGCACCACGTCGTACAGGTCCGCCGCGAACCACTCCCCGGTCCGCCCGAACCCGGCCATGACCTCGTCCAGGACGAAGACGATCCCGTACCTGTCGCACAGCTCCCGCACGCCCGCCAGGTAACCGGCCGGCGGCGTCATGATGCCCGCGGTGCCCGGGATGGTCTCCAGGACGATCGCGGCGATCGTCGCGGGCCCCTCGAAGGCGATCGTCGTCTCCAGGTGCTCGAGCGCCCGCGCGCACTCCTGCTCCTCGGTCTCGGCGTAGAAGCGGGAGCGGTACAGGAAGGGCGCCCAGAAGTGCACGACCCCGGCCGTGCCGCTGTCGGAGGCCCAGCGGCGCGGGTCGCCGGTGAGGTTCACGGCCTGCTGGGTGCCACCGTGGTACGAGCGGTAGGCCGACAGCACCTTGGGGCGGCCCGTGTGCAGCCGGGCCATGCGTACGGCGTGCTCCACGGCGTCGGCGCCGCCGTTGGTGAAGAAGATTCTGTCCAGGTCGCCCGGCGTCCGCTCGGCGATCAGCCGCGCCGCCTCCGACCGCGCCTCGACGGCGAACGCGGGCGCGAACGTCGTCATCCGCGCCGCCTGCTCCTGGATCGCGGCGACGACCCTGGGGTGCTGGTAGCCGATGTTCGTGTAGACGAGACCGCTGGTGAAGTCGAGGTAGCGCCGGCCGTCGTAGTCCCAGAAGTACGACCCCTCCGCCCCGGCGACGGCGAGCGGGTCGATGAGCTCCTGCGCGGACCAGGAGTGGAACACGTGCGCACGGTCGGCGGCCTTCACGGCGGCCCCGGCCTCGGGGTTCGGATGAGGGGTCATGCGCCCGAGGGTAGGTCCCGGCGGCGGGCGCGCGACATCGGCGGCCTGTCTGCGGTCGGCCGCTTTCCGCGACAGGTTGTCGACGGGGGGCGGTGTCCGTCCGGGAGGCAGCCGCCGGGCGGGCGGCCGAGTCCATTGACAGCATCCTGCCTTCATGTCAGCATGCTGTCATCAACGCATCGAGCGACCAGGGAGCGGTCATGACCCGCAAGCCCGTCCATCTCGCCCTCTACGACACCTTCGCCGACTGGGAGACCGGTCACACCACCGCGCACCTCGCGCGCGCCGGGTACGAGGTCCGTACCGTCGCTCCCACCGGGGAGCCCGTCACCGGCATCGGCGGGCTGCGCGTCCTGCCCGACCTCGCGCTCGACGAACTGCGCCCCGAGGACAGTGCGCTGCTGATCCTCACCGGGGCCGACCTCTGGGACGAGGGGGACGCGCTCGCGCCCTTCGCCCGCACCGCCCGCGCCTTCCTCGACGCCGGGGTGCCCGTCGCCGCGATCTGCGGGGCCACCGCCGGGCTCGCCCGCGAGGGGCTGCTCGACGAGCGGGCGCACACCAGTGCCGCCCCCTTCTACCTGGCCGCGACCGGCTACGCGGGCGCGGAGCGGTACGTCGAGGCCGACGCCGTCACCGACGGCCTCCTCGTCACCGCCGGGCCGACCGAGCCCGTCGCCTTCGCCCGCGAGGTCTTCCGGCTGCTCGGCGCCTACGACGAGAACGTCGTCGACGCCTGGTACCGGCTGTTCCACGACTCCGACGCGGAGGCGTACGCCGAGCTCGAAAGGGCCCTGGCCCCGTGAGCCGGGAGCAGCAGGACCTGCTCAGCCGCAGTGCGCTGGGGGTCTTCCGGCTCAACGGCCAGTTCCTCGCGGCCGCCGAGGAACTGGCCCGGCCCGCCGGGCTCACCGCCGCCTGGTGGCAGGTGCTCGGCGCGGTCCTCCCCGAGCCCCTGCCCGTCTCCGGCATCGCGCGGACCATGGGCATCACCCGGCAGAGCGTGCAGCGCATCGCCGACCTGCTGGTGGAGCGCGGCCTCGCCGAGTACCGGCCCAACCCGGCCCACCGCCGCGCCAAACTCCTCGCGCCGACCGCACAGGGGCGCGCGGCGATCGACCGCATCGACCCCGGTCACGCGGCCTTCGCCGAGCGGCTGGCCCGGGCGTACGGGGAGGCCGAACTCGCCCAGGCGGTCCACGCGCTGGAACGCCTCTCCCGGGTGCTCGGCGAACTCGGCCCGCCTGTTACGGAACCGTAGACAACGCCCAGCTCACCGGGCAGCGGCCCCGCACTATCCTCGATCTGTTGCTCACTGCGGGGGGAAGGCGGCGCAACGATGGAGAAGCTCGGGCCGGGGGATCCTCAGCGCATCGGGGCGTACCGGCTGCTCGCGCGGCTCGGGGCCGGCGGCATGGGGCACGTCTACCTCGCCCGTTCCGACCGGGGACGCACCGTCGCCGTGAAGCTGGTGCGCGGGGAACTGGCCCGGCAGGAGGAGTTCCGGGCGCGCTTCCGCCAGGAGGTACGGGCCGCGCGGCAGGTCGGCGGCGACTGGACGGCACCGGTGCTGGACGCGGACACCGAGGCGCCCGTGCCCTGGGTCGCCACCGGATACGTGGCCGGACCCAGCCTCCAGCAGGTGGTCGGGCACGACCACGGCGCGCTGCCCGAGCGTTCGGTCCGCATCCTCGCGGCCGGTCTCGCGCACGCCCTGAAGGACATCCACGCCGCGGGCATCGTCCACCGCGACCTCAAGCCGTCCAACGTGCTGGTCACCATCGACGGGCCCCGCGTCATCGACTTCGGGATCGCGCGGGCGCTGCAGACCGTGACCGACGGCGGGCTCACCCGCACCGGCGCGCTCGTCGGCTCGCCCGGCTTCATGGCCCCCGAGCAGGTCCGCGGCGACCGCATCACCCCGGCCTGCGACGTCTTCTGCCTCGGCTCGGTGCTCGCCTACGCCGCCACCGGCGCGCTGCCCTTCGGCACCGCCAACAGCGGGGTGCACGCGCTGATGTTCCGCATCGCCCAGGAGGAACCCGACCTGGAGCGGGTCCCCGAGGGCCTCGCCGACCTCGTGCGCGACTGCCTGAAGAAGGACCCCGCCGCGCGGCCCGCGCTCGATGAGGTGCTGCAACGCACCGGCGCGGAGGACACCGTCGTCGACGGCCGTTCCCGCGACCCCTGGCTGCCGAGCGCCCTGGTCGCCCAACTCGGCCGGCACGCGGTGCGGTTGCTGGACACGGAGGACCCGGAGGCGCCGCCGCAGCCCGCGCCCGACGAGGTGGCGGGGCCCTCCGTCGCCCCGGCCGCCGCCGCGCCGCCGGTGCCGTCCGCGCCG
>NZ_JAPSKQ010000012.1:0-4871 GCF_031181555.1 Streptomyces sp. | reverse complement strand
GCACGGCCGCCGGCTGACCATCCAGCAGGGCGAGGTGGGCGACACGGTGCTGTCCCTCGTCGCCGACGGACCCACCGGGAACGGCCCTTATCGCTGCGTCTTCGAGGCCAGGCTCTCCGGGGTCACCGGCTCCGGCGACCGGCTGGAGATCGGCCCGTCCTCCGTGACGGCCGGCCGGCCGCGCAGCGCCTGCGCCCCGGGTGCCGCCACCGAGATCACCCTGCTGCCCGACGGCTCCCTGAAGCGCGTGAACACCCGGAACGGCGAGCAGCTCACCTACACGCGGGACTGACGGAGCGAACCAACTACCCTCCCCTCGAAGGTGGTTGAACGTTCGGCGAACCACGGTGAACTTCGGCGGACGAACGCCGCGCACCCCTTCGTACGGCCGTACGGTGGCCACCCGGTCGAACGGGCGGGCAGCGGCGGGGGCGGCGCGATGGAGTGGCTGAGCGCGGAGAACCTGGTGGCCGTGGCGACGGCGATCCTCGGTATCGTCGCCTCGGCGGTGATGGTCTGGTACGAGCGCAGGGTGCCGCGCCGCAAGCGCATCGGCTACCGCGTGCAGCTGGACACGCCGATCGGTGACGACGGGCAGTCGCGCCGCACGAACCGCCGGGTGGGCTGGTTCACCACGGAGACGGGGATGACCCACGCCAGCATGGTGCTGCTGCGCATCGAGAACGACGGCTCGCAGAGCATCACCCGCGACGACTACGAGAGTCCGGGGATCCACGGGCTGACCGTGGAGTTCGGCCGGCGCACCGTCCTCGGGGTCGCGGTCACCCAGCCGTCGGAGACGAGCCACATCCTCGACAACTTCACCGAGCGGCTCGGCTTCGGCTACCAGGGCAGCACCCTGAGCATCCCCCGCGTCCCGCTGAACCGGGGCGCCTACTACAAGCTGCTGGTGCTGCTCTCCGGCGGCCGGGTGGGCGACGACATCCAGGTGAGCGGTGATCTGAAGGACGGCGACGTCCACCGCAACCGCAGCGCCACCCCGGACGAGAAGGCCCCGCTGTTCAGCCGGGCCGCCCGGCTGATCACCATCACGCTCACGCTGTGCGTGGTCGCCCTGGCGGTGGTCGTCGTGGCCCAGGACGACGACCCCGCCCCCATGGGCTGCGAGGGCGGCACCCTCACGCTCACCGGCTCCACCGCCTTCAAGCCCGTCCTGGACGAGGTGGCGGACAAGTACGAGCGGGAGTGCGCGGACGACGAGGTCGACGTCAGGGTGCGGACGCACGGATCGACGGCGGGCATCCGCACCCTGGTGACGGCCGGGACGGAGTCGGATCGGGGGTCGCCGCCGGTGGTGGCCCTGTCGGACGGCCCGAAGCCGAGCGGACTGCCGAAGCTGCGCGAGAACCGGGTGGCGGTGTCGGTGTTCGCGCTGGTGGTGAACGAGAAGGTGGGGCTGCGGAACCTGTCGACGGCGGACGTGCGGCGGCTGTACCGCGGCGAGATCACGAACTGGAGCGAGCTCGGCGGCGCGGACCTGCCGGTCCACCTCGTCAGCCGGGACGCCAACTCGGGGACGAGACAGGTGTTCCAGCGTCGGGTGCTGGGCCGCGGCGAGACGGCCCACTCCTCGGTCGACTGCGTGCACAAGGACGATCCGACGGCACCCGTCATCCGCTGTGAACTGAACTCGACGGACCTGGTGCTGGACACCGTCGCCGGCATCCCCGGCGCGATCGGCTACAGCGAGCACAACCGTGCCGCCCGCGCGAAGGGGGTGCGCCTGCTGGACCTCGACGGCGAGACCGCGTCCGTCGACGCCATCGAGGACGGGACGAGCGCCTACCCGTACCGGGAGATCGAGTACGCCTACACCTACGGACAGCCCCCGGCGGACTCGCTGGTGTCGAGCTTCCTGACGTATCTGAGCCGCGGCAACGGCCAGGACGTCGTCCGCACCCACGGCCACCTGCCCTGCTGGAGCCCGAAGGGCCTGGAGCTGTGCGCGAGGACCGCGCCCTGACCCGTCGGATGCCTCACCTCGGCTCGGGCGGACGCTGCCTCGGCATGTTCGGGCGGGCCGGTCCCGGCGGGGTGGGGAAGCGGCCGTGCGGGAGAGAGCCCTCCGGACGCCCCGCGCCCGCCACCGCCGCCTGGACGCCCAGCGGCGCGCCCCCGGTGCGGAACTCCACCATCCAGTCGGCCGTCTCGACCCGCACCAGCTCCGCCACGTCCTCCGAGAACCGCCGCAGCACCGACAGGCACCGCTCGGCCGCCTCGCTCGCCGTGCCTTCCGCCGGCCCCAGCACCTCGCGGACGCACTCCGAGGCCCAGTCGAACTGGAGGGCCTGCAGGCGCCGCTGCACGGCCTGCGCCGTCGCCACGTCCCGCATCCAGCCGGACGTCATCCCGAAGAACCGGTCCCCGGCCACACAGGCCACCCCGAGCAGCAGCGCCACGTACCCCCAGGGCGCGGCCCCGTCCGCCGCCCCGGTCAGATCGAGCAGCGGCAGCGCGGCCCCGGTCACCGCCCCCAGCGCCGCCCCGGTCCGCAGGGCCCGCGCGCACCGCCGTTTCCACACCCGGTCCGCGAGGTACCAGGCGGCCGTGTCCAGGGCCCCGCGCTCCACCCACCGGTACAGCTCGTCCAGCCGGGCCGCCGGCTCCCCCCAGTCCCCGAGCGGGAACACCCGCCCGCCCGGCTCGCCCGGCCGCAGCCCGGCCGCCCCCTCGCCCCGCCCGTCCTGAGGCCGACCCTCGGGCTGCATCTCCGGCTGACCCACCCGGTACTCCCTACTGACCCCTGCTGACCCCGACTGATCCCCGACTGCTCTCCGGCCGTCCCCCGGTCGGCCACGCACCGTGCGCGAAGTGTGACGCGCGGTACCCGTGCGCCGGACCCTTCCTACCGCCCAATGGGTGGCGGCGCCGGGTGTTCGTGCCTTTTTCCGCCCGGAAGAAGGCCTTGATCAGGTATAGGGCCCGCAGCGCACTCACTCGAAAGAGTGCCGGGGCGTCGGCCGTCCCGACCACGTAGGCTCGTGCCGAACGGCAAATACCCGGACCGACGGTCCGACGGACCGACGGACCGACCGACCAAGGAGCTGAATCGTGATCCCCGGTGGTGGCCAGCCCAACATGCAGCAGCTGCTCCAGCAGGCCCAGAAGATGCAGCAGGACCTGGCCAAGGCGCAGGAGGAACTGGCCCGCACGGAGGTCGACGGCCAGGCGGGCGGCGGCCTGGTGAAGGCCACCGTCACCGGGTCCGGCGAACTGCGGTCCCTGAAGATCGACCCGAAGGCGGTGGACCCGGAGGACACCGAGACCCTCGCGGACCTGATCGTCGCGGCGGTCCAGGCGGCCAACGAGAACGCCCAGACCCTCCAGCAGCAGAAGCTCGGCCCGCTGGCCCAGGGCCTGGGCGGCGGCGGCATTCCCGGTCTGCCTTTCTAAGACGGGCCGCGGGCCTCTACCGTACGTACTGAAGGAACACCAGGAAGGACGGCAGTCCGTTGTACGAAGGCGTGGTCCAGGACCTCATCGACGAGCTCGGGCGGCTGCCCGGCGTCGGTCCCAAGAGCGCGCAGCGGATCGCCTTCCACGTCCTGCAGGCGGAACCGGCCGACGTACGGCGCCTCGCGCACGCCCTCATGGAAGTGAAGGCGAAGGTCCGCTTCTGCGCGACCTGCGGCAACGTCGCGCAGGAGGAACAGTGCGCCATCTGCCGCGACGCGCGCCGCGACCCCGCGGTGATCTGCGTCGTGGAGGAGCCCAAGGACGTCGTGGCCATCGAGCGCACCCGGGAGTTCCGGGGCCGCTACCACGTCCTGGGCGGCGCGATCAGCCCGATCGACGGCGTCGGCCCCGACGATCTGCGCATCAGGGAACTCCTGGCCCGGCTGGCCGACGGCACGGTCACCGAGCTGATCCTGGCCACGGACCCCAATCTCGAGGGCGAGGCCACGG
Organism: Streptomyces sp.; assembly: GCF_031181555.1. GTDB lineage: Bacteria > Actinomycetota > Actinomycetes > Streptomycetales > Streptomycetaceae > Streptomyces > Streptomyces fimbriatus. The sequence goes on along the minus strand of NZ_JAPSKQ010000012.1, from coordinate 944 downwards.
CGACGTACCTCGCTCGCATGATCAAGCCCATGGGCCTGAAGGTCACCCGCCTGGCCAGCGGCCTCCCGGTGGGCGGCGACCTGGAATACGCGGACGAGGTGACCCTCGGCCGCGCCTTCGAGGGGAGACGACTCCTAGATGTCTGATGCCACGCTGCACGCGACCCACCAGAACCCCGACGACTTCGCGGTCCAGATCGCTGACCAGATCGAGAGCTTCCTGGTCGCCGTGACGGAGGTCGCGAAGGGCGACGAGCCGGACTCGGCGGTCCCCTTCCTCCTCCTGGAGGTCTCCCAGCTGCTGCTGGCCGGCGGCCGGCTGGGCGCCCACGAGGACATCGTCCCCGACGAGCGCTACGAGCCCGACCCGGGCCCGGAGGCCGACGTGGACGAACTCCGCGAGAACCTCGCCCGCATGCTGGAGCCGATCGACGTCTACTCCGAGGTCTTCGACCCCTACGAGCCCCGCAAGGCGCCCGTCCCGGCCCGCATCTCCGACGACCTCGCCGACGTCATCACCGACCTGCGCCACGGCATGGTCCACTACCGCGCGGGCCGCACGACGGAAGCCCTGTGGTGGTGGCAGTTCTCCTACTTCTCCAACTGGGGCTCCACGGCGTCCGCGACCCTGCGGGCGCTGCAGTCGGTGGTCGCCCACGTCCGCCTGAACCAGCCCCTGGCCGAACTCGACGGCCTCGACATCGACCAGGGCATGGGCGACGACACCCTGGAGTTCGAGGCGGGCAAGGTCATGGCGGAGGAGATCGCGGGCCCGCTGGGGATGCGGCCGGTCACGTGACGGACCGAGCGGCTTCCGTCACGGGGCGGTCATGAGACACCGGCACCCAGCGCCGCTCCCCGTCTCACCGGGCACACGTACGGTGCGGTGGACGTCGGTTCGCTGTACCAGCGCAGCGGCCAGGTGCCGCCGCCCAGTGCGGGGAC
>NZ_JAPSKQ010000304.1 GCF_031181555.1 Streptomyces sp. | reverse complement strand
GCCCGGGGTGCCCCGTCGGCGTTTCCCGCGCGGTCGGCGGATGACCGCGGTCAGCGGGTGACGCGGACCGTCGCCGACGCGGTGGATCCCTCGTGCAGGTCGTCGCCGGGCCAGCTGACCGTGTAGGTCGTCTCGCGCCGGGTGCGCGGCAGGTCGTCGATGGTGAAGGTGCCGTCCGCGGCGACCGTCACCGACGACAGCGTGCCGGTGCCGAGCCGGTCGGTGCGCTCCACCTTCAGCGTGGCCCGCTCGGGCAGCGCCTTGCCCTGCGCGGTGAACGTTCCGGTGAGCCGGACGCCGGTGCTCATCGACGCCTCCGCCGGGGCGGTGAGCGCGATCGAGCTGGCCGCCTTGCCGACGGACACGGTGCGGGTGACGTCGGTGGCCGGACGGTGGGTCAGGTCGCCGAGGAAGGACACCGTGTAGGTGGCCTCGCCGGCCAGGTCCGGCTCGTCGAGGACGGTGAAGGTGCCGTCCGCCTTGACGGTCGCGGTGCCGAGCCGGTGCGTGCCGTTCGCGTCCGTGCGGGTCGCCGTGACCTTCAGCGGCTCGGCGGGAGCCGGGCCGTCGATCTCCAGCCTGCCGCGCACCGCCAGCGGCTCGCCCGCCACGGCCTGGGCGGGGCTGTGGGTCAGCCCGCCGGTGAAGCGGGCGTCGTACTGGACGGCCGGGGGCTGGATGACGTGCAGCCAGTACTGGTTTCCGGCGGTGTTGGTGGTGACCGCGAACAGCCGGGAGCCGTCGGCGGACCACTCCAGACCGCGCGGCGCGACCCGGTCGCCGTCGAGGCTGCCCTCGAAGGCGAACTCCAGCGGCGCGGTCGCGTCCCCCGGATCGGCGGGCGAGAGCAGCAGGTCGGGCGTCGCGCCGGAGGCCGAGGCACCGCGCGCCAGGTACGTCCCGTCCCCGCTGAAGGCGACGGCGGAGGCGGAGGCGCCGGACGGCAGCGCCGGGTAGCCGGTGGCCGCGTCGGAGAGGTCGGCGGTGTTCAGCAGCCGGGTGCCGGCCGAGGAGTCGGCGACGGCGACCTCGGAGCCGTCCGGGGAGAACGCCATGTCCTTGAGGTTCAGGGCGCCCTTGCCCTCACCGTCGGCGAAACGGCGGCCGGCGGTGCGCACCAGGGTGCTTCCGCTCGCGTCGTACACCGCGAGGAACGGGTTGGCCGCCTGGGCGTTGAGCGGCTGGCCCATCAGCAGCCGGTCGCCGGGGCCCGCCTCGAGCTGGAGCCTGCCGTGGTCCTGCCAGCCGGTGCGCTGCCAGGTGTTGTCGGAGTGGTAGGAGTCCAGGTACGTGAGCGTCGTGCCGCAGTCCGAGGCGTAGTACGCGTACGGCGTGGTGTGGTACACCGTGCCGCCCGCGTAGGCCAGGCTGCGCCCGCAGGTGTCCGTGCCCGCCGACGGCGTGGGCAGCGACTGGTAGGTGGTGGTGTCGTACCGCAGGACCCCGTCGCGGCCACCGGCGTAGAGCGTGCTGCCGTCGGTGTTCAGCGCGAGGCCGGAGACGTGGCGCTGGGTGGTGAGGGTGGTGACGCGCTCGCCGGAGAAGTCGTAGACGGCGATGAGCCCGCTGCTGTAGGAGCTGCCCAGGTTGCTGTCGGCGACGTACACGCGCTGGTGCGCGGAGTCGACCGCCAGCGCCGAGAACGAGGAGATCGGCAGCTTGGCCACGAGATCGGAGGCCGCCGCGTGCGCCGCGGGCGCGGCGGCGAGGGTGAGGCCCCCGCCGGTGAGCGCGCCGGCGAGCAGCGTGGCCGCGAGACGTCTGAACCGTCGTGCTGTATTCAACTGTGCCCCCCACAGGCTGTGTCGGCGACCCGTGTGAAACGGCCGCCCCTGTCACCTGTGCGGCGAGGAACAGCCGTTCGGGTCGTGCAAGCCCGGCGAGCGTACACCGGCACGTCCGGATTCCCCCGGGATTCACGTTCCTCGCGTGCGTCGCGTGCGTGGGGGCCGGCCGCGGTCGGCGGTGTCCGGCCCGTGAGGCCGAGGTCCTCGTCACGACCCCCGGTACAACCGCTCCAGATCCACGAGCAGCACCTCGCCCCGGTCGGCGGCCGCGCGCAGTTCGGGGGCGAAGCCCGCGCCGCTGTAGCAGGCGGGTCTGGCGTGGCGGGTGTCCACGCCTCGTGCGGCGAGCAACTCCAGGATGCGGCGCAGGCGTTGGAGGTGCCCGAGGTGCATGACCTTGTGCCACTTCGCCTCACCCACGGACAGCAGGATGCCCTGGTCCTGGCCGATCGCGCCGTGCACCACGACATCGGCCTCGAGGCCGGCGCGGCTCACCGGGTCGGCGACGGTTCCCGAGGAGACCTGGATCGGCATGCCCCCGAACGTCTCGGGGTCCGCGTGCCACTCGACCCACTCGCGGCACAACCGCTCGAAGTGCGGCCCCACGACCTTGCTGAGGAACGTGGGCCGGCTGTGCTCCCAGACCTTGGCGGCCCCTCGCCGGCGGCTGAGGAGAGCCGTCTCGGGCCGTACGACCGCGTGGTGGAAGCTGATCAGCGGCTCCGCGACGTGGTACGTGGTGCGGTTGCCGCGGAAGGCGTCGGGCTCGGCGATCAGCAGACCGCAGTTCTTCAGGACGGTCAGGGGCAGCGAGATGTCGGTGGCCTTGCGGCCCACCGCGCTCGCGATGCCCCCACTGGTGCGGTTGCCGCCCGCCACCGCGGCCAGGACCGAGTGGTACAGCGACCGGTCGCGCGGATCCGGCTCGGCGGCGAGCAGGTACGGAGCCTCGCCGTGGATCGGACGGGCCGGGTTGAGCACGGTCCGGCAGACCCAGGCGTCGAAGTCGTCGGGGCCGTCCGGTACGTCGTCGTCGACGAACTCCCGCCGGTACGCCGGGGTCCCGCCGACGATCGCATGGACGAGGACCGCCAGCCGCGGGTCCTGGATGCCCCAGAACTCGGCGGCCTCCCGGAAGCCGAGCGAGTGGACCACGAGGTCGAGGCCGGCGCGGCCGTAGAGCGGGGAGGCCCCGGAGAGCAGCCCGCCCATGAAGGACATCGCGCTGCCGCACAGCAGGATCCGGGGACGCTCCTTGCGGTGGCGCTCGGAGCGTACGCCGATGGCGGCCTGCAACTGGGAGGGGAGGGCGGGGGCGTTCCGCACCAGATAGGGGAACTCGTCGATCACCACCGGCAGCGGCCGGTCCTTCGCGAGCCCGAAGAGCATTTCCAGCGCCTCGTCCCAGTTCGCCGGCCGAGGGGGGACGGCGGCGCCGGTGAAGCGCGCGACCGCCTCGCCCAGCAACCGCAGGGACTCGGCGGCCGACGCCTCGACCGCGGCGTAGTAGAAGCCTTCGGTCGCGTCGGCCAGGGCCTGCAGCAGGAAGCTCTTCCCCTGTCGGCGACGGCCCGACACCACGCCGAGCCGGGGCCCCGCGCCTTCAGCGGTCGCGAAGGCGGTCAGCTCGCTCCACTCCC
>NZ_JAPSKQ010000137.1 GCF_031181555.1 Streptomyces sp. | reverse complement strand
GGTGCTCGCGTAGGCGGACGGGGGCGCGACGCCCGCCGTCGGGTCGGGGGCCTCGCCCTCGACCGGGGCCGTGGCGCCGCCGACGATGCGGATGCCGGCCGCGTCGAAGGCGCGCTTGATGCGCCAGCGCAGCTCGCGCTCCACGGTCAGGGACTTGCCGGGCATCGTCTTGCCCGAGACGCGCACCACCATCGAGTCCAGCAGCATCGAGTCCAGGCCGAGCACCTCGATCGGGCCCCACAGGAGCTCGTTCCAGGGCTCCTCCTTGCCCATCTTCTCGGCGACCTCGCTCAGTGTGTCCCGCACCTTGTCCAGGTCCTCGTCCGCGCGGACCGTGACGTCCACGTTGGCGGTCGCCCAGCCCTGGGAGAGGTTCCCTACGCGCTTGACCTCGCCGTTGCGGACGTACCAGATCTCGCCGCTGTCACCGCGCAGCTTGGTCACCCGCAGTCCGACCTCGATGACCTCGCCGGAGGCCACCCCGGCGTCGACCGTGTCGCCGACGCCGTACTGGTCCTCCAGGATCATGAAGACGCCGGAGAGGAAGTCCGTCACCAGGTTGCGCGCGCCGAAGCCGATCGCCACACCGGCGACACCGGCCGAGGCCAGCAGCGGGGCCAGGTTGATCTGGAAGGTGCCGAGGACCATCAGCGCGGCCGTGCCCAGGATCACGAAGGACGCCACCGAGCGCAGCACCGAGCCGATCGCCTGCGAGCGCTGGCGCCGCCGTTCGGCGTTGACCAGCAGTCCGCCGAGCGCGGTGCCGTCCACGGCCTGCCCGGTGCGGGACATGCGGTCGACGAGCTTGGTGATCGCCCGCCGGACCATCACCCTCAGCACCACCGCTATCACCACGATCAGCAGGACCCGGAGTCCGATCGCGAGCCATGTCGACCAGTTCTCCTCCACCCAGCCGGCGGCGTTGCCGGCGGTCTCCTGGGCGTCCTGGAGCGAGGGCACCCGTGGAGTCTCGGACTCCGAGGGAGCCGGCGACGGACCGGCGGCCGGTAGGACGGCGGACAAGGACACGGCAGGTACCTCCAGGTGCACGGTCTGCCCCCGGTGCGGCGGTCAGGGTCACGGAAAGGTCACCGGCGCGGGCAGAACCACCACACTAACGGGGCATTGTGGGGGGATCCGCGCGATGTGTGAAGAAGAGACAGTCCTCACCTGCGCTTGAACAGGCCATGATCCTGGGGAGGAATCGGGGTGTGGTCGAAAACACTCCCAGCCCGTTACCGGGACATGGTGGCGCGCCCACCAGGCATGAGGGGAGACTGACTACGAAATCGTCCCGGCGCGAGCCACGCGCCGCCGGCGTACAAGGAGGCCGTCCGTGCCGCATGCCCTGGTCCTCAACGCGTCGTACGAGCCGCTCGGCGTCGTACCGCTCCGCCGCGCGCTCGTGCTCGTCCTCGAGAACAAGGCAGTCTGCCTCGAGGAGTCCGGCGCCTATCTGCACAGCGCGACCGTCACCGTCCCCGCACCCAGCGTGGTCCGGCTCAAGCGTTTCGTGCGGGTTCCCTACCGGGGACCCGTTCCTCTGACCCGCCGGGCGCTGTTCGCCCGCGACGGGGGCCGGTGCATGTACTGCGGTGGCGTCGCAACCAGCGTCGACCACGTCGTTCCGCGCAGTCGCGGGGGCAAGCACGTCTGGGACAACGTGGTGGCCTCCTGCCGCCGCTGCAACCACGTGAAGGCCGACCGCCACCTGTTCGAACTCGGCTGGCGGCTGCGCCACAAACCCGCTCCGCCCACCGGCCTGGCCTGGCGCATCATCGGCACCGGCCACAGGGACCCGCGCTGGCTGCCCTACCTCCAGCCGTACGGCGCGGACGACGCCTTGGCCCGGATCGACGGCATCTCCGCCTGACGGTGATCCGGGTCTTCGCCTTGCCGGGCCCGGGGAGCCCCCCGCGCTCCCCGGGCCCGCCGGCGGGTCACGCGTACCGGAGCTCCGCGGGCCGTACCGAGCGGCGCAGCAGGGGCAGCGCGGTGGCCGCCGCCAGCAGGGACGCCGCGTACACGGCGACCGGCACCAGCAGCGCCGCCCACGGCATCGACCAGCCGCCGCCCTCGGTGAGCGAGGCATACCCCGTGCCGATCGCGGCACCGCCGAGGCCCGCGAGCAGCACGCCGGGTGCCAGCGGCAGCGCGGTCTCCAGCAGCAGGGCCCGGCCGAGCACCGCATGCGGCACCCCGGCGGCGGCCTGCGCCGCGAGCGTGCGGCGGCGGGTGGCCAGGGACTCGGCCGTGCCGACGGCCAGCCCGGCCAGGGTGATCGCGAGGCCGACGCCGATGGCCGCGGCGGTCAGATCGAGCCCGGTGGTGTAGAAGGACAGGTCCTCGGCCACCTGCTTGCCGGAGTGCAGCACCTCGAGCAGGGTCTGGCGGACGCCGACGAAGCCGGTGCCCACGACCGTCACCAGCAGCACGGCCGCGTGTGTGCGGGCCGCCGCCCACGGGTCGTCCCGCAGCCGTTCCGCCGCGATGAGGACCGCCGGGTTCCCGGTGCGGGCGGCCAGCAGCCGACCGGTCAGCCGGGACGTGGCACCCACCAGCCACAGCGCGGCCGCCCCGGCCAGGGCCAGGCCGGACACGACCAGCATCGGCCCGGTGGGAACGGTGCCGGGCCGGCGGTCCAGGCTCAGGTACGAGACGAACAGCGCGCCCAGGAACAGCGCCACCGCCCCGAAGAACATCAGCCCCGGCCGGGTCCGCGGCCGCGCCCGGCGCACCGTGCCGAGCGGCGAGGCCACCACCCGGCGCAGCGCCAGCACACCGGTCAGCGTGCCCGCCACGGGCACCCCCACCGCGACCACCGCGATTCCCGCCCAGGCCCACACCGACGGGTGGTCCCCCACGCGGACCATCAGCACGACGCAGGCCAGGGTGGCGACCGCCGAGCCGGCCAGGCAGGCCAGCCCGGTCTCGGCCGCCGCGATCCGCCGCACCTGCCAGGGCGTGGCGCCGGCCAGCCGCAGCCCGGCGAGCCGTCGGTCCCGGTGGACCGCGCCGAGACGGGCGCTCTGGCCGACGAAGCCGAGCACGGGGATCAGCAGGAGCAGCAGCGCGGCGACCACGCCCGCCCGCTCGCCGGGGTTGTCCAGCAGGCCGTCGGCGACGGGGATCGGGTGGTGCCCGCGCAGCGCCCCCAGGACGACCGCCCCCAGGGCCAGGGCGCTCGCGAGGAGCGCGCCGACGCCGGTGAGCGCGATCCGCCACCATTCGTGCCGGTCGGAGCCGCGCACCAGGTGCCAGGCCAGCCGCAGGTCCGCCGTCACCGGGTCACCTCCAGCGCCGCGTCCTCGGCCACCACGGTGCCGTCGTGCAGGGACGCCTCGCGGTCCGCGTAGGCCGCGGTCCGGGCGTCGTGCGTGATCAGCAGGACCGCCGTGCCCGACTCGCGGGCCGTGTGCGCGAGGGCCGTCATCACCTGCTCGCCCGCCAGGGAGTCCAGCGCTCCCGTCGGCTCGTCCGCGAACACCACCTTCGGGTCGGTCACCAGCGCCCGGGCGAGCGCGGTCCGCTGGGCCTGCCCGCCGCTCATCTCGCCGGGCCGCAGCTCCTCCTGGCCGCGCACCCCGAACCGCTCCAGCCACTCGCCGGCCCGCTCGTGCGCCCGGGACCTGGGCGTGCCGGCCAGCATCAGCGGGAGCGCCACGTTGTCCAGCGCCGTCAGTTCCGGGATGAGCTGGCCGAACTGGAAGACCACGCCGAAGTCCGTGCGGCGCAGCTCGCTCAGCCGCTTCTCCGGCAGCCGGTCGAGCCGCTGCCCGTCGTACGTCACGGAGCCCCGGTCCGGGCGGACGATGCCCGCCAGGCAGTGCAGCAGCGTCGACTTGCCGCTGCCGCTGGCGCCGGTGACCGCGAGGATCTCGCCGGCCCGCAGGTCGAGCGACGCGCCGCGCAGGGCGGATGTCCTGCCGTGGGTCTTGACCAGGTCACGGGCCGCGAGGAGCGGCTCTCCCGTGGCTGCGTTGTTCATGCTGCGTCGACCTCCGCGGTCAGGGTGGTGAGCCGGGCCGCCGTGGTGTCCATCCAGCGGAGGTCGGCGTCGAGGTGGTTGAGGGCGTAGTCCGCCGAGAGCACGGTCGCCAGGTCGGCGCCCTTCGCGGTCTTGACCGCGGTGAGTTCGCGCATCCGCTCCATGTGGGCGGCGCGCTGGGCCCGCAGGTAGGCGGCCGGGTCGCCGCCGCCGAGGATCGACACGACGACCTTGGCGAAGATCTCGTTCGTCACGAACGGCGCGGGCGGGGCGGTCTCCCCCGCCCAGCGGGACAGTTCGCGTGCCCCCTCGTCCGTGGTGCGGTACACCGTCCGCTCCGGACCGCCGTCCGAGTCGGTGCCCTCGACCTCGGCGAGACCGTCCCGGACCAGGCGCTGCAGGGTCGTGTAGACCTGCCCGTAGGCCAGCGGGCGGGCCTGCGGGAAGCGTGCGTCGTGGCGTCGCTTCAGGTCGTAGCCGTGGCTCGGCCCCGAGGCGAGCAGGCCCAGCAGGATGTGGCGGGTGCTCATGGCGATCATTATGCACTGAGTACATGTACTGAGTGAATAGTGGCTCGCGGAAAAGAACGCGAACTCCGGTGCCGGGGCGGACGGATCAGTCCGCGACCGCGTACGCCTCCACCGACCACAGGGAGTAGCCGTACCGCGTGGCCCGCTTCTCGCCCTGGACGCGGACGTGGCGCACGTCGGGTTCGTCCATGCGGACGGTCTCCCGGCCGCCGCGTCCGTCCCGCACGGTCGCCGCGGTGCGCCAGGTGCGGCCGTCCGCCGAGACCTCGACGCGGTACGCCGACGGATACGCGTCCTGCCAGTGCAGCGCGACCTTCCCGAGCCGCACCGGGCGCTCCAGCTCGACCTGCCACCAGGCGTCGTCCTCGACCGGGGACGACCAGCGGGTGGCCGGGTCGCCGTCGTTCGCCGCCGAGGCCGGGAAGTCGGGGGTCTCGTCGGCCGAGGAGCTCGCCCGGCCGGTGCGGGCCAGGTCGGGGCCGGCGGTGCGCGGGACGGCGTGCACGGTCAGCGTGCGGCTCACCCCGCCGAAGCCGAGCCGGACCTCGTACGACCGGGCCGGCGTGCCCGGTTCCACGGTCACCTCGACCGGTACCTCCAGCGGCGTGCCGCGCGGGACGGTCAGCGGGTCGCCGGGGACCTCGACCCGCAGGCCGTCGGGGGCCTCGACGGTCAGCCTGCCGCGCGCCTCGCCGGGGCGCAGCGAGCCGAGGGTGGCCGTCAGCCGCAGGGTGCCGCCGATGTCGGCGTCCGCGCGGTCGTCCGGCAGCTCCAGGGAGGCGGCGGGCGCGTCCGCGTACCAGGGGATCAGGTGCCGGACCCGGTCGGGGGCGGCACCGGTGACCCGGACGGCGTCGGCCGGCCCGTCGGCCCGCAGTTCGGTGGCGCCCGTGCCGGACAGCGCGCCGAGGCGGCGCCAGCCCCCGCCCGGTACGCGGATCTCCACCGCCCCGTGGGTGCCGGGCTCGGTGAGCACCGTCACGGCGTTCAGGGAGCGGGCCCGCGGCAGGCGCAGGGTGCGTTCGCCGTCGTCCGGGCCGCCGGAGCGCGCGGGCGGCTCGTGGTCGATGCCGGCCCAGCTCTCGTACGCCTTCTGCGCCCGGCTCAGGAACGGGTCCAGCACGCCCTCGCCGACCGTCACCCGCGCGGACCCCAGCCGCGTCCGCTGCTCGCCCAGCCTCCGGTACGCCGTCCAGGCGGCGCCCGCGTCCCCGGCGTGCTGGGCGCGCAGCATGTCCAGGGCCGTGAGGCCGGCGTCGCCGTAGCGGGCCAGCTGCCCGGTCCAGGGGGCGACCTCGACCGCGAGCGCGGTGCCGGACAGCCGCCGCGGCGTCTCGCGCAGCACCGTGAAGGCGGCCCGGAGGCGGCGGGCCGCCTCGGTCTCGTCCTCGCCGCGGGCGGTGGTCCGGGCCCGGGACCGCCAGAAGTCCTCCAGCAGCGGACGCAGGTACGCCGACTCCTCGCCGCCCAGGACCGAGGACGCGGCGTTCCCCGCGAGCGCGGTCAGGGCCTCGCGGCGCTCGGCGTCACCGCCCGCGAGGTCGGCGATCGCGGCCCGCCAGGACTCCCGGGGGCGGTAGTCGCGCGGGTTCCAGGCGAAGTCGGCGGCGGTGAACAGCGGGATGCGGGACGCCTCGGGCTGCTCCATCGCGTTGGAGAGCAGGGCGGCCGAGCCCGCGGCGACGGCCGGTTCGCGGCCCTGGTGGGGGCCGAGGAAGATCCGGCCGGGGGCGTAGTCGTTCACCGGGTAGTTGTCCATGGTCACCAGCGGGTGCCCGAACACCTCGCGCGCCTCGGCGAGTTCGCGGCCCGTGATGGTGCGCGGCACCACCCCGACCCCGGTCCACGCCACCTCGACGCCCGCGTCCAGCTCCTTCGCGAGGGCGCGCCGGTAGGCGGTCGAGCCGTCCTCGTAGTACTCGGTGGGCATCAAGGACAGGGCGGCCGAGCCCGGGTGGCGGTCCGCCAGGTGACGGGCCACCGCGTTCGCCACGTGCGCCTGGGCGCGGGCGGCGGCCCCGGGACCGGAGCCGAACCGGTCGGCGTCCGCCCCGCAGTGCCACTCGCTGTAGCTGACGTCCTGGAACTGGAGCTGGAAGGCGCGGAACCCCAGCGCCCACATCGCGTCGAGCTTGCGGGTCAGCGCGCGCAGATCGGCGTCCGAGGCGAAGCACATCGCCTGGCCCGGCGCCACCGCCCAGCCGAGCGTGACGTGGTTGCGCCGGGCCCGCTCGGCCAGCTCCCGGAACTCCGCGCGCCGCTCGGCCGGGTACGGCTCACGCCAGCGGGCCTGCCGGTGGAGGTCGTCGCCGGGCGCGTAGAGGTACCGGTTCTGCTTGGTGCGGCCCATGAAGTCCAGCTGGGCCAGCCGCTGCCGGTGCGTCCACGGGGTGCCGTAGAAGCCCTCGGTGACGCCGCGCACGGCGGTGCCCGGCCAGTCCCGGACGACCGCCGCGGTGAGGCGGCCGTCCGGGCGCAGGAGCTGGCGCAGCGTCTGCACGGCGTGGAACAGGCCGTCGCCGTCCGCCCCGGTGAGGGAGACGGCGCCCCGGCCGGTGGTGAGCGTGTAGCCGCCGGCGGGAAGAGCGCGCCGGGGGTCGCCCGTGGGGCGTTCCGCGCTCACGCGCACCACGAGCGCCCCCTCGGGCACCGGTGCGCCGGGGGCGAGGAACCGGCGTGCCCCGGCCTGCCGCAGCAGCGCGCGCAGCGCGTCGAGGGCGTACCCGTCGGCCGCCGCGTCCGCGTGCAGGACGACCTCGTCGGTCACCGCGACCGGGGCGCCGTTCGCGCGCAGGGAGTGCGGGCGCGGCCACACGGACAGGTCCGCCCCGGCCGTGTCGGGGACGGGCGCCGTGGTCGTCCCGGGCGCGGGCGGAGCCGCCACGGAGGCGGGCGCGGCGCCCAGGGTTCCGGCGACGACGACGAACGCGAGGGCGGCCGCCCTTCTCCCACGCCCCAGCTGCACTGACCCCTCCTCGTCACTCGGCCCCGGTCGCCCGGCGGGGCGCCCCCTCGGGCACCGGACCCCGTGGCCGACGGCCGTGTCCGATCCGTTACCGAGAAACCCAGAGCCCACCATTCCTGCGGTGAACGTGTCAATGAGAGTGGCCGTTGTGGCGCATTTGTCCCACTGTGGAGTGAGGGAGCGGGAAGAGACTGTGAGCAGGAGCACGTTGTGCGCGTTCGTGCGTCTGGCCTCGCGCCCGCTGGGTAGGGCTGCGAGATAACCCGCACGAACGACCCGCACCGCTACTCGCGTGATCCGCCGGGTAGTGCAAGCAGTGCTCGACGAGGAGGCCCCTGTGGCTGCACCGGCATACGTCCCGTCCCCGGCCCTGTCCAAACCCGCGGCGGAGCCGCCCGCCGAACCGTCCGCCGGGCCCGAAGGCCTCCACCTCTGCGTCTTCAGCGCCGAGGGCCCCTGCACCGAGGTCCCGCTCACCAGCGAACCCCCGCTGCCCGACGCCGAACCCCTCACCAGCGAACCCCCGCTCGCCGACGCCGCCCCCCTGACCAGCGAGTCCGACGCCGCCATGGACTCCTCGGGACTCGACTCCTTCCCGGCCCAGTACCGCCCGGAGCCCTAGGTGACCGCGCCCCGGCCGGCCGAGCCCCCTGCCGAGGACCTGTCCCGGCTCGCCGCCCTGCACGGCGTCGCCACCTCCTACCGCCCCTCCCCGGACCGCACGGTCGCGGCCTCGGCCACCGCCGTCACGCGCGCGCTGGCCGCCCTCGGCGTGGACGCGGGCACCCCCGCGGCCGTCCGCGCCGCGCTCGCCGCCGGGGAACGGGAACGGGACGCGCGGCTGCTGCCGCCCACCGTGGTCGGCTGGGGCGCGGACACCCCGGCCGCGCTCGCCGCGCTCCCCGAGGGCACCCGGCTGCGCGTGCGCACCGAACAGGGCGAGACCCGCGCGCGGGCCGAGCACCTCCCGCCCGGGGTGCACGAGGTGACCGCCACCGCCCCCGACGGCCGCACCGCGCACGCCCACCTGATCGTCGCCCCGCCCCGGCTGCCCGCGCCCCCGGGGCGCTCCCACGGGCTCCTGGTCCAGCTCTACTCCCTCCTCTCCCGCCGTTCCTGGGGCATGGGCGACCTCGGTGACCTCGGCGAACTCGCCGGCTGGGCGGGCCGCGTCCTCGGCGCCGGATTCGTCCAGGTCAACCCCCTGCACGCGGCCGTCCCCGGCACCCCGACCGACCCCTCCCCGTACCGCCCCTCCTCGCGCCGCTTCCCCGACCCGGTCCACCTGCGGATCGAGGACGTCCCCGAGTTCGCGTACGTCGGGGACCGCGACCGCGTGCTCGCCCTGCTGGAGCGGGCCGGGCGGCTGCGCGAGGCGGTGCTGGAGCGGGGCGCGCTGATCGACCGGGACGCCGTGTGGGAGCTCAAGCGCGAGGCGCTGGAACTGGTGCACGCGGTCCCGCTCGGACCCGGCCGGCACGCCGCCTACGCCGACTTCCTCGCCGAGCAGGGCCGGGCCCTGGAGGACCACGCCACCTGGTGCGCGCTCGCCGAGGTCCACGGCGCCGACTGGCGCCGGTGGCCCGCCGCGCTGCGCGACCCCCGTTCCCCCGGGACCGCCCGCGCCCGGCGCGAGCTGGCGGACCGCGTCGATTTCCACTCCCGCCTCGCCTGGCTCACCGACGCCCAGCTCACCGCCGCCCAGCGCACCGCGCGCGAGGCCGGGATGCCGGTCGGGATCGTGCACGACCTCGCCGTCGGCGTGCACCCCGTCGGCGCCGACGCCTGGGCGCAGCAGGAGTACTTCGCGTCCGGCATGTCCGTCGGCGCGCCCCCGGACGCCTTCAACGCGCGCGGCCAGGACTGGGGTCTGCCGCCCTGGCGCCCGGACCGGCTCGCCGACTCCGGCTACGCGCCCTTCCGCGCCCTGCTCCAAGCCCTCTTCCGGTACGCGGGCGCCCTGCGCATCGACCACGTCATGGGCCTGTTCCGGCTCTGGTGGGTGCCCGAGGGCCACCCGCCCACCGAGGGCACCTACGTCCGCTACGACGCCGAGGCCATGCTCGCCGCTCTCGTCCTGGAGGCGTCCCGGGCCGGGGCGGTGGTGATCGGCGAGGACCTGGGCACGGTCGAGCCCGGGGTGCGCGAGGCGCTGCGCGAACGCGGGGTGTACGGCACCTCGGTGCTCTGGTTCGAACGGGACTGGGAGGGCGACGGCCGCCCGCTGCCGCCGGAGCGCTGGCGCGCCGACTGCCTGGCCACCGCCACCACCCACGACCTGCCGCCCACCGCCGCCCGCCTCACCGGCGAACACGTCGACCTCCGCGACGGTCTCGGGCTGCTCACCCGCCCCCTGGCCGAGGAACGCGCCGAGGCCGCCGCCGACACGGCGGAGTGGCTGGACCTGCTCGCCCGGCTCGGGCTGCTGCAAGACGGCACCGGCACCTCCTCGGCCGGCGGCACCGGCACCTCCTCGGAGGAGGCCGGGATCCAGGCCGTGCACCGCTATCTGCTGCGCACCCCGGCCCGCCTGGTCGGCGTCTGGCTCCCCGACGGCGTGGGCGACCGGCGCCCGCAGAACCTCCCCGGCACCTGGGACCAGTACCCGAACTGGCGCCTGCCGATCGCCGACGCGCAGGGCCGCCCGGTGACGCTGGAGGACCTGGCGGCGTCCCCGCGACTGCGGGCACTGATCGACGTGCTGCGGACGGACACCGGCCGTGAGGGCGGCCCGCACGGCCGGTGAGGGCGGCCCGCGCGGGCCCGCCGTGCGGGCGCGACGGCACGAGCACGCGAAGGCCCTCGTGCGGCGCGTACGGCACGTACGGCACCCCGGACGCGCACTCCCCACCGGCGTTCGCTACCTTGTGCAGCGTGGACAAGAAGAACGCCCTGCGCGCCGGCGCCCTGGCAGCCGGTACGACGCTGATGATGCTGCTCATGTCGTCCCCCGCGCTCGCGCTCACCCGCGACGACGGCGACGACCCCGGCACGGGCCTGAGCGTCATCGAGACGCTGGGCCTCTACGTCGTGGCCCCGATCGCGCTGTTCGTGATCATCGCCGGTCTGGTGATGGTCGGCGACAAGTCGCACAAGAAGAAGGACCCGACCAGCTCCAACATCCGGACCAAGGCCGACGCCAGGGCCTGATCCAGGGCTTCCGCGAGCCCCGCGCACCTTCCCGAGGGCGCCGCCCCCGCCGCCGTACGCACGCACACGTGCCGCACGACGACGGGGACGGCGCCCTCGGCGCTGTCCGGCACCCGCGCAGCCCGGGAAGGCGCCGCGGGTCAGCCCGGACGGCCCGGACGGCCCGGACGGTCCGGAGGGCCCGGGTGCGGCGCCGTCAGGTACCGCTGCAGCGTCGGCCCCAGCCACGCCACGATCTCCTCCCGGGCCAGCTCGGCCGCCGGGGGGAAGCACAGGACGTACCGGGTGAGCGCCAGCCCCAGCAACTGCGAGGAGACGAGTGCGGCGCGTGCCGGGACCTGCTCGGGGTCGGGGCAGACCTGCCGGGCGACCGGGAGGACCTGGTCCCGGAAGATGTCCTGCGTGCGCTCGGCCCCGGCCCGGCTGGTGGCGGCGACCCGGAGCAGGGCGGTGAGGACCTCGTTCTCCTCCCACATCGCCAGGAAGTGCCGCGCCAGCGCCTGCCCGACCTCGTGCCGGGGCAGCGCGCTCAGGTCGGGCAGTTCGAGGTCGATGGCGACGGCCGCCGCGAACAGGCCCTCCTTGGTGCCGTAGTAGCGCATCACCATCGACGGGTCGATCTTCGCGTCCCGGGCGATGGCGCGGATGGTCGCCCGCTCGTAGCCGTCGGAGGCGAACCGCTCGCGTGCGGCGTGCAGGATGGCGGCGCGGGTGGAGTCCGAGCGCCGGGCGGCCGCCCGGGTGCGCGGTGGGGCCGGGGCGGGGACGGGGGCTGACGCACCGCTGTCGCCGTTGCCGTTGCTGTTGCCGTCGCCGCTGCCGCTGCGGCTTTCCCTGTCGGTGTCGCTGTCGCTGGCGTGCATGCCCGCAACCGTAGGCCAACACCCGTAGGCCAACAACTGTTGACTGCCTGCCGGGGCGGTCCTACGGTGGTCTACGAGCGTTGGTCAACGTGTGTTGGCAAACGGACGTTGGCAAACAGGCGCCGACACACGCGCCGGCAGCCCGCACGTCGCCCTCCAGGGAGGCTCCCGATGAACGACAACCGTGACCACGGCAACAACCGCGACAACCGCACCGTGCTCGTCGTCGGCTCCGGCCCCACCGGGCTCCTGCTGGCCGGTGACCTGGCCACCGCCGGCGTCCCCGTCACCGTCGTCGAGAAGCGCCCGTCCGGAATCAGCAACCTCTCCCGCGCCTTCGTCCTGCACGCCCGCACCCTCGAACAGCTCGACGCCCGGGGCCTCGCCGACGAGCTGGAGGCGGTCGGCCGCCCGCTGGACCGGCTGCGCCTCTTCGGCCGGCTCGCCCTCGACCTCGGCACGCTCCCCTCCCGCTTCCGCCACCTCCTCGTCATCCCGCAGTACGAGGTCGAGAAGGCCCTGCTGCGGCGGGCCCGCGAGGCCGGCGTCGACCTCCGGTACGAGACCGAGGTGACCGCCCTGGGCCAGGACGCCGACGGCGTGACCGTCGACGTCACCGGGCCCGGTGGGAAGCGCGAGCGGCTGCGGGCCGCGTACGTCGTCGGGGCCGACGGGATGCGCAGCACCGTGCGGACCGCGGTCGGGCTGCCGTTCCCCGGGCGCTCGGTGATCCGGTCGGTCCTCCTGGCGGACGTGCGGCTCGCCGAGCAGCCCGGGACGCTGCTCACCGTGAACACCGTCGGCGACGCCTTCGCCTTCCTCGCCTCCTTCGGCGACGGCTACCACCGCGTCGTCGCCTGGCGACGGGGGCGGAATCCCTCCGACGACACACCCGTCGGCCTCGACGAGATCAGGGAGATCACCCGGCTCGCCCTCGGCCGGGACTACGGCATGCACGACGCCCGCTGGGTGTCCCGCTTCCACAGCGACGAACGCCAGGCGCCCGCCTATCGCGTGGGCCGCGTCTTCCTCGCCGGGGACGCCGCGCACGTCCACACCCCGGCCGGCGGGCAGGGCATGAACACCGGCCTGCAGGACGCGGCCAACCTGAGCTGGAAGCTCGCCCAGGTGCTGGGCGGACACGCCCCCGAGTCACTGCTCGACACCTACCAGGCCGAACGGCACCCCGTCGGCAGGGCGGTGCTGCGCAGCAGCGGCGGAATAGTCCGGCTCGCCATGGCCCGGCGCCCCTGGACGCTGGCGCTGCGCGCGGCCCTGACGACGGTGCTCGACCATGTCGGCCCGGCCCGCCGCAGGGCGGTCGGCCGGATCACCGGGATCGGCGTGCGGTACCCCGCGCCCTTCGGCGCCCACCGGGCGACCGGCGCCCGCGTCCCCGACGTCGCGCTCGCCGGCGGACGCCGCCTGCACCAGGCGCTGCGCGGCGGCCGGTTCGTGCTGATCACCCCGGAGCCGTACGACGACGGGGGCGCGCACGGGGAACGGCTGGCGGTGGAGCGCTGGGCCGGGGACCGGCGGACGAGCGTGCTGGTGCGGCCCGACGGGTACGTGGCGTGGGCGTCGGACTCCGCCGGTCCGGCCGGGATCGGGGCCGCGCTCGCCGCTCACGTCGGCTGAAAAGGCGGCCCCGGCTGCAGGAGCGGCCCCTACCGCTCGGTCGCGAGCAGCAATTCCCGCAGCAGGTCGGCCAGTTGCTCCGCCCGTTCCCCGTCCAGGGCGGACAGTGCCTCCGTCTGGAGGGCGAGGCCCGCGCCGACCGCCTCGTCGGCCAGGCGCAGTCCCCGCTCGGTGAGCGTGACCTGGAGTCCCCGGCGGTCGTGCGGGTCGGGGGAGCGGCGCAGCAGCCCCGCCCGCTCCAGTTTGTCGAGGCGGCCCGTCATCCCGCCGGTGGTGAGCATCAGCGTGGCCGAGAGCTGGCGCGGTGAGAGGGTGTAGGGCTCGCCGGAGCGGCGCAGGGTCGCGAGGACGTCGAACTCCCCGCGCGAGATCCCGTACGCGGCGTACGCCTTGTCCATCCGGTCGCCCATGGCGCGCGAGAGCCGGTGGATGCGGCCGAAGACCTCCATGGCGGCCGTGTCGAGGTCCGGCCGGACCGCCGCCCACTGCTCGACGATCGCGTCGACGGGGTCCCTGCGCTGCTCGGGGCGTGCACTCATGCGCAGGAGTATCCGCGCACCGAGGGTCGTTCGCAAGAAAGTAGCTTGGCGGAAAGTTGCTTAGTGCTAAGCTACTTGCCACCAGTCCATTTCCGACCCGCCGGGAAGAGGTGCGTCCCCATGGCCGCGAACCGCGCCGCCCTGATCGCGCTCACCGCCCTCGCACCCGTCTCCTGGGGCACCACCTACGCCGTCACCACCGAGTTCCTGCCGGCCGACCGCCCCCTGTTCACCGGCCTGATGCGTGCCCTGCCCGCCGGACTGCTGCTGCTCGCGCTCGCCCGGGTGCTGCCGCGCGGCGCCTGGTGGGGCAAGGCGGCGGTGCTCGGCGCGCTCAACATCGGCGCCTTCTTCCCGCTGCTGTTCCTCTCCGCGTACCGGATGCCCGGCGGCATGGCCGCGGTCGTCGGCTCGGTCGGGCCGCTGTTCGTGGTCGGCCTCTCGGCACTGCTGCTGGGACAGCGGCCGACCGCGCGCACCCTCCTCACCGGGACCGCGGCCGCCTTCGGGGTCGGCCTCGTCGTCCTGAAGGCGGCCGGGGCGCTGGACGCGCTCGGCGTGCTCGCCGCGCTCGCCTCCACCGCCTCCATGTCCACCGGCACCGTGCTCACCCAGCGGTGGGGCCGGCCCGAGGGGGTCGGCCCGCTCGCCCTGACCGGCTGGCAGCTCACCGCGGGCGGACTGCTCATCGCGCCGCTCGCCTTCCTGGTCGAGGGCGCGCCGCCCGCGCTGGACGGCCCGGCGATCGGCGGTCACCTCTACCTCGCCCTGGCGAACACGGCGGTCGCGTACTGGCTCTGGTTCCGCGGCATCGGCCGGCTCACCGCCACGCAGGTCACCTTCCTCGGCCCGCTGTCCCCGCTCACCGCGGCCGTCGTCGGCTGGGCGGCGCTCGGCGAGGCGCTGACACCGGTGCAACTGGCCGGCATGGCACTGGCGTTCGGGGCGACGG
The DNA here is from genome assembly GCF_031181555.1 of Streptomyces sp. GTDB lineage: Bacteria > Actinomycetota > Actinomycetes > Streptomycetales > Streptomycetaceae > Streptomyces > Streptomyces fimbriatus. The sequence goes on along the minus strand of NZ_JAPSKQ010000137.1, from coordinate 3,366 downwards.
TGGCCGGGCAGATCGCTCCGCGCGCCCGCACGACCCCCGTGCCGCCCGCGTCCTCCCCTGCCGCACCATTCAGTTCCACTGAAGAGAACGGTCGAAAAGATTCGATGGACCTGACGGCTCCGGCGCTGCGACGGTAGGCCCACCGGGACCGCCGACCAGCGAAGGGACCTCCGTGGCCGTAGCCGACCGCCGAACCAGCACTCCCGCACCGGAGTCACCGGCCGTACCGGCACCGGGGGAGCCCCGAGGGCGACGGCACGCCGTAGCCCTCGGACTCGCCCTCGCCGCCCTCGCCACCGTCGTCTGGTCCGGCAGCTTCGTCACCTCCCGCGCGCTCGGCGACAGCGTGCCGCCCGTCCAGCACGCCTTCTGGCGCTGGGTGGTGGCGCTCGCGGCCGTCGCCCCCTTCGGCGCCCGGCAGGCCTGGCGGCAGCGCGCGCTGATCCGCCGCCACCTCCGCTTCGTCCTCCTCGCCTCCCTGCTCGGCGTGACCGTCTACAACACCCTCGTCAACCAGGCCGGGGTCACCACCCCCGCCGCCACCATGGGCATGATCATGGCGGCCTCGCCGGTGGTGATGGCGCTGTGCGAACGGGCGGGCGGCGTACGGCTCGGCGCCCGCCGGATCGCCGGGCTGCTGACCGCGTGCACCGGCGTGCTGCTGCTGATCGGCTGGGCCGGCGGGGGAGCGGGCGGCGCCTCCTCCGGCGCCGGAAGCCCTCTCGGCGGCGGCCCGTTCGGCGCCGGCGCCCTGTGGATGATCGCCGCCGCCTGCTGCTTCGGCGGCTACAGCGCCCTGCTGCGCCGCAGGCCCGCCGGTCTCGACGGCGCCGCGTTCCTGTTCACCACGTTCCTGTTCGGCACCGTCCTGCTGCTGCCCGCCCAAGGGGTCAGCCTCGCCGTCCAGGGCGGCTTCGCCCTGACGCCCGGCACCGTCCTGCCCCTGCTGTACGTCGGCGTCGCCTCCTCCGCGGTCGCCTTCTTCGCCTGGAACAAGGCCGTCTCCCTGATCGGCCCGACCCGGGCCGGCATCGTCTACTACCTCCAGCCCGTGTGCGTGGCCCTGCTGTCCTGGGCGCTGCTGTCCGAGCCGACCGGCTGGGCGCAGGCCGGCTGCATGGCGCTGATCCTGGGCGGGGTCATGCTCGGCGCGGGGGCGCGCCGGTGAGGAGCGCGGCCGGGCGGATAGGTTGCCGCCATGGCCGAGTGGGACATCCGGAAGCTTCAGATCCTGCGGACGCTGCGGGAACGGGGGACGGTCACCGCGACGGCCGAGGCGCTGCGGATGACCCCGTCGGCGGTCTCCCAGCAGCTGACGAACCTCTCCCGGCAGCTCGGGGTGCCGCTGCTGGAGGCCCACGGACGCCGGGTGCGGCTCACGGACGCGGCCCGTCTGGTGCTGCGGCACGCCGAGGCCGTGTTCGAACAACTGGAGCGGGCGGACGCCGAGTTGGCGGCCTACGCGCACGGGGAGGCCGGTGAGGTGCGGGTCGGCGCCTTCTCCACCGCCGTGCCCGCCCTCGTCGTACCGGCGGTGACCGCGCTGCGCGCCACGCACCCCGGGGTCACGGTGCGGGTGCGGGAGACCGAGGCGCAGCAGGCGTACGAGCTGCTGGCGACCGGGGAGACGGACCTCGCCCTGTCCCTCGCGGCCCAGGCCCCCACCGCGACCGACCCGCGCTTCACGCTGGTCCACCTGCTCGCCGACCCGCTGGACGTCGCCCTGCCCCGCGACCACCCGCTGGCCGGCGCGGCCGGACTGCGGCTGGCCGACCTCGCGTCCGAACCGTGGATCTTCGGCGGCAGCGGCCCCTGGTCCGACATCACGCGAGGCGCCTGCGAGGCGGCCGGGTTCCGCCCGCACCAGGGGCACGCGGCGGCCGGCTGGACGGCGATCCTGGCGATGGTCGAGGCGGGCATGGGCGTCGCGCTCGTCCCCCGCATGGCGGCGGAGCGCCGGGAGGGCGTGGTGATGCGGGAGCCGGCCGAGGACCGCCCGGTCCGCCACGTCGTCGCGGCCGTGCGCAGGGGCGCGGAGGAGGGCACGGCGGTGGCGAACGTCCTGGCGGCCCTGCGCACGGCCGCGACGGTCACCGGATCCTAGACGGCAGGGCGGGCGACCACGTCGATGTTGAAGACGTGGGTGCCCAGGCCGCCCGCGATGCCCATGAAGAGGAAGGCGAAGTGCTCCTGGCCCCGGGCGGTGGTGATGCCGCCGATGTCCAGCTGGGACGACGGGGGCCAGCCGAGGTCGGTGAGCAGCCGCCCGGTGGTCCGTTTGGCCTCGGCGTCGTCGCCGGAGAGGAAGACGGTGCTCGGCCCGTCGAGATCGTTCGGGGCGACCATCACGGTGGAGTCCATGGTGCACAGCGTCTTGACGACGGGCGTCAGGGGGAAGGCCTCCTGGATCTGCTCGCCCAGGCTGCTGTTGGGGTGGGAGAGCCGGGTGTAGTCGTCGGAGAGTCCGACCCCGACGTCGATCAGCAGGGTGCCGGCCAGCGCCGGTGCCCCGATGGAGCGCAGCAGTTCCAGGGAGACGGTGCCCGGGGTCGCGTTGACGAGTACCTCCGCGTGGGCGGCCGTGTCGTCCAGGCCCGCCACGGGGAGCCCGAGGTCCGTCCGCTCCTCGGGCCGGCGCGAACCGAGGAGGACGTCGTGTCCCGCGCCCTTCCAGCCGTGGGCCAGTGCTCGGGCGACGTTTCCGGTGCCAAGTAGTCCGATACGCATGCCGCGAGGCTAGTCCCGGCCCGGGGCCCGGCGGATCGGACCGTGGACTCGCGCGGACCGGCACCAAAGACGTAGTACCGAGGCCGGTGAGGGCGAGCCGGGGGAGGCGTTCAGGTGGCCGGTGTGCACACGTGGCCGTGGGGCCGCCCGCCGAGGCGGGCCGCGGAAGCACGGCACTGACGAGGAAGCGGGTGGCCCCACGGCCACGCCGCCAGCGTCCTAAGCGGCACCCAGCTCGCACCACACGTACTTGCCCCGGTTGCCCTCCCTCGTCAGGGGCTGCCAGCCCCACATGTCGGCGCAGGCCCGCACCAGGGCCAGGCCCCGGCCGTCCTCCCGTTCCCACTCCGGGGCGAAGGGCTGCGGCGGCTCGGGCGGTGACGGGTCCGCGTCCCATGCCCCGATCCGCAGGACCCCCGACCCCGACCAGAGCACCCGCAGGGCCGCCGGACCCTTGGTGTGCCGTACGGCGTTGGAGACCAGCTCCGCCGCCAGCAGCTCCGCGACGTCGACCAGACGGATCAGGCCGTGCACCGTGAGGATCAGGCGCAGGGTGCGGCGGCAGACGGTGACGGCTCTGGGGTCGTTCGGGATGCACAGGGAGTACTCCCACGGTTCGGTTTCGGGCATGAGAACTCC
>NZ_JAPSKQ010000136.1 GCF_031181555.1 Streptomyces sp. | reverse complement strand
CGGGCACGCTCTCCGGCGGCGAGGCCCAGCGCATCCGCCTGGCCACCCAGATCGGCTCCGGACTCGTCGGCGTGCTCTACGTCCTCGACGAGCCGTCCATCGGCCTGCACCAGCGCGACAACCACCGGCTGATCGAGACCCTGGTCCGGCTGCGCGACATGGGCAACACGCTCATCGTCGTCGAGCACGACGAGGACACCATCAAGGTCGCCGACTGGATCGTCGACATCGGCCCCGGCGCCGGCGAGCACGGCGGCAAGGTCGTGCACAGCGGCTCCTACAAGGAGCTGCTCGCCAACGCCGAGTCGCAGACCGGCCAGTACCTGTCCGGCAAGAAGTCCATCCCGCTGCCCGACGTCCGCCGCCCGCACGACCCGTCGCGCCGGCTCACGGTGCACGGCGCCCGCGAGAACAACCTCCAGGACATCGACGTGTCCTTCCCGCTGGGCGTGTTCACCGCGGTCACCGGCGTGTCCGGCTCCGGCAAGTCCACGCTGGTCAACGACATCCTGTACACGCACCTGGCCCGCGAGCTGAACGGCGCCCGCAGCGTCCCCGGCCGGCACACGCGCGTGGACGGCGACGACCTCGTCGACAAGGTCGTCCACGTCGACCAGTCGCCCATCGGCCGCACCCCGCGTTCCAACCCGGCGACGTACACCGGCGTCTTCGACCACGTCCGCAAGCTGTTCGCCGAGACCACCGAGGCGAAGGTCCGCGGCTACATGCCCGGCCGCTTCTCCTTCAACGTCAAGGGCGGGCGCTGCGAGAACTGCGCGGGCGACGGCACCATCAAGATCGAGATGAACTTCCTCCCGGACGTGTACGTCCCGTGCGAGGTCTGCCACGGCGCCCGCTACAACCGGGAGACCCTGGAGGTCCACTACAAGGGCAAGTCCATCGCCGACGTCCTGAACATGCCGATCGAAGAGGCCATGCACTTCTTCGAGGCCGTCCCGGCGATCTCCCGCCACCTGAAGACGCTCAACGACGTCGGTCTCGGCTACGTCCGGCTCGGCCAGTCCGCGACCACCCTGTCCGGCGGTGAGGCGCAGCGTGTGAAGCTCGCCAGCGAGCTGCAGAAGCGCTCCACCGGCCGCACGGTCTACGTACTGGACGAGCCGACCACCGGACTGCACTTCGAGGACATCAGCAAACTGCTGAAGGTCCTGTCCGGCCTGGTCGACAAGGGCAACACGGTCATCGTCATCGAGCACAACCTCGACGTGATCAAGACCGCCGACTGGGTCGTCGACATGGGCCCCGAGGGCGGTGCCGGCGGTGGCCTGGTCGTCGCGGAGGGCACGCCCGAGCAGGTCGCGAGCGTTCCGGCCAGTCACACCGGCAAGTTCCTGCGGGAGATCCTGGGGCCGGAGAGGATCAGTGACGCCACCCCGGTGGGGGCCCCGCGCAAGGCGGCGAAGAAGACGGTCGCCGCCCGGGCCACCACCCGGAGGACCACCACCAAGACGGTCGACGGCACCGCCGAGAAGGCGGCCAGGGCCACCGGGACCACGAAGGCCGCCGCGAAGCGGACGACCCGGGCGCCCAAGGCCTGACGACCGGCCGCCCGCACCGGTGCGCGCCGTGCCCCCGGGGGAGTCGACACCCCCGCGGGACACGGCGCGCGCGTGTGTCCGGACCCCGGCCCGGGGTCAGGCGGCCTTCGGCTCCACGAACTGCATGTCCAGCTGGATCTTCACCACGTCCCCCAGCAGACCGGGGGCGAAGTCCAGCCCGAAGTCGCTGCGCCGGATCTCACCCGTCGCCTCGAACCCGGCGTGCCGGCTGCCGTCCATCGGCACGTCCACCAGCCCGCCGAACTCCACGGCGAGCGTCACCGGCCGGGTCACCCCGCCGATCGTCAGCTCACCCTCCATGGTCCAGTCCTCGCCCTCGCCCGAGACGCGGGTCGAGCGGAAGGTCATCGTCGGCCGCTTCTCGACGTCGAGCAGGTCGGAGGCGCGCACATGGGCGTCCCGGTCGGCGTTCCCGGTGTCGATCGAGGCCAGGTCGATCGTCGCGGACACCCGTACGTCCTCGGCCTTCTCCCCGACGTGGAGGTCGGCCCGCACTCCCTCGAAGCGCCCCCGCACCTTGGCGATGCCCAGGTGGCGGATGGTGAAGTTCACGGCGGAGTGCAACGGGTCCAGCGCCCAGTCGCCCGGGGCGAGCGGCAGCGCGGCAGCGGTGGTGGTGAGGGTGGATTCGTTCGTCATGCCCACCACCCTGGGCGTCCGTCGGCCCGTCAGGGAGACCGGGCGAAGCCTGGTAGTGACAGGGCCACCCTGCGGCGCGCGGGCGTTGGTACGTTCGGGCCGTGAGCGACAACGAGTTGGGCACATACCTGCGCACCTGGCGCGAGGCGGTCACCCCGGCCGAGGCGGGACTGCCCGCCGGCCACCGGCGCCGCACCCCGGGCCTGCGCCGCGCGGAGCTGGCCATGCTCGCCGGCATCAGCGTCGAGTACCTCACCCGGCTGGAACAGGGCCGCGACCGCAACCCCTCCGCCCAGGTGCTCGGCGCCCTCGCCGACGCCCTGCGCCTGTCCCTCAAGGACCGGATGGTGCTGCGCCGGCTGACCAAGGAGGCCAACGGCGGCGACCCCGTGCTCTGTGCCGCGGCGCCGCCGCTGGGCCGGACGGTGCGCCCCACCGTGCGGGCCGTCCTGGACAGCCTGGAGCCCGCCCCCGCCGCGGTGCTCAACTGGATCGGCGACGTCATCGCCCACACCGCGGGCTACGCGCGGCTCGTCGGCCCCATCGGGCTGCTCGACGACGAGCGGCCCAACCTGCTCCGGTACCTCTTCACCGACGAGCGGGCGCGCGCGTACCACCCCGACTGGGACCGGGTCGCCGACGACCTGGTCGCCCGGCTGCGCCACGAAGCGCCTCTGAGGGACCCCTCCGTCGCCGAGCTGGCCGACGAGCTGACGGTGACGGCGGGCGCGGAGTTCGCCGACCGCTTCGCCGGCCTGGCCACGGCACCGCGCACCGTCGGCTCCCAGGAGATCCGGCATCCGCACGTCGGGCCGCTGCGCCTGCTGCACGAGACGCTCGCACTCCCCGACGACGGCCAGCGGGTGGTCGTCCACCTCCCCGCCGACGACGCCACGGCGGCCGCGCTGGACCGCCTCGACGGACGCCGCCCGGGCGCCCTGTTCGCCGTGCCGGAGACGCCCGTGCGCGAAACCGGGTGAACGCCGTGGGCTCAGCCGCCCGTCTCCAGCTCGTGGGCGTACGGCGGTTCCGCGCCCGCGCGTGAGCAGGTGACCGCCGCCGCGCGCGCCGCGAAGCCGAGCAGCCCCGTCCAGCCGTCGGCGTCCAGGGCGGCCACGCCCTCGTCACTGAGCGCGTCGCGGACCGCGAGGCCGTGCAGCAGGGCCGCGTTCACCGTGTCACCGGCGCCGATGGTGTCCACCACCTCGACCCGCTCGCCCGGCACGGAGTACTCACCGCCTCCGCGCGTGAACACGGTCAGCCCGTCGCCGCCCCGGGTGACCACGACCGCCGCCGGACCGGCGGCCGGCCAGTCCCGGGGGGACCCGCCGAGCCACTCGGCGTCCTCCGCGGACAGCTTCAGCAAGGACACCGACGGCAGCCAGCTCTCGAACCGGGCCCGGTAGGCGCCGGGGTCGGGGATGAGCCCCGGCCGGATGTTGGGGTCCAGCGCGGTGAACACACCCCGGGCGGCCGCGGTGCGCAGCAGCTCCTCGTACGCGCTCGCACCCGGTTCGAGCACGAGCGAACAGGTCCCGAAGGACACTGCACGGGTGCCCGCCGGCAATGCCCGGGGTGCCGTGAACAGCCGGTCCGCGGTCCCCTCCACGTAGAAGGAGTACGCCGCCGAGCCGTCCGCGCCGACCGTGGCGACGGCGAGCGTCGTCGGCTCGTCACCGCGCTGCACCGACGACACGTCCACGCCGGTCTCCCGCAGCCGGTCCAGCAGCGCCTCGCCGAAGGCGTCGCGGGACACCCGGGAGCAGAAGGCGGCGGGGGAGCCGAGGCGTCCGAGCGCCACCGCCGTGTTGAAGGGGCCGCCGCCGAGGGCCGGCGTCAGCGCCGCGAGCGCACCCGCGCCCCGCGGTACCAGGTCGATCAGTGCCTCACCGGCCACGACGATCACGAGCGGTTCCTTTCTCGGGCTGCGGGGGCTTCGGGCGGCACGGGCCGCTCGGACGTACGGCGGTCGAGCCGCCCGGGCCGCGGTTCGTCCGGGCAGCCGCAGGAGGAGCGGTGCACGAAGGCGCACGGGAGCCGCACCGTCCGCGCGGGCCGGTCCGGCTCGGCGAGGCGGTCCAGGAGCACCCGGACGGCACGGGCACCGATGTCCCTGCTGGGCTGGGCGATCGCGGTGAGCCGGGGAGAGAACAGGTCCGCCCAGGCGAAGTCGTCGAAACAGCACAGCGCGACGTCCTCGGGCACGGACAACCCGAGCGCCCGCAGGGCGCGCAGCGCGCCGATCGTCATGGCGTTGTTGGCGGTGACCAGCGCGGTGGGACGCGAACCGGGGGACAGCAGCGCGGCGGTGGCCCGTTCGGCGCCGGCCGACTCGGAGTCGCCGTGCGCCAGGAGCCGCCCGTCGTACGGCAGCCCGGCGGCCGCCAGGCCGTGCCGGTACCCGGTGATCCGCTCGGCGGTGGTGCTGAGCCCCGGCTTCCCGGCGACCAGGGCGATCCTGCGGTGGCCGAGCTCGGCGAGGTGGGTGACCAGCCGGGCCGTCGGTTCCGCGTTCTCGGCGCAGACCTGGTCGAAGCGCGCACCGCCGTCCCCGCAACCGTCGACCACCCGGTCCAGGAACACGGCCGGCACCCGATGGCGCCCGAGGTAGGCGAGGAGCTCGCGCGGCTGCGCGGAGGGCGCGACGACCAGGCCCTCGACCCGGCGCTCGTGCAGCAGCCGGACGACCTTGCGCTCGTGCTCCGGGTCGTCGTGCGGGTCGGCGATGAGCAGGCTGTACCCGTGTGCCAGGGCCTCGGCCTCGACGCCCTGGAGGATCTCGGTGAAGTACGGGTTGCTGATCGCCGACACCGCCAGCCCGATCGACCGGGTGCGGGCGGTCACCAGGGAGCGGGCCAGGGTGTTCGGGGTGTAGCCGAGCTCCTCGACGGCGTCCAGCACCGCCTGGCGGGTGTGGGGCAGCACCGGCCGGGTCCCGTTCAGGACGTGCGAGACGGTCGCGACCGAGACACCGGCGCTCCGTGCCACGTCCGCCATCGTCGCCACCGTGTGCCCTCCCTCCGGGCCCCGCGCGTCACCTTCCGGGTCGGGAACGTATCCCATCCGGCGGCGGACGTAAACGCTTGCGCAAGCGTTTACGCGAGCGTTTGCGCACGCGTGTGCGCCCCCGTGCGCACAGGCACCCGCCCCCGGCCGTCACGGTCGCCCCGGGTATCGTCCCCGTGTACCGCCGTCCGACCCGTGGAGCCCCTCATGTCCGCCCGACCCGCCGCGAGCCGCCGTACCGTCCTGCGAGGCGCGGCTCTCACCCCCGTCGCCGGACTGGGTCTCACCGCCTGCGCGGGTCCCGAGGACACCCCCGGGCGGCCGACCGGACCCGTCGAGCTCGGCCCCGAGAGCGAGGTCGCCAAGGGCGGCACGAAGCTGTACCGGGACCACAACGTCGTGGTCAGCCGGGGTGAGGACGGCGCCTTCGCGGCGTACAGCACCGTCTGCACGCACGCGGGGTGCCCCGCCGACAAGCTGGAGGGGACGAAACTGATCTGTCCCTGCCACGGCAGCGAGTTCGACGTCACCACCGGCAAGGCGCTGCGCGAGCCGGCCGTGGCGCCCCTGAAGCGGCTGACCGTCGAGGTGAAGAACGGCACGATGGTCGCCAGGCCGTAGCCCCGGCCGGGGCGGGACACCGGGCGGTGCCCGGCGCCTCGCCCCGCGGTCACTCCCAGTCCCAGGCGATCCCCACGTACCCCGACCGCATGCGCGGTTCCACCAGGTGCACCGAGCGGTGCCGGCCGCTGAGCGCCAGCTCCTGGCAGCCACCGCGCGGGGCCGCGGCGGAGTGCTGGGCGAACCGGTGGCAGCGCACCGGGAGCGCCCCGGCGTCGAAGCACACCTGGAGCGCGTACTGGCCCCCCGGGGTGTCCGTCCCGTGCACGTACTCGCGCGAGACCCCGGCCGTGCCGTCCTCGACGGCGTAGCGGAAGAGGAAGGTGTCACCGGCCAGCAGTCTGGTGTCGAAGAGCAGCTCGGCCGCGAGCACGCCGGTGTCGTGGTGCCGGCGCACGCGTCCGACGCGGCAGTTCTCCAGGGCGTGCACGGCCATCCGGTCCGGCGCGGAGCCCGGATCGCCGTGGTGGACGGCGACGAAACGGTCGACGCCGTCCCGGCGCGCGCGCACGATGTGGTGCGACTCGCGCTCCGCCAGCTCGCGGCGCGCGCCGATCCGGACCCGCTCGTGGTGCCCCAGGGTGTGCAGTCCGCCCTCCCGCGGCGCGCCGAGCTCGGCCAGCAGCCGCTCCAGGACGCCCGAGGTCTCGATCAGGGCGCGGTAGGACCGGACCGCGGAGCGCCGGTCCGCCGAGCGTTCGTCCGTCTCGGCGAGCAGCCGGATCAGCGACTCCTCCGGCAGCTGCAGGATCTCCTCCAGCGCCCGTACCGCCCGCAGCGACTCCGGGCGCTGCGGGCGGCGGGCGCCCTGCTGCCAGTAGCTCAGGCTCGTGACGCCGACCTTCACGCCGTGACGGGACAGATGGTGCTGGACCCGTTGCAGCGGCAGTCCGCGCGCGGCGATCGCGGCCCTCAGCGCGACGTGGAAGGGACCGCCGCGCAGGGCCGAGTCCAGTTCCGCGGTGGCGACGTCCGCGTGCTGTGTGGCGTGCGGCATGCAGGGGCCTTTCTGTGAATGTCCACAACGGCTGGTCAGACCGTTCGCACGGGGCGCTCAGGGGCCCGCCCCCGTCGGCGCGGCGGAGTCTTCACATCCGTACGCCGCCGTTCAGGCCCCGAGTTCCCCCGCATTGAAGCGTGTTGACCAAGTCCCGACAACACCTGATGTCCCACAGCGGCGCACACCTGCCAGGGGTCCGTACCGGGATGCGGTTTTCGTCCGGAGTGCCGTGGCGGTTCTACGCGCGACCGGGGTTGTCCCGGCCCTGGAGGAGGCGCAGCCGCTTGGCCCGCACGATGTCGGGATCGCGCGGGTCGAGGGACTCGGCGGGCGCGGACGCCTCGTCCGCGTACCGGCGGGCCCGGGCCGGCCGTCGTGGTTTCTCGATCCGCGTCCGTCGCATCCGACCAGCCCTCCGACTCGTGACCGTCCGCCACTCACCCGAGGGGCGGAACCCCCACCTTCCCGCTCCCGGCCGGTGGTAACCCATCCGGACCGCCCGACCCCACCGGACGCACCGGTCCCCGTGCCCACGGCCCCGCCGGAGTGTCGGCCCCCGCCAGTAGGGTGTGGGACATGGCCGACCCCTCCAGCTACCGCCCCAAACCGGGCGAGATCCCCGACTCGCCGGGGGTCTACCGGTTCCGTGACGAGCACCGCCGGGTGATCTACGTCGGAAAGGCGAAAAGCCTGCGGCAGCGCCTGGCGAACTACTTCCAGGACCTGGCCGGGCTCCACCCGCGCACCCGCTCCATGGTCACCACGGCCGCGTCCGTGGAGTGGACGGTGGTGTCCACGGAGGTCGAGGCGCTCCAGCTGGAGTACTCCTGGATCAAGGAGTACGACCCCCGGTTCAACGTCAAGTACCGCGACGACAAGAGCTACCCCTACCTCGCGGTGACGATGAACGAGGAGTTCCCGCGCGTCCAGGTGATGCGCGGCCACAAGAAGAAGGGCGTGAAGTACTTCGGCCCGTACGCGCACGCGTGGGCGATCCGCGACACCGTGGACCTGCTGCTGCGCGTCTTCCCGGTGCGCACCTGCTCGACCGGCGTCTTCAGGAACGCCGCCCGCACCGGCCGTCCCTGCCTGCTCGGTTACATCGGCAAGTGCTCGGCGCCCTGCGTGGACCGGATCTCCGCCGAGGACCACCGGGAACTCGCCGAGGAGTTCTGCGACTTCATGGCCGGCCGCACGGGCACGTACCTGCGCCGTCTGGAGCAGCGGATGATGCGGGCGGCCGAGGAGATGGAGTACGAGCGGGCGGCCCGCCTGCGCGACGACATCGAGGCCCTGAAGAAGGCCATGGAGAAGAACGCGGTCGTGCTCACCGACGCGACCGACGCCGACCTGATCGCGGTCGCCGAGGACGAGCTGGAGGCGGCCGTCCAGATCTTCCACGTCCGCGGCGGGCGGGTGCGCGGCCAGCGCGGCTGGGTCACCGACAAGGTGGAGGAGATCACCACCGGCGCCCTCGTCGAGCACGCCCTGCAGCAGCTCTACGGCGAGGAGAGCGGCGACGCCGTCCCCAAGGAGGTGCTGGTCCCGGCCCTGCCGGACCCGGTCGAGCCGGCGCAGCAGTGGCTCACCGACCGCCGGGGGTCGAACGTGTCGCTGCGCATCCCGCAGCGCGGGGACAAGAAGGCCCTGATGGAGACCGTGCAGCGCAACGCCCAGCAGGCACTCGTGCTGCACAGGACCAAGCGCGCCTCCGACCTCACCACGCGCTCGCGCGCGCTGGAGGAGATCACCGAGGCCCTCGGCCTGGACAGCGCCCCGCTGAGGATCGAGTGCTACGACGTCTCGCACCTCCAGGGCGACGACGTGGTGGCCTCCATGGTCGTCTTCGAGGACGGGCTGGCCCGCAAGAGCGAGTACCGCCGCTTCCAGATCAAGGGATTCAGCGGGCAGGACGACGTCCGCTCCCTGCACGAGGTGATCACCCGGCGCTTCCGGCGCTACCTCGCGGAGAAGGAGCGGACGGGGGAGTGGACCGACGGGGAGGACGGCGGCGAGGGCACGGCCCCCGACGGCCTCACCGAACCGCCCGTGAGCACCCTCACCGAGGACGACGGCCGCCCCAAGCGCTTCGCCTACCCGCCCCAGCTCGTCGTCGTCGACGGCGGCGCGCCGCAGGTCGCGGCGGCCCAGCGGGCCCTGGACGAGCTCGGCATCGACGACATCGCCGTCTGCGGCCTCGCCAAGCGGCTGGAGGAGGTGTGGCTGCCGGGCGACGACGACCCGGTGGTGCTGCCCCGCACCAGCGAGGGCCTCTACCTGCTCCAGCGGATCCGTGACGAGGCCCACCGCTTCGCGATCACCTACCAGCGCGTCAAGCGCGCCAAGCGCTTCCGCTCCGGTCCCCTGGACGACGTGCCGGGCCTCGGCGAGACCCGCAAGCAGGCCCTGATCAAGCACTTCGGTTCGGTGAAGAAGCTGCGATCGGCGACAATCGACCAGATCTGTGAGGTTCCGGGCATAGGTCGCAAGACGGCCGAGACGGTCGCCGTGGCCCTGGCCCGGGCGGCACCCGCCGCCCCCGCCGTGAACACGGCGACGGGCGAGATCATGGAAGACGTGGAAGAACCCGGGAAGACGGCGGGTTCTCCCGGGGAGCCCGTGTCCGCGGGCGCCCCGGACGAACGACGGGGGCAGGAGACATGACCGAGCACGAGACAGGGCCCGCGGCACAGCGAGAGCGGGCGCAGCAGGGGACCGGCGGGAACGGCACCCTCCACGGCGCGCGCCAGGACGACGGAGCACAGGTGAGTACGGGCAAGGAAAAGGCCGGGACGCCCGAGGCGGCCATCCCGGAGCTGGTGATCATCTCCGGCATGTCCGGGGCCGGCCGCTCGACGGCCGCGAAGTGTCTGGAGGACCTGGGCTGGTTCGTCGTCGACAACCTGCCGCCCGCGCTGATCCCCACCATGGTGGAGCTCGGCGCGCGCTCCCAGGGCAACGTGGCGCGGATCGCCGTCGTGGTCGACGTCCGCGGCCGGCGCTTCTTCGACAACCTCCGCGAGTCCCTGGCCGACCTCGACGCCCGGGGCGTCACCCGGCGGATCGTCTTCCTGGAGTCCTCCGACGAGGCGCTGGTGCGCCGCTTCGAGTCGGTGCGCCGCCCGCACCCCCTCCAGGGGGACGGCCGCATCGTCGACGGCATCGCCGCCGAGCGGGAGCTGCTGCGCGAGCTGCGCGGCGACGCCGACCTGGTGATCGACACCTCCAGCCTGAACGTGCACGAGCTGCGCGCCAAGATGGACGCCCAGTTCGCCGGGGACGAGGAGCCCGAGCTGCGGGCCACCGTCATGTCCTTCGGCTTCAAGTACGGCCTCCCGGTCGACGCCGACCTGGTCGTGGACATGCGCTTCCTGCCCAACCCGCACTGGGTCCCGGAGCTGCGCCCGTACACCGGCCTCAACGAGGAGGTGGCGTCGTACGTCTTCAACCAGCCCGGCGCCAAGGAGTTCCTCGACCGGTACGCCGAGCTGCTGCGGCTCGTCGCCGCGGGCTACCGCCGTGAGGGCAAGCGCTACGTGACCATCGCCGTCGGCTGCACCGGCGGCAAGCACCGTTCGGTCGCCATGTCGGAGAAGCTCGCCGCCCGGCTGGTCGCCGAGGGCGTGGAGACGGTGGTCGTCCACCGGGACATGGGACGGGAATGACACCACGTACACCGCGGCTGAGCCGGCTGCGCCGAGCGGTCCCCGAGGGGCGCGCCGGACGGCCGGTCGAGGCCCGCGGCGCGAGACCGCGCCGCCGGGGCGCCCAGCCCAAGGTCGTCGCGCTCGGCGGCGGCATGGGGCTGTCCGCCTCGCTCGCCGCGCTGCGCCGGATCACCGGCGACCTCACCGCCGTCGTCACCGTGGCCGACGACGGCGGCTCCAGCGGGCGACTGCGCGACGAACTGGGGGTGCTGCCGCCCGGCGACCTGCGCAAGGCGCTGGCCGCGCTGTGCGGCGACGACGACTGGGGCCAGACCTGGGCCCGGGTCATCCAGCACCGCTTCCAGTCCAAGGGCGATCTGCACGAGCACGCGGTCGGCAATCTGCTGATCGTCGCCCTGTGGGAGCAGCTCGGCGACCACGTCCAGGCCCTGGACCTGGTGGGCCGGCTGCTCGGCGCGCACGGGCGCGTGCTGCCCATGTCCGCGGTGCCGCTGGAGCTCCAGGCCCTGGTCAAAGGGCACGACCCCGAGCGCCCGGAGGACGTGGACACCGTCCGCGGGCAGGCGACCGTCGCCCTCACCCCCGGCGAGGTGCAGTCCGTGCACCTCGTGCCCCACGACCCGCCCGCCGTCCCCGAGGCGGTCGAGGCGGTCCTCGACGCGGACTGGGTCGTGCTCGGCCCCGGGTCCTGGTTCTCCTCGGTCATCCCGCACCTGCTCGTGCCGGAACTGCTGGACGCCCTCACCGGGACGAAGGCGCGCCGGGTACTCTCCCTGAACCTCGCCCCGCAGCCAGGAGAAACCGAGGGCTTCTCCCCGCAGCGTCATTTGGAGGTTTTGGGACGACACGCCCCTAAACTCGCCCTGGACGTGGTGCTGGCCGACGAGGCCGCCGTGCCCGACCGCGACCTGCTGACCGATGCCGCCAAGCGGTTCGGGGCCGCGGTCGAGCTGGCGCCGGTGGCCCGGCCCGACGGAAGCCCCAGGCACGACCCGGAGCTGCTGGCCGCCGCGTACGACCGTATTTTTCGGATGCATGGAAGGATCGGCCCATGGCGATGACGGCAGCGGTGAAGGACGAGATCTCCCGGCTCCCCGTCACCCGGACCTGCTGCAGAAAGGCGGAGGTCTCCGCCGTCCTGCGGTTCGCCGGCGGCCTCCACCTGGTGAGCGGGCGCATCGTGATCGAGGCCGAGCTGGACACCGCGATGGCGGCCCGCCGGCTCAAGCGGGACATCATGGAGATCTTCGGCCACAGCTCCGAACTGATCGTGATGGCTCCGGGCGGGCTGCGCCGCGGCTCGCGCTACGTCGTGCGCGTGGTCGCGGGCGGCGACCAGCTGGCCCGCCAGACCGGTCTGGTGGACGGCCGGGGCCGCCCGATCCGCGGCCTGCCCCCGCAGGTGGTCTCGGGGGCCACCTGCGACGCCGAGGCGGCCTGGCGCGGGGCGTTCCTGGCGCACGGCTCGCTCACCGAGCCGGGCCGCTCCTCCTCCCTGGAGGTGACCTGCCCCGGTCCCGAGGCCGCGCTCGCCCTGGTCGGCGCCGCCCGCCGCCTGTCGATCGGCGCCAAGGCGCGCGAGGTGCGCGGCGTGGACCGGGTCGTCGTGCGCGACGGCGACGCGATCGGTGCCCTGCTCACCCGGCTCGGCGCCCACGAGTCGGTGCTGGCCTGGGAGGAGCGCCGGATGCGCCGCGAGGTGCGGGCCACGGCGAACCGGCTGGCCAACTTCGACGACGCCAACCTGCGCCGCTCCGCCCGCGCGGCCGTAGCCGCCGGCGCCCGGGTGCAGCGCGCCCTGGAGATCCTCGGCGAGGACGTCCCCGAGCACCTCGCCGCCGCCGGCCGGCTGCGCATGGAGCACAAGCAGGCCTCCCTGGAAGAGCTGGGCGCGCTGGCCGACCCGCCGCTGACCAAGGACGCCGTGGCCGGCCGCATCCGCCGGCTGCTCGCCATGGCCGACAAGCGCGCCGCCGACCTCGGCATCCCGGGTACGGAGGCCAATCTCAGCGAGGAACTCGCCGACAACCTCGCAGGCTGACGCCCCGTCAAGAGGCCGGTGCGGACGCCCACTCGGGTGACCCGCACCGGCCTTCGCGTGTCGCCGGGGCACCCTTGACTCGATCATGATGTGTCATGAGCCTGGCATCTGTTCGCTGCTGTGGCGGACCACCTCTAGGGGAGGTCGTGGGGTTCATGAGACATAGAGCGAGATCGATCCTCGCTGTCGGCGCGCTCCTGATCGGATCGGCGAGCGTCGCGCCCATCGCCCAGGCACAACCGGAAAGCACCGGGGCTTCCGGCGCGGAAGAGGTCAGGGTCTTCCGCGCCGACGTCACCAGCAGGCAGGTACCCCTGCTGCTGGCGGCCGGACAGGACGCCCACGAACTCGGCGAGCAGGTCCCCGAGAAGGGCACCGCCACCGTCGAGGTCTATCTCACCGACCGGCAGGCCGGCCAGCTGGAGAAGCAGGGCGTCGACCTCACCGAGCACACGCTCTCCGCCCGGGCGGAGGACCGGGTCGCGGACGCCGCCGAGGGCGTCTTCCGCCCGTACAGCGGAAAGGGCGGCCTCAGGGAGGAGATCCTCCGCACCGCCCGGGAGCACCCGGACCTCACCAAGGTCGTCTCCATCGGCAAGACGATCAAGGGCCAGGACATCCTCGCCCTGAAGCTCACCAAGAAGGCCAGGAAGACCGAGGACGGCTCCAAGCCGGCCGTCCTCTACATGTCCAACCAGCACGCGCGCGAGTGGATCACGCCGGAGATGACCCGGCGGCTGATGCACCACTACCTGGACGGGTACGGGACGGACAAGCGGATCAAGAAGATCGTCGACTCCACCGAGCTGTGGTTCGTCCTGTCGGCCAATCCCGACGGCTACGACTACACCTTCGCCGACGACGACAACCGCCTGTGGCGCAAGAACCTGCGCGACGTCAACGGCGACGGCGCCATCGGCACCGGCGACGGCGTCGACCTCAACCGCAACTTCCCCTACAAGTGGGGCTACGACGACGAGGGTTCGTCCCCCAACCCCACCAGCCAGACCTACCGCGGCGCGAGCCCCGGCTCCGAGCCCGAGACCAAGGCGATCGACGCCTTCCAGAAGCGGATCGGCTTCGCCTACGGCATCAACTACCACTCCGCCGCCGAACTCCTGCTCTACGGGGTCGGCTGGCAGGTGGCCACGCCGACCCCCGACGACGTGCTCTACCAGGCCCTCGCCGGCACGCCCGGGAACTCCGCGATCCCCGGCTACCACCCGCAGCTCTCCTCCGAGCTGTACACCACCAACGGCGAGGCCGACGGCCACGCGGCCAACGTCAACGGCATGGCGATGTTCACGCCCGAGATGTCGACCTGCCAGACGGCCTCCGGTGTCGACCCGGACGACGCGTGGAAGCCCGGCGACTGCCGTTCGATCTTCACCTTCCCCGACGACGAGACGCTGATCCAGCAGGAGTTCGCCAAGAACGTCCCGTTCGCGCTGTCCGTCGCCGAGAGCGCCGCCCACCCCGACCGGCCGTCCTCCGCGGTCGGCCTGAAGGCCGCCGACTTCACCCCGGCCGCGTTCACGACGTCGTACGCGCGCGGCGGCGACCAGGAGGTCTCCGTCGTCGTCCGCAAGGCCGTGCGCGACAAGGAGCTCAAGTACCGCGTCAACGGCGGCCGTACGCACGACATGGCACTGAGGCCGTGGAAGGGCGGCGAGCGGTTCGGCGGCGAGGACAACCTCCACTTCGACGAGTACCGGGCCGAGGTCAAGGACGGCGAACCGGGCGACGAGGTCGAGGTGTGGTTCACCGGCGAGACCCGGGGCGGGAAGAAGGTCTCCAGCGAGCACTTCACCTACACCGTCGCCGAGCGGCCCCGCGCGGACGTCCTCGTGGTCGCCGAGGAGGGTGCGAAGGCCACCCAGACCCGGAAGTACGTCGACGCCCTCAAAGCCAACGGCCGGAAGGCGGCCGTCTGGGACGTCGCCGAGCGGGGCGCGCCCGACGCGCTCGGCGTGCTGAGCCACTTCCGCACCGTCGTCCACCACACCGGCGCGAGCACCCCGGGCGTCGCCACCCAGCTCCAGCTGCGCGCCTTCCTCAACGAGGGCGGCCGGCTGATCGAGGCGGGCGAGCAGGCCGGCGGCAGCGTCGACCTCGGCGGCGGCACCCTGTCCGACGACTTCAGTCAGTACTACCTGGGCGCCTACACGCGCACCTCGACCTCCGGGGTCACCGGATTCACCGGCTCCGGCGAGCTGGGCGGCTTCTCCGGTCCGCTCGGTGACGCGCCCGGCAACCCGCTGGACAAGGCCGGCACCTACGGCGTCACCTCCGACGAGCTGCCCGCCGAGGAGTACCCGCAGTTCGCGAGCGCCGGAGCCGGGCAGTTCCCGGGCACGGCCAACCCGTACGGTCCGTACGCGGGCTCGTACATGGCCGCCGCGGTCCACACCGACGACGGCTACAAGCGCCTCACCCGCACCATCGACCTCACCGGCACCGGAGCGGCCGACAAGCCCACCCTGCGCGCCCAGCTGCTGTGGGACACCGAGGCGGGCTACGACCACGTCGTCGTCGAGGCGCACACCGCCGGCGCCGACGACTGGACGACGCTGCCCGAGGCGGGCGGCGCGACCCGCACGACGGTGCCCGCCGAGTGCGCGGCCGGATTCTACGTCGGTGAGCACCCCTGGCTGGAGCACTACCTGACCCTGGCCGAGGACGGCTGCACCGCGACCGGCACCACCGGTTCCTGGAACAGCCTCACCGGCTCCTCCGGCGGCTGGCGGCAGGTGGACTTCGACCTGAGCGCCTACGCCGGGAAGACGGTCGAGGTCTCGATCGGCTACGTCACCGACCCGGGCAGCGGCGGCCACGGCGTCCTCGCCGACGACGCCTCGCTCGTCGTCGGCGGCACCGCGACGGGCACCGAGGGCTTCGAGACCTCGCTCGGCGCCTGGAAGGTCTCCGGACCGCCCGCGGGGAGCCCCGCCGTCCTGAAGGACTGGACGCGCACCGGAGCGCTGTTCCGGACCTACCCGGCGGTCACCACCGAGGACACCGTGCTGCTGGGCTTCGGCCTGGAGCACCTGACCTCGGCGGCGGACCGGACCGCGCTGATGAGGAAGGCGCTCGACGCCCTCGACGCGTGACCGAAGGCGTCAGCGAACGCTGACCCGCTGTAGCGAAATGGAGTGAAAGGAAACCCTTCGGTTCGGGCGGTCCGTACCCTACTGACGGGTACGGACCGCCCTGCCGGGTATGGGGCAACTCGATGTCACGGCCGGGGCCCCGGAGAGGTAGGGTCGGGAGTGGTCGGGGACATCCCAAATACAGCTCGCCGGCGACTAGAGCCGGCGTACCAACGAGGAGATCGGTTCGTGACGATCCGCGTAGGCATCAACGGGTTTGGCCGCATCGGTCGCAACTACTTCCGCGCACTCCTGGAACAGGGCGCCGACATCGAGATCGTGGCTGTCAACGACCTGGGTGACACCGCGACCACCGCACACCTGCTGAAGTACGACACCATCCTGGGCCGCCTCAAGCAGGAGGTCTCCCACACCGCCGACACCATCACCGTCGGCGACAAGACCGTCAAGGTCCTGTCCGAGCGCAACCCCGCCGACATCCCCTGGGGCGAGCTGGGCGTCGACATCGTCATCGAGTCGACCGGCATCTTCACCAAGAAGGAAGACGCCGAGAAGCACATCACCGGCGGCGCCAAGAAGGTCATCATCTCCGCCCCGGCGAAGAACGAAGACGTCACCATCGTCATGGGCGTCAACCAGGACACGTACGACCCGGCGAACCACCACGTCATCTCCAACGCCTCCTGCACCACCAACTGCGTGGCGCCGATGGCGAAGGTCCTCGACGAGAACTTCGGCATCGTCAAGGGCCTGATGACGACGGTGCACGCGTACACGAACGACCAGCGCATCCTGGACTTCCCGCACAAGGACCTGCGCCGCGCCCGTGCCGCCGCGGAGAACATCATCCCGACCACCACGGGTGCCGCCAAGGCCACCGCCCTGGTCCTCCCGCAGCTCAAGGGCAAGCTGGACGGCATGGCCATGCGCGTCCCGGTCCCGACCGGCTCCGTCACGGACCTGGTCGTCGAGCTCTCCCGCGAGGTCACCAAGGAAGAGGTCAACGCCGCCTTCCAGAAGGCCGCCGAGGGCGAGCTGAAGGGGTACCTCGAGTACACCGAGGACGCGATCGTCTCCTCCGACATCGTCAACGCCCCGGCGTCCTGCACCTTCGACTCCTCCCTGACCATGGTCCAGGAGGGCAAGAACGTGAAGGTCATCGGCTGGTACGACAACGAGTGGGGCTACTCCAACCGTCTCGTCGACCTGACGGTCTTCGTGGGCAACCAGCTCTGATCGGTCAGCGGGCAGCCTGATATGAGTGCAGGGCTCGGCCGGCGCAGCAACGCGCTGTCCGAGCCCTGACGCACGTATCGGAACGGTCGCCCCCTTTCGATCACGAGCGATCACGAGCGAACACGAGCTCTAACCAGGGAGCCCCTCATGAAGACGATCGACGAACTCCTCTCCGAAGGCGTCGCGGGCAAGCGGGTCTTCGTCCGCGCCGACCTCAACGTGCCGCTGGACGGCACCACCATCACCGACGACGGCCGCATCCGCGCGGTGCTGCCCACCGTCAGGGCGCTCGCCGGGGCGGGCGCCCGCGTGGTCGTCGCCTCGCACCTGGGCCGCCCCAAGGGCGCCCCGGACCCCGCCTTCTCCCTCGCTCCGGCCGCCGCGCGCCTCGGGGAACTCCTCGGCGCCGACGTGGCCTTCGCGACGGACACCGTCGGCGAGTCCGCCACGTCCACCGTCGCCGGCCTCGCCGACGGGCAGGTCGCCGTCGTCGAGAACCTGCGCTTCAACGCCGGTGAGACCAGCAAGGACGACGCCGAGCGCGGCGCCTTCGCCGACCGGCTGGCCGCGCTCGCCGACCTCTACGTCGGCGACGGCTTCGGCGCCGTGCACCGCAAGCACGCCTCGGTGTACGACCTCCCGGCCCGCCTGCCGCACTACGCCGGCCACCTCATCGCCACCGAGGTCGGCGTCCTGAAGAAGCTCACCGAGGACGTCAAGCGGCCCTACGTCGTCGCCCTCGGCGGCGCCAAGGTCTCCGACAAGCTCGCCGTCATCGACCAGCTGCTCGGCAAGGCCGACCGGCTCCTCATCGGCGGCGGCATGGCGTACACCTTCCTCAAGGCCAAGGGCTACGAGGTCGGCAGGTCGCTGCTCCAGGAGGACCAGATCCCGGTCGTCACCGAGTACATGGAGCGCGCCGAGAAGAGCGGCGTCGAGCTGGTCCTGCCGGTCGACGCGCTGGTCGCCGCCGACTTCCCGGACCTGAAGACCAAGGCGCCGGCCCACCCCACCACCGTCGCCGCGGACGCCATCCCGGCCGACCAGGAGGGTCTGGACATCGGTCCCGAGACCCGCAAGCTGTACGCCTCGAAGCTCGCCGACGCCGCCACCGTCTTCTGGAACGGCCCCATGGGCGTCTTCGAGCACCCCGACTACGCCGAGGGCACCAAGGCGGTCGCCCAGGCCCTC
>NZ_JAPSKQ010000135.1:10439-18221 GCF_031181555.1 Streptomyces sp. | reverse complement strand
CGCGGGCACGCCCACCGGCGCGGGCACGGACGGGGGCGGCGGCGGGACGACGGGGTCGTGCGGGGGCGGGGGCGGTACGTGCGGACGGACGCCTCCGCCGCTGCGGCCCCCTCCGTGGGTGGGCTTGGGCGCCGGACGGCCGCCCCGGCGGGCCTCGATCAGGCCGACCGCGCGCTCGGGCAGCCAGGCGGAGGCCGTGCCGCTGTCGTCGGAGCCGGAGCCGAACAGGTGCGGGGCGAGCTGGGCCTGGAGGTCGGCGGGGGTGGGCCGGGCCGAGGCGTCCATCTGCATGCAGGCCTCGATCAGCGGCCGCAGCTCGTCCGGGAGGCCGTCCAGGTCCGGGCCCTCGCGCAGCAGCATGAAGACCGTCTCGACCGGGTTGGCGCCGTGGAAGGGGGCGTGGCCGGTGGCGGCGAAGACGAGGGTGGAGCCCAGGGAGAACACGTCGCTGGCGCCGGTGACGCTGCGGGAGTCCTTCGCCTGCTCCGGGGACATGTAGGCGGGGGTGCCGACGGCGACGTTCGTCATCGTCAGACGGGTGTTCGACACGCCGGAGGCGATACCGAAGTCGATCACCCGGGGGCCGTCCTCGACGACGAGGACGTTGGACGGCTTGAGGTCGCGGTGGACGAGCCCGGCGCCGTGGATGGACTGCAGCGCCTCCGCGACACCGGCCGCGAGCCAGCGCACCGCCTGGGCCGGCAGCGGACCGCACTCGTTCACTATCTCCTCGAGGGAGGGCGCGGGGACGTACGCGGTGGCCAGCCACGGCACGGCGGCACGCGGATCGGCGTCCACGACGGCCGCCGTGTAGAAACCGGAGACCGCGCGGGCCGCCTCCACCTCGCGCGTGAAGCGGACGCGGAACAGCTGGTCCTCGGCCAGTTCGGTCCGGACCGTCTTGATCGCCACGCGCCGCCCGGACGCCGAGCGCGCGAGATAGACCAGCCCCATGCCGCCGGCTCCCAGCCGTCCCAGCACCTCGAACGGCCCGATACGCCGCGGATCGTGCTGCGTCAGCTGATCCACCACTTGCCTGCCACCTCCCCGTACGAGTCGCGCCACCACCTGTGCACGCGACCGAAGTGCAGCGTCTCACCACCGCACCGCCGTGGCGGCACGCACCCCGATTCTTCCTGTCCGGGCCCCCGGTTGCGAACCGGCCGACAAATAGGGTGTCCAGGTTTACATACGACACAATGGGCGGACCGGCGGGCCGACGGGCCCGTGGACGGCTCGGTGCGCGGGCCCGGTGCGCCGGTCCGGTGTGACGGCTCGGCGGGACGTTCAGCGGCGCAGCAGCGCGAAGGACGCCCCCTGATCGTCGGTGACCACGGCCGCCGTGCCGTAGGACGTCCCGAAGGGCGGGACCTGGACCCGGCCGCCGAGCCGGGTCACCTCCTCCATGGTGGCCGCGAGGTCCTCGACGGCGAAGTGGACGAGGAAGTGGGGCGGCATCTCGGCGGGGAAGACGTCGGAGACGGGGGCACGGCCGAAGTCGGGGACGGCGTCCGGGCCGAACAGGGCGTCGTGGAAGAGGTCCCCGTAGAAGGTGTTGGCCGCCTCGGTGTCCCGGGTGTAGAGCTGGACCCAGGCGAAGCTGCCCGGCTCGTGGCGGCGGCCGAAGCCGGGGTGGCCGGCGGGCTGCCAGAGGGCGAAGACCGCGCCCCCGGGGTCGGTGACGAGCGCGGTGACGCCGAGGTCGCCGACCGGCAGCGGCGCGGAGACGATCCGCCCGCCGGCGGCACGGACGCGCCGGCACAGCGCCTCGGCGTCGGGGGTGGCGAAGGACACCGTCCACACGGTGGGGAGCCGGCCGTCCGTCTTGTGCGCGAGGGAGGCGACGGGTTCACCGTCCTTCAGCGCCCGCACGGCCCCCGAGGGCAGGTCGGGCTGCTCCTGGAAGGTCCACCCGAAGAGCTCGCCGTAGAACCGCTTGCCCGCCTCCACGTCGGGGAGCTGCGCGTCCACCCAGCACGGGGTGCCCTCTGTGTACTCCGGTGCCCTGTTTTCGGCCATGCCGCCAAAGTAGCCGCGTCGCGCGCACCCCGCAGACCAGGCACACCAGCCTCCGCGCGCCCGCGCACCCCATTTGCAGTCGGCCGAATCGCGCTCCCATCCCCCCTCGGTAAGCTGACGACATGACAGGACAAGTGCGTACCGTCGACGGCCGCGTGGCCGGTCGGCGTGGGCAGGCGACCCGGCAGAAGCTGCTCGACTGCCTCAGCGAGATGCTCAGCTCGTCCCCCTACCGGGATGTCAAAGTCATCGATGTCGCGCGCAAGGCGGGGACTTCCCCGGCGACCTTCTACCAGTACTTCCCGGACGTCGAGGGCGCCGTCCTGGAGCTCGCGGAGCAAACGGCCGCCGAGAGCGCCGGGTTGGCCGAGCTCCTGGAGGGCCGCTCCTGGGCCGGCAAGGCCGGCTGGCAGACGGCGCAGGAACTCGTCGACGGATTCCTGGAGTTCTGGCGGAAGAACGACGCGATCCTGCGCGTCGTGGACCTCGGCGCGGCCGAGGGCGACAAACGCTTCTACAAGCTCCGCATGAAGATCCTGAACTCCGTGAACACCTCCCTGGCGGACTCCGTCGCCGCGCTGCAGACCAAGGGGCGGATCGACAAGGACGTGAACCCGGCGGCGATCGCCGGTTCCCTGGTCACGATGCTCGCGGCCGCGGCCTCGCACCAGAAGGGCTTCTCCTCCTGGGGCGTCAAGCAGGCCGAACTCAAGCCCGGTCTGGCGCTGTTGGTGCACCTGGGCGTCACCGGCAAGAAGCCCGCGAAGTAGGCCGCCCCTTTCTCCGAGAAGCGGGCCCCTCCCCTGAAGCAGGTCGCTCCCGCAGGAGGCCACTCCCTTCTTTCCGCTTTCCAAGTCCTGTCTGCCAGGCGGCGGTCCACTCCGGTGGGCCGCCGCCTGGCGTGTGTCCCGGCACCATGGTGCGCCGCGCCGGCGGCCGTTGCGCCCGCGGACCCGCCCCCTACGCGGGCAGCGGGCGGTCCCTCACCACGTGCTTCATCACCAGCGTGGACGTCAGCCGCTGCACCCCCGGCAGCGTGGCCAGACGTTCGTCGTAGAGCCGCTGGTAGGCGGCGAGGTCGGCGGCGACCACCCGCAGCAGGTAGTCCGGCTCCCCGAACAGCCGCTGCGCCTCCAGCACCTCCTCCACCTCGGCGACCGCCCGCTCGAACTCCACGACCGTGTCCCGGTCCTCCTGCCGCATGGAGACGAACACCAGCGCCTCGAAGGCCAGCCCCACGGCGGCCGGGTCCACCACCGCCCGGTAGCCGCTGATCGCACCCGACCGCTCCAGCTCCCGCAGCCTGCGGTGACAGGGCGAGACGCTGAGCCGCACCCGCGCGGCCAGCTCCGTCACGGTCAGCCGCCCGTCCTGTTGCAGCTCGGCAAGAATCTTCCGGTCCATGTCGTCCATGAGGTAGATCCTGCCCCGGAACACGCGGCAGCGGGGAAAATCCGGGAACACATTCGGCCCGTTTCCGCCTAATCTCGCCGCCATGGACACCGCGACCCTCCTCTCCTTCCTCGCCCTCGACCTGCTGCTGGTGTGCGTACCGGGTGCCGACTGGGCGTACACGATCTCGGCCGGGCTGCGGGGACGGTCGGTGGCCGCGGCGGTCGGTGGCCTGGTGACCGGGTACGCACTGCACACGGCGCTCGCCGCGGCGGGGCTGGCGGTCCTGGTCGCGGGCTCCCCGGTCCTGCTCACCGTGCTGACCGTGGTGGGGGCCGGGTACCTGGTGTGGCTGGGCTGGAGCGTGCTGCGCCGCCCCGGCACCCCGGGCGCGGACGGAGCCGCCGCCGGGGAGAGCGGTGCCCGGGCCTTCCGGCGCGGGGCCACGATCAGCGGTCTGAACCCCAAGGGCCTGCTGCTCTACCTCTCCGTCCTGCCCCAGTTCCTGGTCACGGGCGACGGCGCGCACCTGCCGGTGCCGGCGCAGACCGTCGCCCTGGGGCTGCTGCACATGGCGTGCTGCGCCGTCGTCTACCTGTCCGTCGGCCTCGCCGCCCGCGCCGTCCTCGGCGCCCGCCCGACGGCGGCCCGCGCGGTCGTGCGCACGTCGGGGGCGGCGATGCTCGGGATCGGCGCGTTCCTGCTGGTCCAGCGGCTGGCGACGTTCTAGGGCCGGTCGGCGGATCAAGCCGGAGGGGACCGACGGCGCCTTGCCGGCACGGGCGTGCCGGCCCCCGCGTCTCCGGCGTGGTCCGCCGGTCAGGTCCTGGCCGGGCGGGATCTCCCGGCCCAACGCTCCTGAACGCGGGGGCCGTTGCCGTCGGAGAACGCGGAAGGGGGAAGACCCGGGCGGGCGGCCGTCGTTGTGCTCGGTGGAAACCGACCACCCGTACGCACGGCATGACCGTCCCGTACGTCCGCGACACCCGACTCGCAGGAGGAACCGGAATGGCCCTGACCCGCGAAGAGCGTGAACAGTTCCTGGCCGAACCCCACATCGCCGCGCTCGCGGTCGACGCG
This sequence comes from Streptomyces sp., assembly GCF_031181555.1. Classification (GTDB taxonomy): domain Bacteria; phylum Actinomycetota; class Actinomycetes; order Streptomycetales; family Streptomycetaceae; genus Streptomyces; species Streptomyces fimbriatus. The sequence goes on along the minus strand of NZ_JAPSKQ010000135.1, from coordinate 13,730 downwards.
GGACCGGGACGCGCCCCGCTCACCGTGCCGATCTGGTACCAGTACGCGCCCGGTGGCGACGTGTGGATCATGACCGGTCTGGACTCCCGCAAGAACAAGCTGATCAGCGCGGCCGGGCGGTTCTCGCTCATGATCGACCGGACCGAGCCCACCATCCGGTACGTGTCGGTGGAGGGACCGGTCCTGGAGACCACGCCCGCCACGATCGAGCAGCTGCGGGAGATCTCCGCCCGCTACCTCCCGGCCGACAAGGTCGAGGAGTACGTCGGCTTCGCCTGGAAGAACCACGGCGAGCAGGTCGTCGTCCGCATGCGGCCCGAGCGGTGGGTGTCGTCCGACCTCGGCTCGGTGTGAGCGCGGCCGCCCCGCGCACGAGAATCGGGGCATGGAAACCGATCTCCACGAGCTGCTGAGGTCACTGCGGGTCTGGGACCCGGAGGTCACCGAGCTGCCGGCGCTGGACCCGGCCGCCGCGCCCGCCGAGCCGCTGCCGCTGTTCACGCGGTGGCTGGCCGAGGTGGTGGCGGCCGGGCAGCGCGAGCCGCACACCATGTCCCTGGCGACGGCGGACGCGGACGGGCTGCCGGACGTACGGATCGTGATGCTGCACGGCGCGGACGCCGACGGCTGGTCCTTCGCGACCCACGCGCACAGCCGCAAGGGCGGCCACCTCGCCGCCCGCCCGCATGCCGCGCTGGTCTTCCACTGGCCGGTGCTGGGCCGTCAGGTGCGCCTGCGCGGGCCCGTCGGCACCGCCCCGGCCGAGGAGGCGCAGGCCGACCTGCACGCCCGCTCCACCGGGGCACTGGCCGCCGCGCTGACGGGGCGGCAGAGCGCCGTCCTCGGTTCGGTGGAGGAACTGGCCCGGGCCTCGGAAGGGGCCTGGGAACGGGCGCGGCGGGAGCCGGACACCCCGGCGCCGTCCTGGACCCTGTACCGCCTCCGGCCGGACGAGGTGGAGTTCTTCCAGGGCGACGCCCGGCGCCGGCACGTACGGCTGCGCTACCGGCGGGAAGGGCGGGAGGGATGGGCCAGGGAGCTGCTGTGGCCGTGAGGGTCAGGAAGTCGCCGGGTCCGTGAGGCCGCGCAGCCACGCCTCCGCGTCGGCCCGGGACGCCGGGTCCCGGGGACGCAGGTGCGGACCGTGGCCGTGCAGCTCGGGGAGGGGCCGGGGCCGGACGCGCTCGGGCAGGGGAGCCACGGGGACATCCACACCCACGCCCCCCTCACAGACGTGATCAATCCGCAACCAATTCCGGTCTTGACCGAGACCCATCAAGCAGGGGCGTGATTACGCTCGCGCTCATGGCCGACTCCACCACGTCCGCGCAAGCCCCCGCGCCCCACCGGGCGGCCCGTCCCGTCTACGTCATCGGCGGCGGCCCGGGCGGGCTCTCCGTCGCCTACGCGTTGCGCGCCCGGGGGATACGGGCCGTCGTCCTGGAGCGGTCCGACCGGGTGGGCGCGTCCTGGCGGCGCCACTACGACCGGCTGCGGCTGCACACCACCCGGCGTCTGTCCGCCCTGCCCGGTCTGCCGATGCCGCGCCGGTTCGGGCGGTGGGTGTCCCGGGACAACGTGGTCCGGTACCTGGAGAAGTACGCCGAGCACCACCGCCTGGAGATCGTCACCGGTGTCGAGGTGTCGCGCGTCGAGCGCACCGCCGACGGCACCGGCTGGCTGCTGCACGCCACCGGTGGCCGTGAGCTGGCCGGCGCCGCGGTCGTCGTGGCCACCGGCCACAACCACACCCCCCGCATCCCCGACTGGCCCGGCCGGGACACCTACACCGGCACCTTCCTGCACGCCTCCGCGTACCGCGACGCGCGGCCCTTCGCCGGGCGGGACGTGCTCGTCGTGGGGGCCGGCAACACGGGCGCCGAGATCGCCGTCGACCTGGTGGAGGGCGGGGCCTCCCGGGTGCGGCTGTCGGTCCGCACCCCTCCGTACGTCCTGCGCCGCTCGACCGCCGGCTGGGCCACGCAGTACTCGGGCGTGCTGTCCCGGCGGCTTCCCGCCGGCCTGGTGGACCGGCTGGCCCGGCCGCTGCTCAAGGTGACCGCGCCGGACCTGTCGGCCCACGGCCTGCCCCGCCCGGAGGCCGGGCTCGCCACCCGGGCCGCCGAGGGGGCCGTGCCCGTCCTGGACGTCGGCCTGGTCGGCGCCGTGCGGAAGGGCGCCGTGGAGGTCGTGGCCGCCGTGGAGGGGTTCGAGGACGGCGAGGTCGTGCTCGCCGACGGCGGCCGCATCGGCCCGGAGGCGGTCGTCGCGGCCACGGGCTACCTCCGCGGTCTGGAGGGCCTCGTCGGTCACCTCGGCGTGCTCGACGAGCGCGGCAGACCGGTCGTCCGCGGCGCCCGCACCCCGCACGGCGCCCCCGGCCTGTACTTCACCGGTTTCACCACCCCCCTCAGCGGCGGCCTCCGCGAACTGGCCCTGGACGCCCGGCGGATCGCCGGGGCGGTGGCCCGCGACGGGGCACCGGGCGTCTCCCGCCTTCCCGGCTGAGGACACGCGGGAGACGGCGGCGGTCCCGCGTCCGGCCGGCTCCGGCACGGCACCGGTGGTTCAGTCGTGGATCAGGATCCGCAGGTCACCCGCGTCCGGATCGCCGAACAGCACGAACAGCTCGGGCGCGTCGGCCGTACCGCCGATCGTCCAGGCCGTCTCCTGCCCGCAGCTCCCGCCGAACCGCACCCGGACCTCGTCCCGCCGGGCGTCGTCCCCCTCCCTGACGAGGTGCCAGGTCCCGGCGCCCGCGCAGACCACGAAGTCCCGGGTGGACGACGCGTCGTACGGGCCCCGGGCCGGAAGCCCGGTGGCCACCGCCCGACCGCCGGGGAGCAGGCGCAGCACGGCGCCGTCCTCACCGCGCCAGACCCCCGCGAGCTGTCCGGCGGTCGGCTCCGGCGGCTCGTACTCCTCGATCAGCCCGGCGGCGGTGGCCGCCAGGGCGCCGGTGAGGGCCAGCACGAACAGGGCGGCGGAGGCGAGCGCCGAGCGGAACCAGATGCCCCAGGTCCCCCACGCCCGTCCCGTGCGCCGGGTCCGCCGGCGCACACAGGTGAGGGCGAGCACGGGCAGCACGCCCAGGGCCGAGAGCGCCGCGGCCGTGGCGGGGAACGACCGGTCCCCCAGCAGACAGACCGGTACCGCCCAGGCCGTCCCGAGCGCTCCCGCCCCCACGAGGTGCCGGGCCCACTCGGGTCCGGGCAGGCGCCGGGCGAGGGCCACGGCCGGCAGGGGGTGCAGGACCGCGTGGAGCAGGCCGAGGACGGGCAGGACGAGCGG
>NZ_JAPSKQ010000135.1:0-10339 GCF_031181555.1 Streptomyces sp. | reverse complement strand
GCCCGGCCGCCGGATCACCAGCGCCATCAGTGCCGCCGCCGCGCACAGCGCTCCCGAGGCGAGCCAGACCACGTCGTAGGAGCCGAACGTGTCCCGCGCGACGCCGCCGAGGAAGGCCACGAGGGCGGCGCCGACCTGGTGGGAGGCGAGGACCCAGCCGAAGACGATCGGGCTGTCGTCGCCGTAGTGCTCGCGGCACAGGGCGAGGGTGGGCGGGACGGTGGCGACCCAGTCGAGGCCGTAGAAGACGATGAACAGGACCATCGGCGGGTGGACGCTGGGCGCCAGGAGGAGGGGCAGGAAGAGCAGGGAGACGCCGCGCAGGGCGTAGTACACGGCGAGCAGGCGGCGCGCGTCGAAGCGGTCGGTGAACCAGCCGGAGGCGACCGTGCCGACGACGTCGAACACCCCGATGACGGCCAGCAGGGAGGCGGCGGCCGTGATCGGCATGCCGTGGTCGTGGGACGCGGGCACGAAGTGGGTCTGGATCAGGCCGTTGGTCGAGGCACCGCAGATCGCGAAGGTGCCGGCGAGCAGCCAGAACGGTCCGGTGCGCACCGCCGAGGACAGGACCCTGAGCGTGCGGCGGGCGGCGCCGGGCACGGGCGCGGGCTTGGGCACGAACTCCTTCGCGCCGTACGGCTTCTGGCCCACGTCGGCCGGGTGGTCGTGCAGCAGCAGCCAGACGAAGGGGACGACCGCGAGGGCGGCCAGCGCCACGGTGACGGCCGCGGGGCGCCAGTCGTGCGTCGCGACGATCCAGGACAGCACGGGGAGGAAGATCAGCTGCCCGGAGGCGGACGCGGCGGTGAGGATGCCGCTGACCAGCCCGCGGCGCTCGGTGAACCAGCGGTTGGTGACGGTGGCGGCGAAGGCGAGCGCCATGGAGCCGGAGCCGAGGCCCACCAGCAGGCCCCAGCACAGCAGGAGCTGCCAGGCCGCCGTCATCCACACCGTCAGGCCCGAGCCGAGCGCGATCACGGTCAGGGCGCCCGCGACGACCCGCCGGATTCCGTAGCGGTCCATCAGCGCCGCCGCGAAGGGGGCGGTGAGGCCGTACAGGGCGAGGTTCACGGAGACCGCGGCGCCGATGGTGCCGCGCGACCAGCCGAACTCGTCGTGCAGCGGATCGATGAACAGGCCCGGCACGGAGCGGAAGGCCGCCGCGCCGATGATCGTCACGAAGGTGACGGCGGCGACGAACCACGCGCGGTGCACGCGGGTACGGGTCGGCTTGCGGCCGCTCGCGGGCGGCTCCACGACGGCGGCTGTCTCGCTTGTCCGGGTCACGCCATAGAGCGTGCGGGCTGCCGGGCCTTCCCATCGAGTGGCCCGAGGGACAGCATTCGCTAGGATCGGGCCATGGATCCGGTCGACCGCCTCCCCCGCACCGGCACGTTCCGGCCCCACCGCGTCGTCGTCCTCGCCCTCGACGGGCTGCTCCCCTTCGAACTGGGCATCCCGCACCGCATCTTCGGCCGCCCCAGGGACGGGCGCGGGCGGCGGCTGTACGAGGTCGTCACCTGCTCGGTCCGGCCGCCCGGGCCGGTCGAGACGGACGCCGACTTCGCCGTCCACGTCGGCAACGGCCCGGAGGCACTCGCCACCGCCGACACGGTGATCGTCCCCGCCTCCTACGAACTGGGCCCGGTGTACGAGCGGGGCGAGCTGACCGACGAGCTGGCCGCCGCCCTGGCCCGCGTCCGGCCCGGTACCCGGCTCGCCTCCATCTGCACCGGCGTCTACGTCCTCGCCGCCGCCGGTTACCTCGACGGCCGCCCCGCCACCACCCACTGGGCCGACGCCGAGCGGTTCCAGCGGCTCTTCCCCCGGATCGAGGTCGACCCGGACGTGCTGTTCGTCGACGACGGCGACGTCCTGACCTCCGCGGGCGTCGCGGCCGGCATCGACCTGTGCCTGCACATCGTGCGGCGCGACCACGGCACCGCCGTCGCCAACGAGGTGGCCCGCCGTACGGTCGTGCCGCCGCACCGCGACGGCGGCCAGGCGCAGTACATCCAGCGGCCGGTGCCCGATCCGCGGCAGGCGTCCACCACCGGCGCCCGCGCGTGGGCGCTGGGCCGTCTGCACGAGCCGATCCTGCTGCGCGACATGGCCGCGCGGGAGTCGATGTCGGTCCGCACCTTCACGCGCCGTTTCCGTGAGGAGACCGGCGTCAGCCCGGGGCAGTGGCTGACCCGGCAACGGGTGGAGCGGGCCCGGCACCTGCTGGAGTCCACCGACCTGTCCGTGGACCGGGTGGCCCGCGACGCGGGGTTCGGTTCGGCCCAGTCGATGCGGCAGCACCTCCAGGCGGCGCTGGGGGTGACGCCGACGGCGTACCGGCGGACGTTCCGGGCCGCCGGGGGCCGCTCCGGCCCACCCGCGCCCGTCGGAACGTGAGCACCGCGCGAGGCCGCGGTCGTCGCCGCGCGTCCCGCACGTCGACGGCGGTGCGGCGTTGTCCGCCCCGAGCACGGCAGCGCCGCACCGCCTTCCCGCTCCGGCGCTCCCGCCCCCGGTCCCCCCGGCCCGAGGGAACCGACGCCGAATCACGACCCGCACTCGCCGAGGGCTCCCGTCGCCGAAACCCTCGCCGTCCCCTCACGGCGAATCGCTGACGACCAGAGTGATCAATCGGTCACCGCGCGTCAACGCCGTTTCGGGTGACTGTGCGTCAATTTAGGCATATGCCCGCTTCACCGGGACCGCGCACGGGAGCACACCCGGCGCACCGGCCCACACACCCGACCCGCACGGCCGGCCGGCCGTGCACCCGTGCACCGACGCCGTCGCCGTGTCCCGCGCGGCCGTGCGCAGCCCCGCACCCGCCCGCCGCACGCCGTCCCGGCCTCACACCGCTTCGTACGCCAGCCCGTCGTACGCCGACGTGCCGCCGCCGCAGGGGGCCGCGGCCTCGCGCGCCTGCGCGCAGCGGTCCAGTTCGCACCAGATGCGCTTGCCGGCACCCTCGGAGATCCAGCCCCAGCGGTCGGCCAGGCCGTCCACGAGGGCGAGCCCGCGCCCGCCGGTCGCCTCCCCGTCCACGCAACGCGGCACCGGCGCCCGGTCGCTGCGGTCGGCCACCTCCAGGCGGACGGTGGTCTCCCCGCCCTCCGCGCCCGGCAGGGACAGCCGCAGCACGGCCGGACAGCCGGTGTGCACCACGGCGTTGGTGACGAGCTCCGAGACGAGCAGGATCAGCGTTTCGGCGAGCGGTTCGTCGGCCCCTATGCCGGACCCGGCCAGACGCGAGCGGGCCCACCGCCGGGCCCGTCCCACCTCAGCGGGGTCGGGCCGGATCTCCAGCTGCACTTGAAGCACCTGCACCGCTCACACCATCCGAACCGGCGGACACTTGGACTCGCGCCTCACGAGGGCCACGATCGTAGCCATTTTCTGCATGGCCAGAACAACGGCCGGGACAGGGGTCACGGAACGTGAATCCCTTGGGGGACAGCATGGTTGACGGACAGTCACGTCAACAAGCGCTTCGGGCATATTCCAGCGCGAAGGAGTACCCGTGCGGCATACTGTGCGACGCCCGCCCCATGGGGTCGAACGGGCGGCGGCGTTCGGCCGTTCCGCCCGGCGAGCAGCGGCAGGCACCGGCGGATCCGGAGTCACCTCGGGGGCGATTCCGGCGCGGTGCGTGCTCACAACCACTCGCATCCCACACAAGGTACCGGAGCGGACGTCCGACTCCGGGCCGTGACGAGTCGCGCACGGGGGCACAACCCGGCATCAACGCTCCGTGATCGCCGGTATGCCACATTCCGCGACATCCGTGCGGGGCGCCCCGCGACACCGCAGACGGGAGGGCCGACGGGCCGCTCCGGCCGGCGGATCGACGGCGCGCGTTCCCTCACTCTCCGTGCGCGAAACCGCACGTTGAGTCCCCGCCAGGGTGCGGTCGGGGGGCGGACGGGCCTCCGGCTCCCGGACGGACCTCGGGCTTCCGGGGGGAGGCGGTGCCCGCCGGGCCGCCCCCTCCGGGCCGGTCTCCCCGCGCACGGGCGGGCCACCGCCCGGAGAGCCCCGGGCGGGCGCCCGAACTCTTCGCGAGTCCGGGCGTGTTGCACCGCCCGTCCGCACACGCGCGGGGCCGTGCCCGGCCGTTCGGCCGGGGTGAGCGCTACTCGGGGAGGGTGAAGTAGCGCGCGAAGGCGCGCACGGTCTCTTCCTCGCCGATCCTGCCGTCGCCGTCCGTGTCCAGCGTGGTGGCCGCCGTGCGGGCCAGGTCCCCGGGAACGCCGAGCACCTCGAGGACGCGTGCGACGTCCTCGGCGGTGGCCGCGCCGTCGGTGCCGGCGACGTCGAGGGCCGCGTGCAGGAAGGGGCGGGCGATCTCCGCGAACCGGTCCGGGTTGTCCCGCAGCCGCTTGACCGCGCCGTTCACGAACTCCTCGCGCGTGATGCGCTGGTCGCCGTCCCGGTCGGCGATCCCCGCCATGCCCTGCCAGAACGCCTCGGCGCCGACGTACAGGGCCTGGCCCTTGTCGGAGCGGGCCGCGATGCCGAACTCGGCGAGCAGCGCCTTGGCCGCTCCGCTGAAGTCCTCGCGGTCGATGTAGCCGTTGCCGTCCTGGTCGAAGGTGGCGAACCGGGCCGCGATCCTGCGCTCGTACTCGCTGGTGACCATGTCTCTTTCAGGCCGCCTTAGGTCAGTGGGGTCGTCTCGCTGGGAGCGTACGTCGTGCGGGGCCGTCCGGGAGCCCGAAAGCGGCGCCTGTGCCAAGACCGGGGGAATTCCGGGACAACCGTGTGGCACGGAGGGGTGGGTGCGCACGGCTCCGCGGGCGGGCCGGGACACGCGTGTGCGGCCTTCGTCCGGCCGGTGCCGGCACGCCCCCGAGGCCGGACGGCGCGCCGTCGGCGGGAGGACGCGCGGCTCACGCCGACAGGGGGTGCGGATCCTCGTCGACCGCGGACCGGACGTCCGGGTGGATGTCGAAGAGACGGCGGACGCCGAGCGCGCCGAGCACCTTGTTGACGTGACTGCCGTCGGCGGCCCCCCGGTCGGGCAGGATCAGCCGCAGGCTGCCCTGGCACGAACGCAGCAGCCGCCGGGCGGCTATGAGCACGCCGACCCCGCTGGAGTCGCAGAACCACACGTCGGAGAGGTCGAGGACGAGGCTGTGCCTGCCGTCGGCCACCACGTCGTGCACCCGCTGGCGCAGCACCGGGGACGTCACCAGGTCCAGTTCGCCCGACACGTGGAGCACGGCCCACCGGCCCTGCTCTCCGTCGGTCACTTTGAAGGTCACCACCACGCCCTTCGCTCTCCGAACGGAAGCAGTACCTACGCTTCCTTGCAGCGCGGCTGCCCACCGGCCGTTCCCCGAAACACGGCCCGAGAAACGGTTACCAAACAGAAAAGGCTTGTTTCAGTCGACTTCGATCCGATTCGATCGGTTCCGATCGGCGCGACCGTGGGTAGGGGCGCTCCGAACGGCGTTCGGTATACGCGATGGGCCCCTTACCACCTGCGGCTCCGCGGGGGGCGCACATTGCGGCAAAGGGGCGTGTGTGATCGCGTGTGCCGACTACATTCTCGGAGACGGTGGGTACACGCTGGCTCCGGGCACCGACCGGCCCGGGACGCCAGGGGGGGAGAGCAGGGGGTGAGGGCCCGCATGACCAAAAAGGACGTACCGCCCCGCTGGGACCGCAGGATGCAGCAGCGGCTCGCGCGCGGGGAGGCGGCCGCGCTCGGGGAGCTCTACGACCGGTTCGCCTCCCTGGTGCACGGCCTGGCCCACCGCGTCCTCGGCGACGAACGCGCCGCCGACGCGATCACCCGCGACGTCTTCGCCCACGTCTGGCAGCACCCGGACACCTACGACCCCAAGCAGTGCCCGCTGCGCACCTGGCTCGCCGCGCTGACCCACCGGCTGGCCGTGCAGCGGCTGCGCACCGCCGAGACCGCGGCGCTCGCCCGCGGCGGCCCCGGCACCACGGAGGACCTGGAGCGCAAGGTGCGCCACGCCTCGGTGGCCGCCCGCGCCGACTACATCGTCCAGTCCATGCCGACGCCGCTGCGGGCCGCGCTGGAACTGGCGTACTTCCAGCGCCGGGACTACCGCCAGACCGCCGTCGACCTGGGCGTCACCGACGACGAGGCGCGCCGCCGCCTCCGCCTGGGCCTGCAACTGCTGTCCACCGCCCACGACGCCGAGGCCCCGGACACCCCGCCGGGGATCGGGGGTGCCGCGTGAGCGGGCACCGTTCCGAGCCGTACGACGGCCGTGAGGGGGAGGCCGGACCGGCCGGGCCGCTCGTGCTGGAGCACCGCGTGCTGAAGTCGCTGCTCGGCGCCTGGGCGCTGGCCGCCTGCTCGCCGGCGGAGGCGGAGGCCGTCGAGGAACACCTCGGCGCGTGCGGGCCCTGTGCGGACGAGGCGCTGCGGCTGCGCGAGGCGGTCGGCCTGCTCCAGCGCCCCGAGAGCCTCGACCTGGACCCGGGTCTGCGCACCCGCGTCCTGGAGTCCTGCCTGGAGCGGCGCCCGCCGCGCATCCCCGTGCCGGAGTGGGCCGCCGCCTACGACGCCGAGACCGCGCGCCTGGACGCGCTGCTCCAGGACTTCGGGGACGCCGAGTGGCACGCGCCGGTGCGGCTGCGCTGGTACGAGGCCGACGAGGCGAGCACGCGCCGTACCACCGTCGCCGGGGTCATCGCTCATCTGCTGGCGGTCGACGGGCTGGTCGCGGTCGCCCTCGGCCTGGACGACCCGCTCGGGGACGTGCGGGCCGAGCGTCCCACCCCGGCGGCCCGCACCGAGGCCTACTGGCGTGCCTCCCGCTTCCCGCCCACCCGCTCCGTGCGGGCGCCCTGGCGGGAGCAGAGCCACCACCTCGTACGGACCGTGTCCTTCACCGGCGGCGGCACCGGGTGGCTGCCGGTGTCGTACGGCGACTTCGAGCTGCCCCTGCACGACGCGATGCTGGACCGCGCCTTCGAGTGCTGGGTGCACGCGGAGGACATCGCCGAGGCGGTGGACTACCCCTACGAACCGCCCTCCGGACGGCACCTGCACGGCATCGTCGAGCTGGCCGCGCGGATGCTCCCGGCCGTGCTGGAGCACCGCCGCCTCCACGGACTGGCCTCCCCCGTCGAGCGGCGCCTGGTCGCCGCCGGCGAACCGGGACGCAGCCTGCGGCTGGAGATCGAGGGGTCCGGCGGCGGGGAGTGGCTGATCCCGCTGGACTCCCCCGCCGCGAAGGGGTCCGCCGAGCACGAGGTGGCCCATATCGCGCTGGACGGCGCGGAGTTCTGCCGCCTGGCCGCGGGCCACGTGTCCCCGCGGGAGGCGGCCGTCGGCCAGGTGGGGGACCGCGAGGCGATCAGGGACGTCCTGCTGGCGGCGGCGTCCATGAGCCGGATGTGACCGAACGCAGCCGGATGCAGCCGCCGCGGGCTCCCTAGGCGAACACCACCGTGCGGCGGCCGTTCAGCAGGATGCGGTGTTCCGCGTGCCACTTCACCGCGCGGGCGAGCGCCTGGCACTCCACGTCCCGGCCGACGGCGACGAGCTGGTCGGGGGTGACGTCGTGGCCCACCCGCTCGACCTCCTGCTCGATGATCGGGCCCTCGTCGAGGTCGGCGGTGACGTAGTGCGCGGTGGCACCGATGAGCTTCACGCCCCGCGCGTGCGCCTGGTGGTACGGCTTCGCGCCCTTGAAGCTCGGCAGGAAGGAGTGGTGGATGTTGATGATCCGCCCGGACAGCCGCTTGCACAGGTCGTCCGAGAGGACCTGCATGTAGCGGGCGAGGACGACGAGCTCCACCTTCTCCTCGCGCACGATCTCCAGCAGCCGCGCCTCGGCCTCCGGCTTGGTGTCCTTCGTCACCGGGATGTGGTGGAAGGGGATGTTGTACGAAGCCACCAGCTCGGCGAAGTCGGTGTGGTTGGACACCACTCCGGCGATCTCCACGGGCAGTGCGCCGATCCGCGCGCGGAACAGCAGGTCGTTCAGGCAGTGACCGAACTTGCTGACCATCAGCAGGATGCGCATCTTCTGGTCGGCCCGGTCGATCCGCCAGTCCATCTGGAAGGAGTCGCCGATCGCCGCGAAGCTGGCCCGCAGCTTCTCCACGGTCACCGGGGCGTCCGCCGAGAAGTGGACGCGCATGAAGAACAGTCCCGTGTCGTGGTCGCCGAACTGCTGGCTGTCCTCGATGTTGCAGCCGGTCATGAACAGGTAGCTGGACACGGCGTGCACGATGCCCTGCTTGTCGGGGCAGGACAGGGTGAGGACGTACTGGTCGGCCGGGGCCGCGGCTCGGGTGGACTGCTCGCTCATGCAGGAAAGGGTCCCACACGAGGGGCCGCGGCCGGCCGGCCGTTCCGCTACGCGGACCGCGTCAGGATCCGCAGCACCTCGAGGGTGCGCGGCGGGGCGTCGGGGTCCTCGCCGTCGCTCGTCGCCATCCGCACGTGCGCGTCCCGCGCGGCCCGTACCGCCTCCGGCCACCCCTGGTGCTCGAGGTAGGCGGTGACCGGCGCGTCCGGACCGACCTGGTGCATGATCCGCAGCACCCGCAGCACCGCGGTGTCGACCAGCGCCGCCTCCTGGGAGTCGCGGAAGATCGTGCCGACGTACTTCTCGGCGGACCAGTTGTCCAGCCAGGTGTCCTCGACCAGCCGGTAGACCGCGTCGGTGACGTCACCGTAGCCGTCCACGCCGGCCAGCCACACGTCCCGCTGGAACACGGGATCGGAGAGCATGTGCAGCGCGGAGCGCACATTGCTGCGCCAGCGCCACCACGGCATGTCGTTGAGTGGCATGCCGCCCATGGTGGAGGAGCGACGGCCGCGGCGGGAAGAGTTCTCCGAACCTTGCACGGTCGTCGATCGTACGTTTCCGCGTCACGCGGGTCGCACCGGACCCCGCAATTCACCTCCATGTCACCACCCGTTGACCAAGGGTCACTCCCAGGTTGGTCATGTGGCGGAATCGTGCGTGCCCATGACCGGCAGGCGACGCATCCGCAGCACATTCCTCCCCCGCCTCCTCCCCCGGCGCATCAGAGCCGGTGCCCTGGCCACGGGCGCACTGGTGGCATGCGCGTCGCTCGCCGCCGGCTGCGGGATCGTCCCCGGTGCCACGGGGGGCTCCGGGGACGACCCGATCACCGTGATGACCTGGGCGCCCGAGAACACCGCCACCACCAACAAACCCGGAATGCCCGCGTTCGCCCAGGCCTACGCCCGCTGGGTCAACGCCCAGGGCGGCCTCAACGGCCGCCGGCTCCACGTCCTGACCTGCAACGACCGGAACGACACCGTGGCCGCCGCGCGGTGCGCCCGGCGCGCGGTCCAGGAGAACGCCGTCGCGGTCGTCGGCTCCTACAGCGTGCACGCCGACTCCTTCCTGCCCACCCTCGAGGGCGCCGGCATCCCGTACATCGGCGGCTACGGCATCACCAACGACGAGTTCACCAGTCCCCTGTCCTACCCCGTCAACGGCGGTCAGCCGGTGCTGCTGGCCGGCCTCGGCCGCACCCTCGCCGGCACCTGCGGACCGGTCACCCTGATCCGGCCCGACACCATCGCGGGCGACCAGCTGCCCCCGCTGCTCGACTCGGGCCTGGAGGCCGGCGGGCACGCGCCGACCGGGGACCTGCGGGCGGCGGAGGACGCCACCGCCTACGGCGAGGAGGCGCGGCAGGCGCTGCAGCGCACCACCACCGACCCGGCGAAGCCCGGCTGCGTCGTGCCCGCCCTCGGCGACCGCACGGGCACCTTCATGGACTCCTTCCGGCGGGTCCGGAGCGACTACCCCGACGTGCGCACCGCGACCGTGCTGGGCAGCGTCGACCAGACGACGATCGACGCGTCCGGCGGGGCGTCCGGGCCGTACGAGGGGTCGTACGTCACCGGCTGGTACCCGGCGGCGAGCGACGCGCGCTGGAAGCCGATGAAGAAGGTGATCAAGGAGGAGGCGTTCGGCGACAACCGGATCGACCCCGCGGACGCCGGGGTGCAGACCACCTGGATCGCCTACACCGTGTTCCGGCAGGCCGTCGAGTCGCTCGGCGACGGCGAGGTGACCGCCGACACCGTGACCGAGGCCCTGAACGGCGGGCTGAAGGTCGACACGGGCGGGCTCACCCCCACCCTGCGGTGGAAGTTCCAGGACGAGCTCGCCGCCGTCGGCTTCCCCCGCCTGGTCAACGCCAACGTCACGCTGCAGGTGGTCCGGGAGGGCCGGCTGGTGTCGGCCCGCAACGGCTTCACCGACGTCACCCGGACGCTGCGCGAGGCGGACCTGGCGTGACCCCTCTTGCCGGACGCGGCGGTGGGGGGGGGGGGGGGGCCCCCCCCCCCCCCCCCACC
>NZ_JAPSKQ010000134.1 GCF_031181555.1 Streptomyces sp. | reverse complement strand
CCACGTCCCGAACACGCCTCAGGAGTGGTCCCGCACGGGGATCCCCGGCGCGAAGTGGGCGACCGCCGCGACCAGCCGGTCCTTGTCCAAGCGCCATCCGGTCACCGCCCGGGAGGCCACCGCGACATCGGCGGGCACCGGAACGAGGCGCCGCAGGACGGCACGGGCCTTCGGTCCGTCCCCGGGCAGCGCCGGAGCCCCCTCCCGCCGGGTGACCCCGACATAGGGCAGGGAGGTGCCGCCGGCGGCCTGGCGCCAGAGCACGAAGCCCGTGATGTCACCCCAGGGCACGTGGGCGCTGGTGGCCCCGTAACGGGCGGGGTTCCCCCCGAGGAACACACCCGTCTCGTCCACCCGGAGCGCGACCTTGCGGCTCAGCGCCGTGTACACCATGAACAGCCCGCCCGCGCCGAACAGCGGCAGGCCCAGTACTCGCGCGATCAGCGGCATGTCCGGGAGCAGCAGGACGGCGGTGAAGACGGCGGAGAGCACCACGACTCCTGCGGTCCTGCGGTCCCAGCCGTAACGTGCCTGGTAGACGGGCGAGAGAGTGTCGGCCATGGCTGGATCATGACAACGGCAGGCTCTCAGCGGAAGCCCTGGGACAGGCCGCTCGGGCTTTCCGGGAGGCCGGCACGGCACCGCCTCCCCGTCAGCCGGTCCCGGTGCCCTCGCCCCGGGCGTCCGCCGCCTCCGGCCGTCGGAACCACAGGCGCCGGGCGCGCGTGATGAGTCCCGGCCCATGGCCGGAACTGCGGTGTCCGTGCACACGGGGGTCGTCCGTGACGTCGTACCGCTTCACATACGCGCCGAGGAACGCCTGGAGGGTGGCGATCGCGGGAATGGCGATCAGCGCGCCGACGGCGCCGAGCAGTGCGGTGCCCGCGACGACCGAGCCGAAGGCGACCGCCGGGTGGATGTCGACGGTCTTGGAGGTCAGCTTGGGCTGCAGGACGTAGTTCTCGAACTGCTGGTAGATCACCACGAAGACCAGCACCCACAGCGCGTACCAGGGGTCGACCGTGAAGGCGATCAGCATGGGCAGGGCGCCCGCGAGATAGGTGCCGATGGTGGGGATGAACTGCGACACCAGGCCCACCCACACCGCGAGCACGGGTGCGTAGGGCACTTCGAGGATCTCCAGCAGTACGTAGTGCGCCAGGCCGGAGACCAGCGCCATCAGTCCGCGCGAGTACAGATAGCCGCCGGTCTTGTTCACGGCGATCTCCCACGCGCGCAGCACCTCGGCCTGGCGGGCGGGCGGCAGGACGGAGCAGACGGTGCGCCGCAGCCGCGGGCCGTCTGCGGCGAAGTAGAACGAGAACAGACCGACGGTCAGCAACTGGAAGAGACCGCCGAGGACCTGCGCGGAGACGTCCAGGACACCGGTGGCGCTGTTCTGCACGTAGGTGCGCAGCCAGTCGGAGCGCAGCAGGCCCTCCTGGATGTCCACCCGCCGCAGCTCGGTGTGGAAATGTGTGTTGACCCAGTTGATGACGGAGTCGAGGTAGTCCGGGAAGTCCTCGACGATCGTGATGATCTGTCCCGCCAGCATCGAACCGAGCAGCGTGACGAAACCCGCCGCCACGATCAGCACCGCCAGGAAGACCAGGAAGGTGCCCAGCCCCCGGCGTACTCCGCGCGCGGCCATCCAGCTCACCGCGGGCTCGACGGCGAGCGCCAGGAAGAACGCGATGAGGACGTTGATCAGCAGACCGGTGAGCTGGTGGAAGGCCCAGCTGCCCAGCTGGAACACGGCGACCAGGGCAAGGGCGAGCACCATGGCGCGCGGCAGCCAGCGCGGCATGCGGCCGTTCGGCCCGGCCACGGAGCCCACCGGAGGACCGGCGGGCGGCTGTATGCCTGGCGTGGAGGTGTGCTGGGCTGCCTGCCCGGTCTCATCAGTGGGTGCCACGGAGCAAGTCTGACCCACGTCCGCCGTCGGCCGTCCGCCCCCTGGCGATCTCTGTGACGATCAGCGCTTTTCCGGGGGGACATCCATCACCGTGCAGACCACCTGCCAGACGGCCTTGGCGTCCCAGCCGGCCGCCAGCGCCTCGTGCACGGTGCGCCCGCCGAGCTCCGACATGACATGGTCGCGCGCGAAGGTGTCGGCGTAACCCGACCCGAAGTGCTCCGCCATCCGCTCCCAGAAGACCGTCAACCGCATGGCCCCAGTATCCCGCGTGCGGGGGTGGCCCCGAGCCGGGCGGCCTCCTGGGACCGCTTTCCGCCCTACGGTCGGACCCATGGCCGATCCCGGAACTGCCCCCTCGCCCCCGACACCCCCGGCGCGCGACAGCCCGCTCGCGCGGGCGGAGCGGTTCGTCTGGCTCACCGCGCGTGTGCTCGAACAGCGCCTCTTCGCCCACCACTTCCGGGGCGGCGCTGCCGACCCGGTGGAGACGGCGCTGGACGCCTACCGCAACGAGGACGGCGGGTACGGTCACGGTCTGGAGCCCGACCTGCGCGGCCCGGTCAGCCAGCCGCTGCACACCGCCCGCGCCCTGGACGTGCTGGACGCCGTGGGGCGGTGCGACGGACGGCGCGCGGAGCAGGTGTGCCGCTACCTGACGTCCGTCTCCACGGCGGACGGCGCGCTCCCGGCGATCCGTCCCAGCCAGCGCGGCTACCCGACGGCGCCCTTCGTACCGGTCGTGGACGACCCGACCGGCCAGTTGTCGGCCACCGGGCCGGTGGTGGGCCTGCTGCACCGCAACGAGGTGTGGCACGCCTGGCTGTTCCGGGCCACGGACTTCTGCTGGCAGGCCGCCGAGTCGCTGGAGAGGTCCCATCCGTACGAGGTCCAGGCCGCCGTGGCCTTCCTGGACCGGGTCCCCGACCGCCCCCGCGCGGAGGCCGCCGCCGAGCGGCTGGGCCGCGTGGTGCGGGGGCAGCGGCTCGCGGTACTCGACCCGGACGACCTCGACGCGTACCCGGTCGCGTCCGGTTACGCCCCGGGCGAGCACCACTTCCCCCACGACTACGCGAGAACTCCGCAGTCGCTCGCGCGCGCGTGGTTCACGGACGAGGAGATGGCCCGTTCCCTCGACTTCCTCGCGGCCGAGCAGCAGGAGGACGGCGGCTGGCCCGTCCGGTGGCGCCGGTGGGCACCGGCTCCCGTGCTGGAGGCCCGCCCCGTGGTGACGATCGAGGCCCTGCGCACGCTGGGGGCGTACGGCCGCCCCATCGGCTGATCACGAGGCCGGCCGACCCGGCGGCGGGCATGCGGCCCGCACGCCCCGAGGGCCGCGAGGCACCGGCCGGCCCGCGTCCGGGCCCGGACGCGCCCCTCACGCGGCACCACCGGGAGAGGCCGGTCCGCAGCCGCCTCATCCGCCCAGAGCGCGTACTCCCGCCGTGACGATCACGGCCGCCCCGACGACGATCAGGAACGGGGCGCGCAGCACCAGCGCCACGGCGGCGGCCGCCACCCCCGCCGCCCGCGCGTCCAGCACCAGCGCCTGGCCGTCGGCGAAGGTCTGCTGGGCCGTCAGGGCGGCGAGCAGGGCGACCGGCAGCAGCGCGGCGAGCCGTCTGACGAGAGGCCGCTCGATGACTCCGGCGGGCACCATCAGCCCGGCCAGTTTGACGGCGTAGCAGCCGAGGACGGTCACACCGATCGCGATCCAGATGTTCAACGGTTCCCCTCCGGTGCGTCACCGCGTGGTGTGCTCCTCCGGCGGCCCTGCGCCCACAGGACGGCCGGTGCCGCGAGGGCGGCCACCAGGACCGGCACGCCGGCGGGCAGAACGGGCAGCAGACCGAGCCCCAGGAGGACGGCGAGCCCGGCGACGGCCCGCTCGGTACCGGTCCGCAGCATCGGCGCGAGCAGCGCCAGGAAGACCGCGGGACCGGCCGCGTCCAGGCCCCACGCGCCGGTGTCCCCGATGGCCTCGGCGCCCAGCGCGCCGAGCAGCGTCGTGAGGTTCCACAGGAGGTACAGGCTGAGTCCGGTCACGACGAACCCGATGCGCGCGCTGCGCCGGTCGGGCTGGGCGAGCGAGACGGCGGCCGTCTCGTCGATGACCCACTGGGCGGCGAACGGCCGCACCGCGCGCGGGAGGGCCAGCAACTGCGACAGACGCAGCCCGTAGAACGCATTGCGCACCCCCAGGAAGAACGCCCCCGCGGCGGCCGTGACCGGGCCCCCGCCCGCCGCCAGTGCTCCCACCAGCGCGAACTGCGACGCACCGGTGAACACCAGCAGGCTGAGCGCACAGGTCTGGAGCAGGGTGAGCCCACTGCCGGCCGAGGTCACACCGAAGGCGAACCCGGAGAGTCCGACGGCGATCCCGACCCCGAGGGCGTCCCGTACGACGGCACCGTCCGGTTTTCCTCCCCCGGCGTCCCGTATGTCTGCGAGAGTTGTCTGTTCTGCTGCCACACCCCGGACGGTACGAGCGGGCCGCACCGCGCGTCTTGTACGTTCTTGCGCTCGCGCTGGTACGCGCCCGGGGGCACGCCGACGATCCGCGCGAAGTGCCGGTTCAGGTGCGGCTGGTCGGTGAACCCGACCGCGACGGCCGCCTCCGACGGCGCCGTACCCGCGTCCAGCAGCCGCCGTGCCCGCCGTACCCGCGCGTCGGTGAGCCAGGTGTGCGGTGGCATCCCGTAGGTGTCCCGGAAGGCACGCAGCAGGGCGAACGGGCCGGTGCCCAGCTCACCGGCCAGCTGCTCCAGCGTCGGCGGTGCGGCCATCCGCTCCTCCAGCAGGGCACGCGCGCGTGCCGCGATCCGGGCGCCCGCCGTCCGCACCTCCCGGCGCGGCAGCGACCCGCCGTTCAGCCGCAGCAGCCGGGTCACGGCGACCCGGAGCAGGGTGTCGGCGGCGAGCGCGTTGCCCTCGTCGGTGGCCCGCAGCACCTGGTGCACGAGGTGGACGGAGTACGGATCGTCGAGCACCGGCGACACGAAACCCGGCGTGCCGCGCAGCGTGGTGGTCTCGGCGGCGATCGCGGCCACCACCTCCGGCGACGGGTACACCGCCCCGTACCGCCACCCTTCGGGAACGCCGGCCCGCCCGGTGTGCGGGGTGTCCGGGTTCACCAGCGCGAGGGCCCCGGCGCCCGCGTACCGGTCGCCCCCGCCGTGGTGGAAGACCTCCACCCCGTCGGCGATGGCGGCGATCACGAAGTGCTCGTGGGTGTGCCGCACGAACGTCTTCCGTATGTACCGGGCGCGCAGCAGATCGACACCGGGCAGTTCGGCGTACCGCCAGTGCCGCGCGCGCTCCCTGCCCGATTCCGCCATACGGCCATTGTCACGCGTCCGCCAACGGCCGTTCTCACGCGGCCCCGGCCTTTCGGGGCGAAGGGCCGGGGCGCCCCCGACCGCCGGCGCGGCCCCGTTGTCAGTGCCCGGGTGCACGATGGACGCATGGTCAGCGATCCGCACCGCGCCCTGGACGGCTTCTCCCCCGCGACCCGCGGCTGGTTCACGGGGGCGTTCTCCGCGCCCACCGCCGCCCAGGCCGGCGCGTGGCAGGCCATCCGGGAGGGCTCGGACGTGCTGGTGGTCGCCCCCACCGGTTCCGGGAAGACCCTGGCCGCCTTCCTCGCGGCCCTGGACCAGCTGGCCTCCACGCCCCCGCCCGCCGACCCGAGGAAGCGCTGCCGCGTTCTGTACGTCTCCCCCCTGAAGGCCCTGGCCGTCGACGTCGAGCGCAACCTCCGCAGCCCGCTGACCGGCATCCGGCAGGAGTCCGTACGCCTGGGCCTGCCCGAGCCCGAGGTGAAGGTCGGGATCCGTTCCGGCGACACCCCGCCCGCCGAGCGCCGCGCCCTGTCCACCCGCCCGCCGGACATCCTGATCACCACCCCCGAGTCCCTGTTCCTGATGCTGACGTCGGCCACGCGCGACGCGCTGACGGGCATCGAGACGGTGATTCTGGACGAGGTGCACGCGGTCGCCGGCACCAAGCGCGGAGCACACCTCGCGCTGTCGCTCGAGCGGCTGGACGAACTGCTGCCCGAGCCGGCCCGCCGCATCGGCCTCTCGGCGACCGTCCGCCCGGTCGACGAGGTCGCCCGCTTCCTCTCCCCCCGCCGCAAGGTGGAGATCGTCCAGCCGGAGTCGGGCAAGGAGTTCGATCTCTCCGTCGTGGTGCCGGTCGAGGACCTGGGCGAACTGGGTGGTTCTCCGGTCGCCGACGGCTCGGAGGGCGCCGAACGCCCGTCGATCTGGCCGCACGTCGAGGAGCGGATCGCCGACCTGGTCCAGTCCCATCGCTCGACGATCGTGTTCGCGAACTCGCGACGCCTCGCCGAGCGCCTGTGCAACCGGCT
This sequence comes from Streptomyces sp., assembly GCF_031181555.1. Lineage (GTDB taxonomy): Bacteria > Actinomycetota > Actinomycetes > Streptomycetales > Streptomycetaceae > Streptomyces > Streptomyces fimbriatus. Next base: position 12,046 of record NZ_JAPSKQ010000134.1, on the reverse strand, counting down.
CAACGAGATCGCCCACGAGCGGGCCACCGGGGAGCCCCTGGACGAGCACCACTCCCCCGCCGAGCTCATGGGCGGCTCCGGAGCCGCCCAGGGCGCACCCGCGGTCATCGCCCGCGCCCACCACGGTTCGGTGTCCAAGGAGCAGCGCGCCCTGGTCGAGGAGGACCTCAAGGCGGGCCGGCTGCCCGCGGTGGTCGCCACCTCCAGCCTGGAGCTGGGCATCGACATGGGCGCCGTCGACCTGGTGGTCCAGGTCGAGTCGCCGCCGTCCGTCGCCTCCGGACTCCAGCGCGTCGGCCGCGCGGGGCACCAGGTGGGCGCGGTCTCCACGGGCGTGGTGTTCCCGAAGTACCGGGGCGACCTCGTGCAGGCGGCCGTGGTCACCGAGCGGATGCGCACGGGCGCCATCGAGTCCCTGCGCGTCCCCGCGAACCCCCTGGACGTCCTGGCCCAGCAGCTCGTCGCCATGACGGCCATGGACCCGTGGCAGTTCGACGACCTGCTCGCCATGGTCCGCCGGGCGGCCCCCTTCGCCTCGCTGCCCGAGTCCGCCTTCACGGGCGTCCTGGACATGCTCGCCGGCCGCTACCCGTCCGACGCCTTCGCGGAGCTGCGTCCGCGCGTGGTGTGGGACCGGGTCACGGGCGAGATCACCGGCCGTCCGGGGGCCCAGCGCCTCGCCGTCACCTCCGGGGGCACGATCCCCGACCGGGGTCTGTTCGGGGTGTTCCTCGCGGGCGCCGATCCCAAGAAGGGCGGCGGGCGGGTCGGCGAACTCGACGAGGAGATGGTGTACGAGTCCCGCGTGGGCGACGTCTTCACGCTGGGCACCAGCTCCTGGCGGATCGAGGACATCACGCGCGACCGCGTCCTGGTCTCCCCGGCGCCGGGGGTGCCGGGCCGGCTGCCGTTCTGGAAGGGCGATCAGCTGGGCCGTCCGCTGGAGCTGGGCCGCGCGGTGGGCGCTTTCCTGCGCGAGGTCGGCTCGCTCTCCAAGGAGGACGCCCGTCTGCGGCTCCTCGCGGCGGGGCTGGACGCCTGGGCCGCGGACAACGTCCTGTCCTACCTCGACGAGCAGCGCGAGGCCTGCGGTCACGTCCCGGACGACCGCACGATCGTCGTGGAGCGCTTCCGCGACGAGCTCGGCGACTGGCGGGTCGTCGTGCACTCCCCGTTCGGCGCCCAGGTGCACGCCCCGTGGGCGCTCGCGCTCGGCGCCCGGCTCTCCGAGCGGTACGGCATGGACGCCCAGGTGATGCACGCCGACGACGGCATCGTGCTGCGCCTGCCGGACGCCGACCTGATGGGCCTGGACCTGCTGGACCAGGAGCCGATGAAGGCCGGCACCGAGTACGACGCGGACCGGGCCCCCGTGGGTGCGGCCGACGTCGTCTTCGACAAGGGCGAGGTCGACCGGGTCGTCACCGACCAGGTGGGCGGCTCGGCGCTGTTCGCGTCCCGCTTCCGTGAATGCGCCGCCCGCGCGCTGTTGCTGCCGCGCCGCAATCCCGGCAGGCGCACCCCGCTGTGGCAGCAGCGTCAGCGCGCCTCCCAGCTGCTCCAGGTGGCGGGCGAGTTCGGCTCGTTCCCGATCGTCCTGGAGGCGGTCCGCGAATGTCTCCAGGACGTCTTCGACGTTCCCGGACTCGTCGAGCTGATGGGCGACCTGGAGTCCCGCAGGGTACGGCTCGTCGAGGTCACCACCCCCGAGCCGTCTCCCTTCGCCCGCTCCCTCCTCTTCGGATACGTCGCGCAGTTCCTGTACGAGGGCGACTCCCCGCTCGCCGAGCGCCGTGCCGCCGCCCTGTCCCTGGACTCGCGGCTGCTGGCCGAGCTGCTCGGCCAGGCGGAGCTGCGGGAACTGCTCGACGCGGAGGTGCTGACCGAGCTGGAGCGGGAGCTGCAGTGGCTCACCGAGGACCGGCGCGTCAAGGACGTGGAGGGCGTGGCCGACCTGCTGCGGCTGCTCGGACCGCTCACCGAGGCCGAGCTGGCCGAGCGGGGCGCCGAGCCGCAGTGGGCGCGGGAGCTGGCCTCCGCGCGGCGTGCCATCCGGGTGCGGGTCGCCGGCGCCGACCACTGGGCGGCGATCGAGGACGCCGGGCGGCTGCGCGACGCGCTGGGCACGGCGCTGCCGGTCGGCGTGCCGGAGGCGTTCACCGAGCCGGTCAAGGACCCGCTCGGCGACCTCCTCGCGCGCTACGCGCGCACCCACGGCCCGTTCACGTCGGCCACGGCGGCGGCCCGTTTCGGACTGGGCGTGGCGGTCACCGAGGGCGCCCTCCAGCGGCTCGCGGCGGCGGGCAGGATCGTCCAGGGCGAGTTCCACCCGGCCGGGATCGGACAGGAGTGGTGCGACGCGGCCGTGCTGCGCCGGTTGCGCCGCCGTTCCCTGGCCGCCCTGCGGCACGAACTGGAACCGGTCCCGCCGGCCGCGCTCGCCCAGTTCCTCCCCCAGTGGCAGCACATCGGCAAGGGGCACGCGCTGCGCGGCGTCGACGGCCTGGTACGGGCCATCGAGCAGTTGCAGGGCGCGTCCGTACCCGCGTCCGCCCTGGAGAAGCTGGTCCTGCCGTCCCGGGTGGTGGACTACGCCCCCGCGATGCTGGACGAGCTCACCGCCGCCGGTGAGGTGGTGTGGGCCGGCGCCGGTTCGCTACCGGGAAAGGACGGCTGGATCTCCCTGTACCTGGCGGACGCGGCTCCACTGCTCCTGCCACCCCCGCACCCCCTGGAGCTGACCGCCCTCCACCAGTCCGTGCTGGACGCCCTGTCCGGCGGCTACGGCCTGTTCTTCCGGCAGATCGCCGACCAGGTCCGTGCCACCACCCATCCCGAGGCCACCGATCCGCAACTGTCCGACGTCCTCTGGGACCTCGCCTGGTCCGGGCGGCTGACCAACGACACGCTCGCCCCCATGCGCTCCCTGCTGGGCTCGGGCCGCACCGCGGGCGCCACGGCCCACCGCGCGAAACGCTCGGTCCCGCGCGGGCGCTACGGCTCGCTCACGGCGGCCGCCCGCACCGCCTCCCGCACCGGCCCGCCGACCGTCGCCGGTCGTTGGTCCCTGCTCCCGGACCGGGAGGCCGATCCCACGGTCCGCGCCCACGCGCTGGCCCGCACCCTGCTCGACCGGCACGGTGTGGTCACCCGGGGCGCCGTTTCCGCGGAGGGCGTCGAGGGCGGCTTCTCGGCGACGTACCGGATCCTGTCCGCCTTCGAGGAGACGGGTCAGGCCCGTCGCGGCTATGTGGTGGAGGGTCTGGGCGCCGCACAGTTCGCGATGGACGGTGCGGTGGACCGCCTCCGCGCGGTGGCGGGCGCCCGTGAGCGGGGCGAGGCCCTGCCCCTCCCCGGTGCCGCCGACGGCGGGACCCCCGGTCCGTTCGCCGGCGACTCGGACCCGTTCGTCACCCACGGCTTCGCCTCCCGCGCCGACGGCACCCATGAGGCCGCCTCCGGCCATGACGGCTTCCCCGGAACCGACGACGCGCCGTACCCGAGGCCCTCGCCGGGTGACTACGTCTCCCCCCGCGACATGGCCCCGCAGCCGCCCCCGCCCTGGCAGAACGGCGGACGTCCGCCGTACGGCCCCTCCGCGGGACGTCGGACCGGCCGGGCCTCCTCCGCGCGGGCCGCCGTCCTCGCCGCCGCCGACCCGGCCAACGCGTACGGTGCCGCCCTGGCCTGGCCCGAGCCACCGGCCGGCGCGGGACACAAGCCGGGCCGCAAGGCGGGCTCCCTGGTGGTGCTCGTCGACGGCGAGCTGACGCTCTACATGGAACGCGGCGGAAAGACGCTGCTGGCCTGGCCCGCCGACCCCGAGGGCGAACCCGCCGACGACCCCCGTCTCCCGGCGGCGGCCGAGGCCCTCGCAGCAGCGGCCCGCGCGGGTTCCCTCGGCACGGTCACGGTGGAGCGCGTCAACGGCGCCTCCGCGCTGACGTCCCCGCTCGGTGCCCTCCTGGAGAGCACGGGCTTCGTCGCCACACCGCGCGGTCTGCGCCTGCGCGCCTGACCCGCCCCGGCGCACCGGCCCCGGCCGCCCCGAGCACCGCGGCCGGCCCGACGTGCCACCCTTGACGCATGCCCGAAGGAGACACGGTCTGGCAGGCCGCACGCCGGCTGCACGTTGCCCTCGCGGGCAAGGTGCTGACCCGCAGCGACCTCCGGGTGCCCAGGTACGCCACGGCCGACCTCACCGGCCGGACCGTCCTGGACGTCACCCCGCGCGGCAAGCACCTGCTCGCGCGCATCGAGGGCGGCCTGACCCTGCACTCGCACCTGCGGATGGACGGATCCTGGAAGGTGTACGCGAACGGGCAGCGCTGGAACGGCGGTCCCGCCCACCAGATCCGCGCGATCCTCGGCAACGCCGACCGCACGGCCGTCGGCTACCGGCTTCCCGTCCTGGAGCTCCTGCGCACCTCCGACGAGGACCGCGCGGTCGGTCATCTCGGCCCCGATCTCCTGGGACCGGACTGGGACCCGGACCGGGCGCTGGCCAACCTCCTGAAGGATCCGGCCCGCCCCCTCGGCGAGGCCCTGCTGGACCAGCGCAACCTCGCCGGCATCGGCAACGTGTTCAAGAGCGAGCTCTGCTTCCTGCTCGGCGTCACCCCCTGGCTCCCCGTGGGCGAGCTGCCCGCCGAGCGCGCCGCGAAGCTGCCCGGGCTCGCCGAGAAGCTGCTGGAGTTCAACCGCGAGCGCCCGGTCCGCAGCACGACGGGCCGCCGCGGCCAGGACCTGTTCGTGTACGGCCGCGCGTCCCGCCCCTGCCTGCGCTGCCGCACCCCGATCCGCCTCGCCGACCAGGGCGACGGCTCCCGCGAGCGCCCCACCTACTGGTGCCCGACCTGTCAGCCGGGCCCGGCCCCCGCGCCGGCCCGGTCACGCCGCACCGCCTCGCCCTAGGCGGCCGGCCCCACCCCCGTCGCCGAAGCCCGGGTCCAGATCGGACCGACGGTCCCGGGCAGGTCCGCTCGTACGGTCCTCCGCCCCCCGCCCCGTGCGGCCTCACCGGCCGCGCCGTCTTCATCACCGGTCGCCGGTCGCCGGATCACGCACCGCGGCCCGAGCACCGGTGGTCCGGCGACGGGGTGGTCCGGCGACGGTGGTCCGGTCGGCGAAGCGCGAGCCGGGGGTCCCCGCTCACGCGGTCCTGCACCCGGCCTCCGGCGCCCCGGGGCCTTCACCGCCGGCCGGGTCCCCCGTCGGAACGGGGGCGCGGCGATTCCGCGGTGCCTCCCGGCGCGGAGACGGTGCCCGCGCGCCGGGCCCGCCGCCACCGTCCGGCGGCCGGCACTCCTTCAGCCCGGTCCTTGGGCATGCAGTGCACCGGCAGCAGGCTGAGCCCCCATCCGCCGGCCGCGACCGCCCCCTCCAGCGCGCCGGCGCCGGGCGCCAGCAACAGCCGCGCCACGGCCCACCACCACAGCGCCACGGCCCCCAGAACGACCCCCCGGCGCACCATCCGTCCCGTCATGGCCCCCACCTCCCCGCCCGGGTGCCACGAGGCTCCCGACCGCAGGCCGTGAGGCCGCTCGAACCCGCGCACAGAGCGCGTCGGCGGCACACCGGCGCACCGCCCTCCCCATGCGCCTCGGCGAGGGCCTCGCGGCCCTCCAGGGCCACGTCACCCGTTCTCGGCCTGGAACATCCAGTGCTGCTTCTCCAGATCCGCCGTGACCGTGATGAGGATGTCCTGGGTCACCGGGTCCGCCTCCCCGGTCGCCGCGATCCGCTCCCGCATGCGGGCGATCACCGCGCCCAGCGCCTCCACGAGTGCCCTCACCGCGGCCGTGTCGTCGACCCAGCCCTCGGGCGTCACCCCGATCCCGCTGCCGACGGCCACCGTCGCGGCGCGCCCGTCGGGCGAGACGCCCAGTGCCGCGGCGCGCTCCGCAACGGTGTCGGAGTGTGTGCGCGCGAGGGTCACGACCTCGTCGAGCTGGAGGTGCACGGAACGGAAACGCTGTCCGACCACGTTCCAGTGGATCTGCTTCGCGACGAGGGCGAGGTCCACCATGTCCACCAGGGCACCCTGCAGCGCCTCGGACACCGTCTTCAGGTTCGCGTCGGACAACGGGCTCTTCACGACGTACATCCGCACCTCCGTGGCTGTCCCCCGCCTCGTCCCTCAACGATGACCGCCGCACGCCGCACCGGCAAACGCACGCGGAGCGACCCGTGCATGCGAAAACCCCGGCGGCACCCCTCCGGTTCTCCCGGAGGGGCCCTGACCGGGGCCTCTCACATCTTCACACCGCGCGCGGAAAACGCGTCACGCGGCGACGACGTCCACCGCCTCGGCGGGCGCCTTGATGGTCACCCGTTCCGGTGGCACGCCGGTCACCGAAACGGAACCCAGCATCGGACGAACCGGCGTGGGTACGGGCTCGCTGGGGGTCGCTGCAGCAGACTGGGCCAGCTCGGCGAGGGCGAGCTCGTCGCTCACTTCCCGCATGAGCTCGGACATCCGTACGTCCAGCGCGTCGCAGATGGCGGAGAGCAGCTCGGAGGAAGCCTCCTTCTGCCCCCGCTCCACCTCGGAGAGATAGCCGAGTGAGACTCGGGCGGACGAGGAGACTTCGCGCAGAGTACGGCCCTGGCGTTGGCGCTGCCGACGCAGCACGTCACCCAGCAGGCGACGGAGCAGAATCATCGGTGGCTCCCTCCTCGGACCGCGTAGCCGCATCCTTCTCGCCCCACCGTACCGCCTCGCGCCGCGGCCGTGCGGGGAGCGATGTCGTGTTCACTCAGGGCTGCAAACATCAAAACCCCCCGTTCCGTTCCGTATCCTGTGCCCGCTCATTCCCGGTCTGTTCGCCCGCAAGCTCCTCGAGGAGCAGTGCGAGTACGCTCCGTACACTCTCCATACGAATTTCCGCGCGGTCGCCGTTCAACCGCAGGCGCTCCACTTTTCCGCCACGGGCGGAACCGGAACCCTCCTCGGAGGGACCGTCCACGGCCACGAAAACCGTCCCGACGGCCTGGCCGTCCTGCGGGTCCGGACCGGCGACACCAGTGGTCGCGACGCCCCAGTCGGCACCCAGCGCCTTGCGGACGCCGGCCGCCATCTGGGCCGCCACCTGCGGATCCACCGCTCCGCGCTGAGCCAGCAGAGTGGCGTCCACGCCGAGCAGTTGGTGCTTCAGCTCGGTGGCGTACGCCGTCACCGAGCCCCGGAAGACCTTGGAGGCCCCGGGGACCGAGGTGATCTCCGCCGCCACCAGGCCACCGGTCAGCGACTCGGCGACAGCGAGCGTCCCGCCGTTCACGGTGAGTAGTCGCACCACCTCGGTGGCCGTGGAACTCACGCTTCCGTCTCCTCCAACGCTGCCTTGCGCTCGGCGATTCCCCGCCTGCGGAGCACAATGGCCTGTTTCACATAGTCGAGTCCGGTCGCCACGGTCAGTACGACCGCCGCGGCCATCACCCACCACCGCAGTGTGGCCAGCCACCCCGTGAGCGCCAGCACGTACATGCCGACGGCCACGCCCTGGATGAGGGTCTTGAGCTTGCCCCCGCGGCTGGCCGGGATCACGCCGTAGCGAATGACCAGGAAACGCAGCAGCGTGATGCCGAGTTCCCGGCCGAGGATGACACCGGTGACCCACCAGGGAAGATCCCCCAGCGCCGAAAGACAGATCAGCGCCGCTCCCATGATCGCCTTGTCGGCGATGGGGTCGGCGATCTTCCCGAAGTCGGTGACGAGGTTGTACGTGCGCGCCAGATGACCGTCGAACAGATCGGTGATCATGGCGATGGCGAAGGCCGCCCAGGCGAGCGACCGCCACGCCGGGTCGTATCCGCCGTCGGCGAGCATCAGCGCGACGAAGGCCGGTACGAGCAGCAGCCGGAGCATGGTCAGCAGGTTGGCGATGTTCCAGACGCTGGCCTGGTTGACGGCCGCCGCCGCGATCTTCCCGCCGCGCGGCGGTTTCGCACCGCCCTCGCCGTCGGAGACTCCCCCGGATGCCGCGGCCCGGGAAACCCCGTCCCCGGGCGGATTCTCCCCGCCCGAACCGCGGCGGCCGGACAGCCCGCCCGTTCCCGGGCCACCGCCGGACGACCCCGGCCCCGGAGCCGCGCCCCGGGCCTCCCGCGCGGCCGTGCGACCGGCCGCCGCCCCCGGGACGCCCCCGGGGGCCGGGTTCGCCGCCGCCCTCCTCGCGCCGGAGGGGCCTCCTGCCGCCGATGCCGGGACACCCGTCATCTGCCCGCCTCCTCACTACACGCGAGCGAGCCCTGGAAGAGCGGCTCGGCCACCAGGTCGACACCTTCCGTACCGACCACCTTCGCCTCGACCATACGGCCGACCCTCAGACCCCCACCGCTCGTGAGCCGCACCTGGCCGTCCGTCTCGGGGGCCTGGTGCGCCGCCCGGCCGTGGACGCCCTCCTCCTCGTCCACGGACTCCACCAGCACGTGCACGGTCTCGCCGACCCGCTCCTCGGCCCGCTGCGAGACGAGTTCCTCGGCCAGCCGGGAGACGCGTGCCAGCCGCTCGGCGACGACGTCCTCGTCCAGCTTGTTGTCGTACGTCGCCGCCTCGGTGCCCTCCTCGTCGGAGTAGCCGAAGACGCCGATGGCGTCCAGCCGCGCGTGGTTCAGGAAGCGCTCCAGCTCGGCGAGGTCGGCCTCGGACTCGCCGGGGAAGCCGACGATGAAGTTGGAGCGCACACCGGCCTGCGGCGCCTTGCTCCGGATGGTGTCGAGCAGCTCCAGGAAGCGGTCGGTGTCACCGAAGCGGCGCATCGCGCGCAGCACGTCGGGCGCGGAGTGCTGGAAGGACAGGTCGAAGTACGGGGCGACCTTCGGGGTGGAGGTCAGGACGTCGATCAGGCCGGGCCGCATCTCGGCCGGCTGGAGGTAGCTGACGCGCACCCGCTCGAGGCCGTCGACCTCGGCCAGCTCCGGCAGCAGGGACTCCAGCAGACGGATGTCCCCGAGGTCCTTGCCGTAGGAGGTGTTGTTCTCGGAGACCAGCATGATCTCCTTCACGCCCTGTTCGGCCAGCCACCGCGTCTCGTTCAGCACGTCGCTGGGGCGGCGTGAGATGAAGGAGCCGCGGAAGGACGGGATGGCGCAGAAGGAGCAGCGACGGTCACAGCCCGAGGCGAGCTTCACCGAGGCGACCGGGGAGCCGTCCAGCCGGCGGCGCAGGGGCGCTCGGGGACCGGAGGCCGGGGCGAGGCCCTCCGGCAGGTCCGCCGGGCCGTGGCCGGGCAGGGCGACGGACGTGCCCGCCTCCTGCCGTTCCGCCGGGCTGATGGGCAGCAGCTTGCGCCGGTCGCGCGGGGTGTGGGAGGCGTGGATGCCGCCGCTCAGAATGGTCTGGAGCCGGTCCGAGATGTCGGTGTAGTCGTCGAAGCCGAGCACGCCGTCGGCCTCGGGAAGGGCCTCGGCGAGTTCCTTGCCGTACCGCTCGGCCATGCAGCCCACCGCCACGACGGCTTGAGTTCTCCCGTGTCCCTTGAGGTCGTTGGCCTCCAGGAGGGCGTCGACCGAGTCCTTCTTGGCGGCCTCGACGAAGCCACAGGTGTTCACGACGGCGACGTCCGCATCGGCGGCGTCCTCGACGAGCTGCCAGCCGTCCGCCTCCAAACGGCCTGCGAGCTCCTCCGAGTCCACCTCGTTACGGGCGCAGCCAAGGGTGACGAGTGCGACGGTACGGCGTTCAGGCATGGGCTCAAGACTACTTCGTCCCGCCGACGGCCCACGTCGACGGGGTTGGCCGATCTCGGCCGACCCCGTCGTCGATGTACCGCCCGGGACCGTTTATCCGGCCTGCGGGTCGCCCTTGGTGTAGGTGAGGCGCTCGACGGACCCCGGCTGGAAGTCGTCCTCGATCTTCTTGCCGTTCACGAACAGGTCGATCGCGCCGGCGTCGCCGAGCACCAGGTTGATCTTCGAACTGTCCTGGAAGGTCTTGGACTCGCCCTGCTTGAGCAGACCGTCGAACAGCAGCCGGCCGTTGTGGTCCTTGGCCGAGATCCAGCTGCGTCCGTCGGCGGCGCTCACCTGGACCGTCACCTTGTCCTGCGGCGCGGCGGCGATGGCGCTGTCCGAGGGTTCCGGCTTCGGGTCGGCGGGCTTCTTGGTCTTGGGCGTGGGCGAGGCGGACTCGGTGGGCGCGATGCCGTCGGCGACGTTCTCCTTGCCGCCGTCGTCACCGCCCTTGACCATCGTGAACCCGACGAAGCCGATCACCACGACGATCGCGGCGACCATGGCGGCGGTCCAGTTGGGTCCGCGCCGCTCCGGACGGATACGTTCCGCCTCGAAGAGGGGCGCGGCCGGGGTCGGGGCCGGGCGGCCGCCGCCGTGCTCGGCCTCGTACTGGGCGATCAGCGGGGCCGGATCGAGGTTCACGGCCTTGGCCAGGGTCCGGATGTGCCCGCGCGCGTAGACGTCTCCGCCGCAGGGCGCGAAGTCGTCCGCCTCGATGGCGTGCACGATGGCGATACGGACCCGGGTGGCGGTACTGACGTCGTCGACGGTGAGCCCGGCGGCGATGCGCGCCTGCTGCAGCGCACGGCCGACGGAGGGGCGGGCTTCCTCGGAAACGTCTTCGAACGGACGCTCGTCTTCAGGGGAGTTGCCGATGGACACGGGGGCGCCTTTCGAGCGTGTAGCCGCCTGTGCTGGAGGTTCAGTCTAGGGGGGGTGCAAAAGGGTGGGGCAACCGGGCGGTCTGACTTTGTACGCCATCGGAATGGCCCGACATCCCGATGGTGGACCTGCTGTTTGTCGCTTCCCTCAACTTGACGTACGCCGAAGGGAAACGGTTGCCCACCGGTCCCTTACGGGTGGGTCACGATCGACCGCCCGGACGCCCCGGGGCGACAACCGCGTCCTGTCCGCCTACCCTTCAGACTCCCCCCGGATCACTGCCAGCACGCCATCCAGCTCCTCAGGCTTCACAAGAACGTCACGAGCCTTCGAACCCTCGCTCGGCCCGACGATGTTCCGGGACTCCATCAGGTCCATCAGCCGGCCGGCCTTGGCGAAGCCCACGCGCAGCTTGCGCTGGAGCATGGACGTCGACCCGAACTGGGTGGAGACCACCAGCTCGGCCGCCTGGCACAGCAGGTCGAGGTCGTCACCGATGTCCTCGTCGATCTCCTTCTTCTGCTTGGTCCCGACGACCACGTCGTCCCGGAAGACGGGCGCCATCTGGTCCTTGCAGTGCCGGACGACGGCCGCGACCTCCTCCTCGGTCACGAACGCGCCCTGCATACGGGTCGGTTTGTTCGCTCCCATCGGCAGGAACAGCCCGTCGCCCTTGCCGATCAGCTTCTCGGCACCGGGCTGGTCGAGGATGACGCGCGAGTCGGCGAGCGACGAGGTGGCGAACGCGAGCCGGGAGGGCACGTTCGCCTTGATCAGGCCGGTGACGACGTCGACCGACGGCCGCTGCGTGGCGAGCACCAGGTGGATCCCGGCCGCCCGCGCGAGCTGCGTGATGCGCACGATGGCGTCCTCGACGTCGCGCGGGGCGACCATCATCAGGTCGGCCAGCTCGTCCACGATCACCAGCAGGTACGGATACGGCTGGAGCTCGCGCTCACTGCCCTCCGGCGGCTTCACCTTGCCCTCGCGCACCGCGCGGTTGAAGTCGTCGATGTGCCGGTAGCCGTAGGCGGCCAGGTCGTCGTAGCGCAGGTCCATCTCGCGCACGACCCACTGGAGCGCTTCGGCGGCCCGCTTGGGATTGGTGATGATCGGCGTGATCAGGTGCGGGATTCCCTCGTAGGCCGTGAGCTCGACGCGCTTGGGGTCGACCAGGATCATCCGGACGTCCTCCGGGGTCGCCCGCATCATGACCGAGGTGATCAGGCAGTTGATGCAGGACGACTTTCCGGAGCCGGTGGCACCGGCGACCAGCATGTGCGGCATCTTCGCCAGCGAGTGCATGACGTAGCCGCCCTCGACGTCCTTGCCGAAGGCGACCAGCATCGGGTCGTCGTCCTCGGCGGACTCCGCGAGCCGCAGCACGTCGCCGAGGTTGACCATCTCCCGGTCGGTGTTGGGGATCTCG
>NZ_JAPSKQ010000303.1 GCF_031181555.1 Streptomyces sp. | reverse complement strand
TCACGGACCGTGGCCACGACCACGACAAGTAACGGCGGCTGCCGTGGAAGCGCGGTGTCCGGCCCGTGATCGCCGAGCGCGGGCAGCCACACGGCTCGGGGCCGGGCATCTTCCGCCGGGTCGTCGAGCGCACCGTCTCCTGGCTGCACGGATTCCGCGGCCTGCGCGTCCGCTGGGAGAGACGCGACGACATCCACGAAGCCTTCCTCGGCCCCGCCACATGCCCGGCCTCCACCACGCCGTCCAGGCCGTCGCCCACATGCATGCACAACCTCGCCCTCGCCGCATGGGCCGACAGGCCGGCCGCCCGCTTCAGGCCGGCTGCACACGGCCTTCTGCCACACGCTTCAGCCGCCCCTGCCGTTCAAGCTCCGCTCTCGAGAGGACCGACACCGCCGAAGCGTTCTCGGGCGGAGGTCAACACGTTCATCAAGGCCGCGCGCCGCCCTCTGAACGCACGGTCGCCGTAGGAGCCAGCGCGTCCACCGGTTCCGCGCCCGCGGACCCCGACGCTCCCGCCCTGCCGCCGGGCAGTTGCGCGCGGGACGTCCGCCTCGAGCGACGTCGCGGTCGTCGGCCGCTGGCTGCTGAGCACCGGCGCTGTCGCCTCCATCCTCGAAGGCCGCTGCGCCCCAGCAGCCGGGGCAGTTCCTCGTCGGCGCTGCTGGGGAATCCATTCCCTGCGGTCGGCCTACCGGTGACCCGCGAGCGCCCCGGACCGGCCCTGTTCGTCAGTTTCGGTGTTCCTAGCACCCGACCAGGAGGTAGCGGATGATCGACTCGTTGGCGGCTGCATGGTGGGCCCCTGTGGGCGCTGTTCCGGTGGTCTGCTGGTGGCTGTGGCCTTACGCGCTGCGCGGGGAATACCGGCGCGAGTGGCGTGGAGCGGTCCAAGGGCAGTGGGCCGACGGTTCTGGCCGCGGACTGCGCGTGGTGCGCCGGCCGGGGTTCACGACCGAGATTCCCTCGCGCGTGCCGCGGCTGCGGACCTTCGGTCTGCTCAACGGCTATGACCCGACGAACGAGTTCCGTTTCCGGGAGCACCCTGCCGGGTTCGGCGGGGCGTTCTCCGCCCCCGTGCCAAGTACGGTCGTGCAACGGCGCAGATGGCAGAGCACTGCCCAGCGGTACGTCAAGGAGATCGACGATGCGGAGACTGTGCTTCTGAACGAGTACGCGCGCACCATCGGCGCCCTGAGCGCGCTCCTGCCTGGCGGGAGACGGCGACTGGCGCGGAAGAGAGCGGATGTGGTGGCGCGTTATGAAACAGCTGCCGAGCAGGCCGCTGGCCGTTACCGGCCGGTGCACGACCGCCTTGCCCCCGTACACGACCGCTGGTGGCGGCAGGTGACCCGGTTGCGAGAGAAGGACAGGCAGGAGCACGCCCGGCAGCGGCGTCTGGGGCAGGAGCTGGCGAACCAGGCGGTCTGGGGCTACGAGATCACCAAACGGGGCGAGCGACTCGAGGTGCGTGTTTTCCGGACCGGCCGACGCCGTCGGCCGCCGACGCAGCATGCCGAGCGCTCCCGCAGCAACCTGACGGCGAAGCAGCTGGCCGACGAACTCGTCCCCGTATGGAATGGCGAGAAACCGTCGAGCCTGATCTGGGAGAAAGGTGCGCGAGCCTCGGTAGAAAGGGCGACCGGGATGTACTTCTCGGACTGGTGGAAGCTCGCCACCGGATACCGCCTTCTGGAGGGCTACGAGCTGGACCGCCACCGCAACCGCCGACACCACCACATGCCCTACCACGGAAGCTACGGCAGTTTCGGCTCCTTCTGACCGCAGCAAGATGTGCGTTGGCGTGGCCGTGACCGAGTCCGTTCCCCGGCACCCACCGCTGCCCATCGGCCAACTCCCCTCAACGAGCGTTGCGTTCGGCGGCGGCATGCCACCAGCCGGGCGGGGACGGGCCGGTGATCCTGGCGGTGGGCTGGTCAGGACGCGGCCCGGGCCGCGTAGGGCGTCGGCGCCGATGTGAACGGTGAACCAGCCGCGCCGGCGCCCGTCGGGTCCCTTGCCGCAGGCCGGGTCCCAGCGGACTTCGTGCGCGGCAAAGGACATCCGGTCGACACCGCGCTCGCGTAGTCAAGCCCGCACGGCCGCCGTCGGGTGAGGGCGCGCCGAGCTTTCGCAGGCCGCGATGGTGGCCCGCTCGGTGCTCCGGCTGTCCATGCCGACCATGATGCCGGAGGCCGACTACGCGAGAGCCGAGACCAGGTCGCTCGCCGCCCCGGCCACACCGGGATCCGGATCTTCCACCAATCGCCGGAACACCCCGGGACCCTCCGCAACAGCGTTCCTGCCCGCGGCCTCCCAGCCGGTCTTCCCCTGGTACGTCGCCGCGTCCCTTCCCGACGGGCCGCAGCGGCGGACTCCCACTGCCTCGCCGAGTGGATCCTGGCCAGCGGCGCCAAGACGTCCGCACGATTCCGGACGGTGTGGTCGCCGGCCAACTCCACCAGGAACGGCATCACATGCGGCGTCGCCTCCGACACGACGAAGCCAAGGGCGCATGCCCGGTCACCCAGTTCGTCCAGTGCCGCATTCGCGAACTCCCCCCCAGGCCAAGGTGGACGGCAGCGACGGCATGTCCCGAGCGGAGCCCCCTGCGCGTCCATGAGATTCCCCCGCGGGACCCGGCACACCCGCTTGAGTACGCGCCCCATGCCCCCTCCCTATCCGATCCTGTCGGCCGGCGGTCTGACAGGCCTCGTGCGCATGACGCCGGGTCCTTGAATTACCTCCCGGACAGGGAACACTCCACCAGCCAGTGGCGGACCGCGGCCCGGACCTGCGGGTCGTGGGAGCCGGAACCCGACTGCGCCACCCACTTGGCAAAGTTCCGCAGCACCGGCGAACGGTGCGGCTCCGGATCGTCGCCGTCCGCCCAGGCATCGCGACGGCCCTCCCAGGGCAGCACGCCGGCCAACTGCCCGGTCATCACGGGAGGAACGAGCCCTGCGGGATCAACGCCCGCTTCGGCCAAGTGCAGTCCGGCCCTCGCGAGGGCTGCCCCCCATGTGCTTCGGATGCTGATATGCCCTCCCCGTCAGGTTGCGGTCGAAGACGGTGGAGTCGTTGGCGTTTCCCAGGGTGACGACGGACGTGAGCAGGCCCCGGCCGTCGCGGGCGGGATGGCCCCGGCGGTCAGCCCGCCGCGGGACCGGCCGAGCGCCTGGCCGGTCGCCGTGCGTGCCGGTTCTTCCGGTCCGTCCCCCGTCGCCGCCCCCTTTCGCGGGCGCCGGCGGCGTGCCGGTGGACCCGGTTGATGGTGGAGTCGGCCGGCACCGTCCACCGTACCGACCCGACGGAGTCGTCCCGGACCTGGACCCGCTCGAGCAGGCGGGCCCGGGTCCCGTCCGCCTCCCAGCGGGCGAACCATTCATAGACCGTCTGCCACGGCCCGTAGAGTTTCGGCAGATCACACCGGGGCTCCCGTCCCCAACCGCCGCAACACCCCGCTGATCACCTGCCGGTGGTTCCATCACGGACGCCCCGCCCGTCAACCCCCGGCAGCAG
>NZ_JAPSKQ010000302.1 GCF_031181555.1 Streptomyces sp. | reverse complement strand
CCACGGCGACAAGGGCTACGACTGCAACCACCTGCGGCGATGGCTACGCGCCCGTGGCATCACACCCCGGATCGCCCGTAAGGGCACGGACTCCAGCCGGCGGCTCGGCCGGCACCACCGGACCATCGAACGCACCATGGCCCGGCTCGCCGGATGCCGACGCCTCCACCGCCGCTACGAACGCAAAGCCAGCCACTTCCTGGCCTTCACCAGCATCACCTGCACCTTTATCTGCTACCGCCGACTCACCAATTGAGATGACTTGCAAAGACCGATCCGTGTGGAGCGCTCGCTCGGTCGCGGCCGGGTCTGCGAGCCGGGCGCCTGCGGCCAGGTACACCGTCGTCGGGTCCATTCGGTGCAGGGCGACCAGGAAGCGGGCGACCTCTTTCGGGCCGCCCGCCCGCGCCGAGCCCGCCGGCCGGTGCCGCAGCGCGAGCCAGCCCCGCCACTCTGCCGTCCCGATGCGCCGCCGTCCGTGTTCGGGGCCTCCGCTCGCCCGTCGCACCGCTGGGCCGCTCATCCTGCCGCATCTGACCAGCAGTCGGGCACGGCGGTCGCGACTGGGACTGGTTTGGTCTAGACCAAGCAGGGTAAGCTTCCGTCGCTGCCCCTGGCCGTCTCCGCGGCCATGGAAGCGCTGCTTGACATGTCCATGTCTGTCCTGCCTTCGGGTAGGCGGGCACGCCCCCCACAGGAGTTGTCATGAAGAGCAAGAAGATGCTGGCCGCCGCCATCGGCGCGGGAATCGCCCCGCTCCTGGCCGTGAGCCTGCCGGCCGGCAGCGCGAGCGCGCACGGCTACATATCCTCGCCCCCCAGCCGGCAGGCCCAGTGTGCCGCCGGCCTGGTCCCCTGCGGTTCCATCAAGTACGAGCCGCAGAGCGTCGAGGGCCCCAAGGGGCTGATGAGCTGCAGCGGAGGGAACGCCGCCTTCGCCGAGCTCGACAACGACAGCAAGGGCTGGAAGGTCACCCCGGTCAGCCGGACTACCAGCTTCAACTGGCGGCTGACCGCACGGCACGCCACCAGCACCTGGCAGTACTACGCGGGTGGCCGGAAGATCGCGGAGTTCAACGACGGTGGCGCCCGGCCGGGCGCCACCGTCACCCACCAAGTGAACTTCGGCAGCCTGACCGGCAAGCAGAAGGTGCTGGCTGTGTGGAACATCGCCGACACCGCCAACGCCTTCTACGCCTGCGTGGACGTGAACGTGAGCTGACGCGGTGCCGCACCACCCGGCCCTGCCGTGACACCAGCCGGTCCTGTCGGGGCCGACCGGTGTCACGGTGCCCGGAGAGGACGGTCCGCCGCCTGCTCCGGGCACCGGGTGCCCCTCCTCCCCCGGCCGCCTGGCGGCCGGGAGCCTTCGGACGACCGCGTGCGAGCACGTGCGAAAGGGTGGGTACGACGGTGAAGAGAGTTGGCGAGCAAAGCCTGTGCCCCCCTCAGGGACTCGCCCCCGAAGGAACCGGGGACGGCGGGCGGGCCACCCGGGTAGCCCGGTTTCTGGCCGACCGGGTCCAGCGGCGCGGCCCGGGGCTCCTCAGGGTCTGCGTGGGCACGGTGTTCCTCTGGTTCGGCGTCCTCAAGTTCTTCCCCGCGGCCAGCCCCGCCGAGAGGGTTGCCGTCCGGGCCGCGATGAAGCTCACCTTCGACCTGCTGCCGTCGGACGTGGTGCTACGGGTGCTGGCGGCGTCCGAGATGGCCATCGGCCTCGGCCTCGTCACGGGAGTGCTGCTCCGCGTGGTCCTGGTGGGGTTCTTCGCCCACATGGCCGGCGTCTTCTCCGCGCTCCTGCTGCTCCCCGAGGAGATGTGGCAGGGGGACGCGCCGATCCCCACCCTGGAGGGCCAGTACATCATCAAGAACGTCGTCCTGGTCGCGGCCTGTCTCGTGGTGGCGGCCGACGAGTGGGGCCGGGCGGCGCCGTCGTGAGGACGTCCGGGCACCGGGGCGTGCCGGCCGCGGCGCGATGGTTCGTCCCGAACACCCCACGAGTGGCCCCCTGTTCGGGAAGGGCGACCACGAGGACGCTGCCGTCACGACCGCCTGCCGGGTCTCCGGCAGCCACCCCGCCAGCAGGTCGACCCACCGGTCACCCTATCGAGATGAGGTCCCATGAACCGACACGGAGCCACCGCCCGCGCGGTCGCCGTGATCCTGCTCGCCCTCGGCCTCGCCGCCAGCCCGGCCGCCGCCGCCCCCGCCGCCACCGGGGCGAAGGCCCGCGTCGGCGCCGACTGGGCGACTCAGTCGATCGTCTTCACCGCCGCCGCGGGACAGGCCAACGATCTCCACGTGATCCCCATGGATCTCGGCGCCGGGGTCCGGCGGATCGGTTTCCGTGACGCGGTCCCGCTCGAACCCGGCGACCATTGTGCGTACCTCGAGCCCGGGGACGACACCTTCGTCGTCTGCGAACTGCCCACCGGCAGCCCCCGGCCGGACAGGGTCGATATCTTCCTCGGCGGCCACGACGACACGATCGTCACCAGCGACCCCGCGGTCGCCACCGTCCGCGGCGGCCCCGGCGACGACGAACTGCACGCCCATACCGCGCACACGGTTCGGGGCGACGCAGGAAACGACATGGTCATGGGACGCGCGGTCCTGGACGGCGGCGACGGCATGGACCACCTGATGGGCGACGACAGCGGCCAGCGGCTGTGGGGCGGCCGGGGCGACGACATGATCGAGGCGTACGACGGTGCGGACATCGTGTACGCCGGCCCGGGCGACGACCACGCCATGGGCGGAGACGGCCGCGACATCGTCATCGGCGGTCCCGGCGACGACACGCTGCACGGCGAGAGCGGTGACGACCTGGTCAACGGAGGCCCCGGGAAGGACATCGTCGAAGGCGGCCCGGGCCGCGACGTCGTCCTCCGGTAGATGTCCCCCAAAAAGCCCGGAGGCCCTGTCCCGCTAACTGATCATTTCAGAATGAATTTGGTTCAGGGAATTGGCAGTGGGGATGGTGGGCGGCAGAGTTCTGCGCGTGTCGGATGATCTTGTGTCTGATGATCCGTGGGAACGTGTTGTTCCGCTGCTCCCTCCTCGTCCGCCGCGGCGTCGGCGGTATCCGGGCCGGCTGCCGGCGGATGGCCGTGCGGCCCTTCGCGGGATCGTCTACGTCCTGCGTACGGGCGTGACCTGGGCGGACGTGCCGGCCGAGACGATCGGCTGCAGCGGGGTGACGTGCCGGCGGCGCCTGCGGGACCGGACCGAGGCCGGCGTCCGGCCCCGCCTCCACGAGATGCTCCCCGCGGAACCCCGCGGAGCCGGCCTGCTGGACATGGACGATGCCGCGATCGACGGCTCGCACGTCCGGGCCCTGAAAAGGGGGGGGCTCGCACCGGACCTTCGCCGGTCGACCGCGACCACCGGGGCAGCAAGCACCATGTGATCACCGACCGGCACGGAACACCCCTCGCAGTGTCGGTGACCGGCGGAAACCGCCACGACGTCACCCAGCTCGTGCCCCTGCTGGACGCGATCCCCCGCATCCGCGGCCTGGCGGGCCGGCCCCG
>NZ_JAPSKQ010000301.1 GCF_031181555.1 Streptomyces sp. | reverse complement strand
TGCTCGGTGCGGGCGCGCAACTGCTCCGCCCAGGCCACGTTCTCGTTGACGTGCGACTCGACGGTCTGCCGGCGCTCCGCCAGCTCCTGGTCGAGCTGCTGGCGCCGGGTCACCGCCTCCTGGTGCAGCTCCGCCTGGAGCCGGGCCGCCTGCTCCGCGTGCTCCTGCAGGATCCGCTGGGTCTGCGCCCGCGCCTGGCTCAGCTCGCGCTCGGCGTCGGCGCGGATCTGGTCGGCCTGCATCTGCGCGTTGCGCAGCAGCTGCTCGGCCTGGTAGCCGATGTCCCCGCCGTCGTAGGCGGGCCGGGACATGATGGTGCGCCGCGCCTCGTGCAGCTTGGCGCGCAGCACCTCGACCTGGTAACCGAGGTCCTCGGCGTGCTGGATCGCCTTTTCCCGCTCGGTCCTCAGCCGCTTCATCTCGGCTTCGAACCGAGAGAGGTGGTCGACGTCAGCCGCCGGCTCTCGCTCCTGGCTCTCGTAGCCCCGCACTGCGCGGTCCCATCCGTCCCCTGGTCGCAAGTCTGGCCGAGCTCCGTCCGTCCGACGAACGGGGCTCACCGGGGAATGGTGTCAGATCAACGGCGGAGCATGGGCTGCTGCCCCGGCGCTCGCCCCCCGAAACCCGGACCCCGGTCGGTCCCGCCGCCGTTGACGGCAGGACCCGGTCACCCTGGATCGAGCGGCGACCGCACCCAACCCTACCGGCCCCTATGTACGAAGGTCAGTGCTCAGGTGACTCAACGGGCGCCGAAGTGACCAGTTCCGTCAGGACGCCGTGGCAGTCCTTGGGGTGCAGGAAGGTGATGCGCGACCCCATGGAGCCGCGCCGGGGCTCCTCGTAGAGGACGCGTACGCCCTTGTCGCGGATGCCGGCGGCCTCCGCGTCCACGTCCGCCGTGCCGAAGGCGATGTGGTGGACGCCCTCGCCGTTCTTCGCCAGCCACTTGGCGACGGTGGAGTCCTCCCGGATCGGTTCCAGCAGCTGGAGGTAGGAGGCGCCGCCGTCCGAGGTGTCGTTGATCTTGAGCATGGCCTCGCGCACGCCCTGCTCCTCGTTGACCTCGGAGTGGAACACCTCGAAGCCGTAGGTGGCACGGTAGAACTCGACGGTCCTGTCGAGGTCGAAACAGGCGATCCCGATGTGGTCGATTCGCGTCAGCATGGATTCAGTGCAGCGCCCCCGGGGCGGTTACGCAACGTGCGCGCGATCACACCGAAAGGCCGATGACGCGATCCGCCGGGCGTCAGTACATTCGAAGTAAACCCTCGTTCACTCCTCGGCTGTGCAGGCCGGAAGGGGATCGCAGCTCATGACTTCTGCATCTTCCGCAACGAACGGCACGACGTCCGTCATCGTCGCGGGCGCCCGCACCCCGATGGGACGGCTGCTCGGTTCACTGAAGTCCTTCTCCGGAGCCGACCTCGGCGGCTTCGCGATCAAGGCCGCCCTCGACCGTGCGGGGATCGGTGGCGACCAGGTCCAGTACGTGATCATGGGCCAGGTGCTCCAGGCCGGGGCGGGGCAGATCCCGGCGCGCCAGGCAGCGGTCAAGGCCGGCATCCCGATGAACGTCCCGGCGCTCACCGTCAACAAGGTGTGCCTCTCCGGCCTCGACGCCATCGCGCTGGCCGACCAGCTGATCCGCGCCGGCGAGTTCGACGTGATCGTCGCCGGCGGCCAGGAGTCCATGACGAACGCCCCGCACCTGCTGCCGAAGTCCCGCGAGGGCTTCAAGTACGGCGCGGTCGAGATGCTCGACGCCATGGCGTACGACGGCCTGACCGACCCGTGGGAGAACATCCCCATGGGCCAGTCCACCGAGAAGCACAACACGCGCCTCGGCATCGGCCGCGCCGAGCAGGACGAGATCGCCGCCCTGTCCCACCAGCGGGCCGCCGCCGCCCAGAAGAACGGCATCTTCGAGGCCGAGATCACCCCGGTCGAGATCCCGCAGCGCAAGGGCGACCCGGTCCTGTTCAGCAAGGACGAGGGCATCCGCGGCGACACCACCGCCGAGTCGCTGGGCAAGCTGCGCCCCGCCTTCACCAAGGACGGCACCATCACCGCCGGCTCCTCCTCGCAGATCTCGGACGGTGCGGCGGCCGTGGTCGTGATGAGCAAGGCCAAGGCGCAGGAGCTCGGCCTGGACTGGATCGCCGAGATCGGCGCCCACGGCAACGTGGCCGGCCCCGACAACTCCCTGCAGTCGCAGCCGTCCAACGCGATCCTGCACGCCCTCAAGAAGGAGGGCCTGGAGGTCTCCGACCTCGACCTCATCGAGATCAACGAGGCGTTCGCCGCGGTGGCCGTGCAGTCAATGAAAGACCTTGGCGTTTCCTCCGAAAAGGTGAACGTCAACGGCGGTGCCATCGCCCTGGGGCACCCGATCGGCATGTCCGGCGCGCGGCTCGTGCTGCACCTGGCGCTGGAGCTGAAGCGGCGCGGCGGCGGGGTCGGCGCGGCGGCGCTGTGCGGCGGCGGCGGCCAGGGCGACGCGCTGATCGTGCGGGTCCCCAGGGCCTGAACCGGATTTGTCTGCCGATTTCCCTCTCGTGAACGGAGCTGTGATGCAGGACGTCTCCACTCTGGTGGCCCAGGCCAGGGAGGGCAGGCCGCGGGCCGTGGCCCGGCTGATCTCCCTGGTGGAGGGGGCGTCCCCGCAGCTGAGGGAGGTCATGGCGGCCCTGGCGCCGCTCACCGGCAACGCGTACGTCGTCGGCCTGACCGGCTCGCCGGGCGTCGGCAAGTCGACGTCCACCTCGGCGCTGGTGACCGCCTACCGCAAACAGGGCAAGCGGGTCGGCGTCCTGGCCGTCGACCCGTCCTCGCCGTTCTCCGGCGGCGCCCTGCTCGGCGACCGCGTCCGGATGTCGGAGCACGCCTCCGACCCCGGGGTCTACATCCGCTCCATGGCCACCCGCGGCCACCTGGGCGGCCTCGCCTGGGCCGCGCCGCAGGCCATCCGCGTCCTGGACGCGGCGGGCTGCGACGTGATCCTGGTCGAGACGGTCGGCGTCGGCCAGTCGGAGGTCGAGATCGCCTCCCAGGCCGACACCTCCGTCGTGCTGCTCGCCCCCGGCATGGGCGACGGCATCCAGGCCGCCAAGGCCGGGATCCTGGAGATCGGTGACGTCTACGTCGTCAACAAGGCCGACCGCGACGGTGCCGACGCCACCGCCCGCGAGCTGAACCACATGCTCGGCCTCGGCGAGTCCCGGGCCCCCGGCGACTGGCGCCCGCCGATCGTCAAGACGGTCGCCGCGCGCCAGGAGGGCGTCGACGAGGTCGTCGAGGCGCTGGAGAAGCACCGCGCCTGGATGGAGGAGCGGGGCGTCCTGGCGGAACGCCGGCTGGCCCGCGCCTCCCGCGAGGTCGAGACGATCGCCGTCACCGCCCTGCGCGAACGCATCGGCGACCTCCACGGCGACCGCCGGCTCGGCGCCCTGGCGGAACGGATCATCGCCGGCGAGCTGGACCCGTACCGCGCGGCGGACGAGCTGGTCGAGGGGCTGACGCGGGGCTGACGCCCGGC
>NZ_JAPSKQ010000133.1:14929-18602 GCF_031181555.1 Streptomyces sp. | reverse complement strand
CCGGCCGCCTTGGGGATGAGCTTGCCGAGCGCCTTCTGCTCGGCGCGCAGCTCGTCGAAGCGGACGCCGGACGACCTGCGCCGCTCGTCGGCAGACAGGAGGGCGTCGACGAGCGCGACGTCCTCTCCACGGGCGCGCTGCGAAGCACGCACACGGTCGGGGTCCTCACGAAGCAGGCGAAGGTCAATCACGCGGTCAAGGCTACCGGTGCGGTGCGACGGCCCACGACTCACTATTGCGGCACGGCGACTCACTTTCCGTTATGGGTGAATTGCGCAGTGTGTTCCGCCGTCTCGGGAGGGGGCGCGTCAAGGAAAGGGGCTTCATCTCCCCGGTGCGGGTGGGGGCGCGGGTCGTCGGTTGACTCGAATTCCTTGGCGCGCACGACACTTGGGGCCTGGTTGTCCACAGGCATCCACACCTTCGGAAAGTTATCCACAGGCTGTGGGGAAGATCTGTGGACTTCGGAATTGCTCCCTCCGAAAGGGGGTCGAGCCTCAGGATTCTGTGAACAAACTCCCCCTGACCTCACTTTTGAGGGAAAACAGTTCACCCCAAAGGATTGACCAGAGGAAAAGGGTGGACGAAAGTGATCTGCGGGACGGTGGATGCGATCATGGCCCGCAGGGTGATTTGTCGACCGAATGGGGCGTACCTGTCGACTTGTCCCCAGGTCGAGAAGCGGACCTGTGGATAACTTCTGTGGACAACGGCACACGGCGGGAAGGACCGGTGAGGACCGGCACCGCCCGGACCGGGACCTCCGTCAGAACCGGCCGTCCTGGCAGCGCGCCACCCAGTCCGCCGCACCCACGAACTCCTCGTCCGACGTACCGGGGAACGGAGGCAGCACCTCTCCCGGCCGCACATCCGCGCGCGGGTACGAACCGAGGAAACGCACCTGCAGGCAGATCCGCTTCAGCCCCATCAGCGCCTCGGCCACCCGGCGGTCCGCGATGTGTCCCTCGGCGTCGATGCAGAAGCAGTAGTTGCCGATACCCGCCCCCGTCGGCCGGGACTGGAGCAGCATCAGGTTGATGCCCCGCGTGGCGAACTCGCCCAGCAGGTCGCGCAGGGCGCCGGGATGGTCGTCGCGCTGCCACAGCACGACGGAGGTCTTGTCGGCACCGGTGGGCGCCGCGGGCCGGGCGGGCCGGCCGACCAGCACGAACCGGGTCTGGGCGTTCTCCGCGTCGTGGATGTTCGTCTCCAGGGCCTCCAGGCCGTACCGGGCGGCGGCGAACTCGCCGGCGAAGGCGGCGTCGTACCGGCCCTCCTGGACCAGACGCGCACCGTCCGCGTTCGAGGCGGCCGATTCCCAGTGGGCGTCCGGGAGGTGGGTCTTGAGCCAGTTGCGGACCTGGGGCTGGGCGGCCGGGTGGGCGGTGACCGTCTTGATGTCCGACAGCTTGGTGCCGGGACGGACGAGCAGCGCGAAGGTGATCGACAGCAGCACCTCGCGGTAGATCATCAGCGGGGTGCCCGCGACCAGTTCGTCGAGGGTGGTGGTGATGCCGCCCTCGACGGAGTTCTCGATGGGCACGAAAGCGGCCTCGGCCTCGCCGGCGCGGACCGCGTCGAGCGCGGACTGCACGGAGACGTACGGGATCAGCTCCCGGGTGGCGGCCTCGGGAAGCGTGCGCAGGGCGACTTCGGTGAAGGTGCCCTCGGGGCCGAGATACGCATAGCTCGCTGGCATGACCTCACCCTAATGGGCCCGCGTCGGCGGCAGCTCCGGACGCAACCCCAGGGGGTGACGCGGGGCGGTTCTCATCCCTCCAGCAGCCGCTGCCCCACATACTCGCCCTCCGCCGCGCCGCCCGGCACCGCGAACAGCCCGCTCGCCTCGTGCCGGATGAACGGGGTCAGGGCGTCGCCCCGGTCCAGCTTCCGCTGCACCGGAACGAAGCCGCGCAGCGGATCGGCCTGCCAGCAGATGAACAGCAGGCCCGCGTCCGGCACCCCGTCCGCGTCGATGCCGTCGTGGTACGAGAACGGGCGCCGGAGCATCGCCGCGCCGCCGTTCTGGTCGGGGCGGGTGATCCTGGCGTGGGCGTTGAAGGGGACGACCAGGTTGCCCTCGGCGTCCGTCTTCTCCAGGTCCATCTCGGACGTCTCGGTGCCCCCGGACAGCGGCGCCCCGTCGGACTTGCGGCGCCCGATGACGTTCTCCTGCTCCCTGAGCGGAAGCTTCTCCCAGTCGTCCAGCAGCATGCGGATACGGCGGACGACGACGTAGGAGCCGTTCGCCATCCAGGCGGGCTCGCCCTTCTCCGGGACGAAGATCCGCCGGTCGAAGTCGGGGTCGGCGGGCTCGGGATTGCGGGTGCCGTCGATCTGGCCCATCAGGTTGCGAGCCGTCATGGGGCGGGCGGTGGCACCCGGCGAGCGGTTGAAGCCGTTCATCTGCCAGCGCACCCTGGCCGCCGACCCCGCGTCCTTCTGCACGGCACGCAGGGCGTGGAAGGCCACGAGCGCGTCATCGGCGCCGATCTGCACCCACAGGTCGCCGTTGCTGCGGGCCTTGTCGAGGTGGTCGGAGGAGAAGTCGGGCAGCGGGTCCAGGGCGGCCGGACGCTGTTTCTCCAGGCCGGTGCGCGCGAAGAAGCTGTGGCCGAAGCCGAAGGTGAGGGTCAGCGAGGAGGGGCCGGCGTCGCGGGCCACACCGGTGTCGTCCTGCCCGCTCGGCTCGCCCGCCATCAGCCGGCGCGCCGTGTCCGACCAGCGGCGCAGCAGGGCGGCAGCCTCCTTGCGGCCGGCACCGGGCGCCAGGTCGAAGGCGATCAGATGGCCGCGGGCCTGGAGCCCCTCGGTGATGCCGGGCTGATGTTTCCCGTGAAACATCACCCGTCCGGTGCCCACCGAGGTCAGCGGAGTGGCCCCGGCGGGCGCCGCCGCGTGTCCCACGGCCGCCCCGCCCGTCGCACCGAGCACGAGACCGGCGGCCCCGGCGGTGCCGAGCAGCCTGCGCCGGGACATGCCCTTCCCGGCGGATCCGGTGGCCCCGGTGGTCTGTGCGACGGCCTCCTCCCGGGGTGCCTCCGGGGTGCGGGCCTGCGGAATGGACTGGTCAGCCATGGTGGTTCAGCCGATCTTCGCGTTCTTGGAGACGGTCACCTGGTCGATGTCGGACGTCCGCACGGTCGCCTCGATCTTCCAGTCGCCCGCCATGGGGATCTGTACGCCGCTCGCCGACCAGTGTCCGGTGGTGATGTGGTCGGGGACGACCGGCAGGGGGCCGATGTCCTCGGCGGAGAGGGTGAAGGCGACCTTCACCTCGGGGATGTCGAAGGGCTCGCCGTCCGGGCGCTCCACATAGACGTGCAGGTCGTTGTCGCCGACCCGCGCGGGGTCGAGGTCGACCGTGACGATGCCCTTGCCGTCCTCACCACCGGTGTCGAACGGCATGTTCAGGGTCACCGCGCCGGTGCCCCGGCCGGACGCGGCGGACGACGAGGCGGAGGCGACCGCCTCGGCCTCCTGCTCCGTGCGCCCCGGCTCGGTCTGCGTCAGCACGGTGGTGACGGCGAGCAGGACGACGGCGACGCCCGCCTCGGCGAGTACGGAGCGGCGCAGGCCGAAGCGGTTCGGGTCGGCGTCCCGCAGCCGCTTCTGCCGGGCGGTCTCCATCGCGGCCCGCTGCCGGGCGAGCTGAGCGGCCCGCGCGGAGCCC
>NZ_JAPSKQ010000133.1:0-14829 GCF_031181555.1 Streptomyces sp. | reverse complement strand
GCTCTCCGGTCCCGGCCTCCTCGACTCCAGCGGTTCCAGGCGCGCCGGCCCCGGCCCGTCCCGCGTCGGGCCGCTTCGCGGGCACGGCGCCCGCGGGCTCCCTCTGCGCCTCCCGGTCCCGGCCTACCGCCGTCGGCGCCTGCGCCAGCCGCGCCGTCCACCGCCGCGAGAAGGAGGCGATCGCGACCAGCACCACCACGAGCCCGATCTTGACCAGCAGCAGCTGTCCGTACCGGGTGTCGGTGAACGCCGACCAGGAGCCGAGCTGCCGCCAGGACTGGTAGGTCCCGGTGGCGACGAGCGCGACCACGCTGCCGAACGCGAGCCGCGAGAACCGCTGCACGGCGACCCGGTCGACCGGGGTGTCGGCGGGCGCCCGGTAGAGCGCGACGAGCAGGGTGGTGAGCCCGCCGAGCCAGGCGGCGACGGCCAGCAGATGGACGACGTCGACCGGCATGGCGATCCCCGCCTGGAGCCCCTGCGAGGCGTGCTCGGACATGGCCCAGCTCGCGGCGAGTCCGGCCGCCACGACCGTCCCGCCGATCGCGAGCCCGAAGGTCAGGTCCCGCTTCTCCTCGTCCTCGCGCTTGTCGTACGCCCCGAACAGCACCGCGATGAACAGCGCCGCCGCGGCGAGCAGCAGCAGCCGGGACACCAGCGCCGCGCCGGTCTTGGTCTGGAGCACGTCCCCGAGCAGCGTCAGGTCGAAGACGTCACCGACCTCACCGGAGCGGGTGTACGAGCCGCGCAGGAGCAGCAGCGCGAGCGTGGCCGCGGTGAGCGCGAGCCACCCGGAGACGACCAGCCGCTGCACCGCCCGCACCCCGGAGCCGCGCTGCCAGCAGGCGAGGACGAAGGCGGCTCCGCCCACCATGACGACGAACCCGGCGTACGCCACGTACCGGCCGAAGCCGTACAACCGGCCGACCGGCCCGTCGTCGGCGGCCTGGGCGGTGACCGGGACGGAGGTCTCGGAGGGGGCGCCGATGGAGAAGGTGAAGGCACCGGCGACGGGGTGGCTGTCCGCCGACACCACCTGGTAGGCCACGGTGTACGTGCCGTCGGGCAGCCCGCTGAGCAGCCGCACGGAGTACGTGGTGCCGCTCGGGTTGACCGGGTCGCCCTTGTCGACCCGCTTGCCCTTGGGATCGAGCACGCGAACGGCGTCGTCGCTCACCGCGACCGGCTCGGAGAAGGTGAGCGAGACCTGGGTGGGGGCCCGGTCGACCACCGCCCCCTGCCGCGGGTCGCTTCCGGTCAGCGCGGCGTGCGCGGAGGCGGGAGCGGCCCCGGCGAGGAGCGCGCCGGTGACGGCCAGGAGCAGCAGCACCAGGGTCCGCACGCGGGGGGCGATGGTCTGGGTCACGGGGGTGTCTCCCTCAGTGTCCGGTCTCGTGTCCGGTCCGGTGTCCGGCCTTCGGCGTGTAGGTGGCGGGCTTCACCGGGATCTCGACCGTGACGGGGTCGGACCGGTCGAAGCGCAGCTCGACGGAGACCTTCTGGCCCTGCTTGGGCTTCCGCTTCAGCTGCTCGAACATCAGGTGGTTGCCGCCGCTCTCCAGCACGAGGCTCCCGTGGGCCGGGATGTCGAGCCCGTCGACCTCCTGCATGGCGCCGTCGACGGTCTCGTGCACGGTGACCTGGCCGGCGACGTCGCTGCTGACGGAGGTCAGCCGGTCGGCCGCGTCGCCCTCGTTGGTGATGGTGAGGAAGCCGGCCGCCATGTCCGACACCGGCTGCGGCATGTAGGCCGAGCCGACGGACAGGTCCGCGGTGCCGCCGCCGGAGCCCGAGCCGTCCGAGCCGCCGCACCCGGCCAGGGCCAGCGCCCCGGCGACGACCAGGGACGGGACCACGCGGAGCCTCACGGGTTCTCGCCCTTGATGATCTTGGGGAGGTCCTTGGTGTAGTCCTCGACGGTGGCGTCCTCGCCGTAGAGGACGTAACCGCCGTCGGTCTTCGGCGAGAAGGCGATGACCTGGGTGCCGTGGTCGGAGACGACCTTGCCCTTGTCGTCCTTGCGCGGCGGGTCGATCGAGATGCCGAGGGTGCGGGCGCCGGCCTGGATGGTGGCGAAGTCGCCGGTCAGACCGACGACCTGGGAGTCGATGCCCTTGAGCCACTTGCCGAGCGCGGCGGCGGTGTCCCGCTCGGGGTCGGTGGTGACGAACACGATCCGCAGCTCGTCCTGCTGGTCCCGGGGCAGCTGCTTCTTGGCCACCGCGATGTTGTTCATCGTCAGCGGGCAGACGTCGGGGCAGTGCGTGTAACCGAAGTAGATCAGCGTGGGCCTGCCCGCCGTCTCCTCGCGGAAGTCGTACTTCTTGCCGTGGGTGTCGGTGAGGACGAGGTCCGGCTTCTCGAACGGCTTGTCGAGCACGGTGGCCGCCTTGTCGGAGCCGGTTTCCTCGGAGACCACGGCGACGGGCTTGCCGTTGTCGCCGCCGCCGCTGCCGCAGGCGGAGAGGGTCAGGGACGCGGCGGCGAGCAGGGCGGCCGCCGCGAAGGTCTTCTTGCGCATGAAAGGTGTCCAGGGTGGTGAGGTGCTCCGGCGCGCACCGGGGGGCCACGGGGCCGTGACCGGTCCCGGTGCGCGCCGCTGGGAAGAGGACGGGATCAGGCGGAGGTGCGCCGGCGCCCGGCCAGTACGCCGTAGGCGATGCCCGCGGCACCGACGACGATGCCGACGATGCCCAGGACGCGTGCGGTGGTGTCCGTGCCGCCGGAGTCGTCGGAGTCGGACGCCGTGGTGGTCCCGGCGGCGGCGTCCTCGGTGGACTCGGCACCGTCCTCGGCCTTGTCGTCCTCCGCGGCCCCGTGGGAGTGGCCGTCCTCGGAGGCCTCCGACAGCGCGAGGACGGGGGCCGGGTGCTCGGGCTCCGCCTGGCCCTCCTGCGGCACCTCGATCCAGCGGACGACCTCCTTGTTGGAGTACGTCTGCAGGGCCTTGAAGACGAGTTCGTCCGCGTCCTCGGGCAGCGTGCCGACGGACACCGGGAACTTCTGGAAGAAGCCGGGCTCGATGCCGTCGCCGTCGGCGGTCCAGGTGACCTTGGTGACGGCCTCGTCGATCTTCTTGCCGTGCATCTCGAGCGGCTTGTCCAGCTCGGACTTGGTGACCTTGATGTCCCAGCCCTCGACCGGCTGCGGCATCACGGAGGCCAGCGGGTGGTCCGTGGGGAAGGTGACCTCGACCTTGGTGGTCGAGGCGTTGTCCCGCTCGTTGGGGACCTTGAAGTTGACCACCGCGTAACCGCCCTTGGCGGCCTCCCCCTCGGGCTGCACGCTGACGTGCGCGAAGCAGGGGGTGGACACGGCGAGGACGGCGGCACCGGCGACGGCACCGGCGGCGGCGATACGGGAAGCCTTCATGGCAGAAGCACTCCGCTTCGGTCGATGTTTCGCTGACGATGAGGGGTGCGCGCCCACGGCGGGAGGACCTTCCGGTCTCTCCCGGTCCCTCCCGTGTCTCGTGGAGGAGGACTCGGGCGCGGCGGGAACCGGACGCACGCGCGCGTGCCGCACGCCGGCGTCCCTCTCCTCAGCCGGGGAACCGGTGATGGCGGAGTGGTCGGTCGCGGCGCGTCAGGCGGCGAGGGCGAGTGCGGTGACGGCGGCCGGCGGGCCGCGGCGGATCACCGTGTGCTGGAGCACGGTGGTGCGGGGCGCGGGTGGCGCGGGCGGCGCGGTGCGCGGCGTGCGGGGGCCCGCTTCCGGGGTTCCGGGGAGCCCGGCGCGCAGGGCACGCACCAGGGCGAGCGCCGCGCGGAGGGAGCGTACGAGGGCCCCCTCGGCGACGCCGTGCGCCGACAGTTCGGTGAGCCGCAGCAGGGCCAGGTCGCCGCGGCGCAGCAGCCAGCCCGCGGCCATCGCCGCGAGGACGTGGCCGAGCAGCATCGGCAGCGACGGAAGCAGGGACGCCGGGGAACCCGCGGCGGTGGACAGGGCGTCCGCCGGGGTGTGCGCCGTGCCCGGGTGGATCCGCGCGTCGGTGAGGATGCGGTGGGCCTGGGCGGGACTGATCGTCGCCGCGGCGGGCCCGCACATCAGCCGCGCGGCCTGCTCGACCAGCGCGGCGTCGGAGAGGGCGGACGACGCACCCGCGGGGGGTGCGGCGGTGCCGTGCTGCCCGAGGCCGAACAGGGTGTGCAGTGCCGTCTGCCCGGCCGTCAGCAACACCGCGATCACCGGCAGGGAACGCGGGCGCCCGGCGAGCGGCGCGGCGACCGCGACCGCCGCGAGGAATCCGGCGACCAGCGTCCACAGCGGGACGACGGCGCAGGAGGCGAGGCTGTGACCTGCCCCGGCCAGCACGACGCAGACCGCGGCGAACACCGCGGCCCGCAGGATCCGGAGCCCTCGTCCGGAGCGTGTCATGCGTGCGTGGGGGGCAGTCATGGCGGGCTCATCATCGCACTGGCCCTCCGGTCGCCGTACGGCAGGTCCGCAAGATGAGGTACGACCGGAAGATCACCTCTGCCACGGACCGCCCCACATACACCGATCGACTCCACGACACACCCGCCGTATGGGCGGTGTCACGTCAACTTCACGCTTACAAGTGAGTACTCAGGGCAATACGTAACGATATGTCGAGCCGCGGCCGGGAGGCTGGAGCATGAGCATCTGGTGGTCACTCCATCTGCGGCGCGATGCTGCGAGCGTGCCGCTCGCCCGGCGTCTTCTGCTCGGCACCATGGAGACCGCGGGCGTCGACCCCGAGATCTCCTACGACCTGTCCGTCGCCCTCAGCGAGGCCTGCGCGAACGCCGTCGAGCACGGCGGGGACACCGCGTGCGGCGGCGGTTCGGAGGCGTTCCGGGTGACCGCCTATCTCGACGGCGAGAAGTGCCGCATCGAGGTCACCGACGAGGGCCCCGGCTTCCCCGCCGGTGCTCCGGGCCGTTCCCGCCCGCCGGCCCGCCCCGCACCGGTCGACGCGGAGCACGGACGGGGTCTCTGTCTCATCCAGGAGCTGGCCGACCACGTCCGCATCGACAACAAGCCGGGCCGGGGCGGCGCGGTGGTGAGCTTCGACAAGATCCTGAAGTGGCGCGAGGGCGCCCCGCTGGCCACGGTGTAGCGGCGCCGATCCGGCCCGTCCCCGGCGCGACCGGACGCGTACGAACCGCGGGCGGAGGCGGACGGAGACGGGCGGAGGGCCGGGTACGAACCCGTACCCGGCCCTCCGCCCTGTGGCCGGCCCTTCCGGTCAGCCCTTCAGGGAGGCCATCCACGCCTCGACCTCGTCCGACCGCCGGGGCAGCGCGGCGCTCAGGTTCCGGTTGCCGTCCTCGGTGACCAGGATGTCGTCCTCGATGCGGACGCCGATGCCCCGGTACTCCTCGGGCACGGTCAGGTCGTCGGCCTGGAAGTACAGGCCCGGCTCGACCGTGAGCACCATGCCGGGCTCCAGCGTGCCCTCGACGTACGTCTCGGTGCGCGCGGCGGCGCAGTCGTGGACGTCCATGCCGAGCATGTGACCGGTGCCGTGCAGCGTCCAGCGGCGCTGCAGACCCAGCTCCAGCACCCGCTCCACCGGGCCCTCGACCAGACCCCACTCGACGAGCCGCTCGGCCAGCACGCGCTGGGCGGCGTCGTGGAAGTCGCGGTACTTGGCGCCCGGCCGCACCGCCGCGATCCCGGCCTCCTGGGCGTCGTACACGGCGTCGTAGATCTTCTTCTGCAGCTCGCTGTACCGGCCGCTGATCGGCAGCGTGCGCGTGACGTCGGCCGTGTAGTACGTGTGGGTCTCCACGCCCGCGTCGAGCAGCAGCAGGTCGCCGGAGCGGACCGGGCCGTCGTTGCGCACCCAGTGCAGGGTGGTGGCGTGCGGGCCGGCCGCGCAGATGGAGCCGTAGCCGACGTCGTTGCCCTCCACCCGGGCGCGCAGGAAGAAGGTTCCCTCGATGTAGCGCTCACTCGTCGCCTCGGCCTTGTCGAGGACCTTCACCACGTCCTCGAAGCCGCGCACGGTGGAGTCGACCGCCTTCTGCAGCTCGCCGATCTCGAAGTCGTCCTTGACCAGCCGCATCTCGGAGAGGAAGACGCGCAGCTCCTCGTCGCGCTCGGCGGTGACCTTGTCGGTCAGCGCCGCCTCGATCCCGGCGTCGTAGCCGCGCACGACCCGCACCGGGCCGGTGGCCTCGCGCAGCGCGTCGGGCAGCTTGCGCACGTCGGAGGCGGGGATGCCGTACAGCTTCTCGGACTCGGCGAGGGAGTGGCGGCGGCCGACCCACAGCTCGCCCTGGCCGTCCAGCCAGAACTCGCCGTTCTCCCGGTCGGAGCGCGGCAGGAGGTAGAGCGTCGCGGTGTGGCCCTCGCCCTCGGGCTCCAGGACCAGGACGCCGTCCTCGGTCTGGTTGCCGGTGAGGTAGGCGTACTCGACCGACGCGCGGAAGGGGTAGTCCGTGTCGTTCGACCGGGTCTTCAGGTTGCCCGCCGGGACGACCAGGCGCTCGCCCGGGAAGCGGGCGGACAGCGCGGCGCGGCGGGCGGCGGTCCGGGCGGCCTGGGGGACCGGCTCCAGGCCGTGCAGCTCGGTGTCGGCCCAGCCGTTCTTCATGTTCTCGGCCAGCTCGTCGGACACGCCCGGGTACAGGCCGTTCTTGCGCTGCTTGATCGGCTCTTCCTCAAGGGTCTCCGGGGTCTCCGGGAGCTCCTCCGCCACGGTCATCCTCCTCGATACGGCACGGGACCTCCCCCGAGCTCTCGGCTTCGGATCTCGGCTCCGCTCGAGCAGGGGGGACCCCCATCATCGTACGGTCGCGCGGAAACGGCCGAAGCGGGGAAGGACCTGTTACCGAGGGCGCACGGAGGATGACCGGTCCGCGGCCCCGGCGGCTACTCGAACCGCGCGGCCAGCAGCACCACGTCCTCCGCGGAGTCCGCCGTGCCCGCCCCCTGGGGCAGCACCGTGCGCAGGACGTGGTCGGCGATCGCGCCGGGATCGTGGCGCAGTGCCCTCGGTACCCCGGCCGCCGCCGCGTGCAGCCGGGCGAAGGCGCGGTCGGTGGGGTCGCCGGTGCGGTGCAGCAGTCCGTCGGTGTAGAGCAGAACCGTCTCCCCCGGCTCCGGAGCGATCTCCACGCTCGGCGCCTCCCAGCAGGCCAGCATGCCCAGGGGAGCGGAGACGGAGGTCTCCACGAACTCCGTGCGCCGCTCGCCGAGCAGCAGCGGCGGGCAGTGCCCGGCTCCGGCCAGCGTGATCCTGCGCAGCGCGGGTTCGCAGTAGCCGAACAGCGCGGTGGCCGACCGGGCCGGTTCGGTGAGCCGCAGCAGCAGCTCCAGGTCGGACAGGACGGCGACCGGATCCTCGCCCTCCATCACGGCGTACGCGCGCAGGGACGCCCGCAGCCGCCCCATCGCGGCGACCGCGCTGGGCCCCGACCCGGTGACGGACCCCACGGCGAGGCCGAGCGCGGCGTCCGGCAGGGGCAGCGCGTCGTACCAGTCGCCGCCCCCGCGCGGGGAGGTGGCGTGCCGGACGGCGAGCTGGACGCCGGCGACGCGGGGGAGGCGCGAGGGCAGCAGCTCCTCGGACACGGTGGCCATGCACGCGCGCGTGCGCTCGAGTTCGAGGAGCCGGGCGAGGTGCTCGGCCGCGTGACGGACGTACAGGCCGACGAGGTGGCGCTGCCGCTTCGACGGTTCGGCCGGCTCGTCGTAGAGCCACACCGCGGCGCCCAGGCGGCCGGCGGTCCCGGTGGTGAGCGGCAGGGTGTAGCTGGCGGCGTAGCCGAGGCGCGCGGCGACCTCGCGGTGCCGGGGGTCGAGCCCCTGCTCGGCGAACAGGTCGGGCTCGGCGATGCCGTCGTCGGCGCCGGTCAGTCCGTCCAGGATCCTGCCGTGCGCCAGGGAGCCGCGCGGCACCGTCTCCATGTGGCCGAGGTCCGCGCGGGCCAGGCCGAGGCCGGTGGTGGTGTCCGGGCCGAGACCGTCGGCGGGTTCCAGGGCGACGAGCCCGCGCCGCGCCCCCACCAGGGCGGAGCCCGCGCGCAGCAGTTCCTGCAGCGCCTCGTCGAGCGCGCTCACGCGGGCCAGGCGCTCGGTGAGTTCGTGGAGGGTCGTGAGGTCGGAGACCCATCCGGCGAGACGGTCCTGGAGCAGTGCCCCCGGTGCGGGCTGGGGGGGTGCCGGGGCGGCGGAGGTACCCGCGGCGACGGACGCGACAGTGTGTGCGGGTGCCGGGACCGTCGAATCGATTCCGGCCACTTTCGGAGGGTGCGGGGCGTTCATGGTGTCCGGCTTTCCGACCGGTGCGTACTGCTCCAAAGCATCGCAAACCCCCATGTCATTCTGCGTCGCCGGCAGTGTCTCCACATGTACACGTACTCGTAAGGAGATGTCCAGCATTGTCCTGCTGGGTTTCCTGGTGTCTGTGAGACTGGAGGGAATTCCCCGCAGACCCCTTGTCGAAATATGAAGTTGGCTTGAAACTGCCTCAGGGGGAGGCGTATTGCGGTCGACTGGGCTTGCTCGACGGAGCGTCACGACGGTCGTGATGGGTACGTACTCGGTGAAGGCCAGGGGTGGTCGGGAACCATCCGGGAACCTGGTGACGGACCCGGGCGTCTTAACCACCGACGACCGTGCCCCATCCTCCCGTGGCGGAGGCGGAGAGAACCACGCGCGACGGCAAACGCCAGACTTCGCCACCCCCACGCCACGCCCATGCTTCCGAGAGACGCGGTATGGGTGGAGCGGCCGCGGAGGCAGCCCTTGCTCGGCCCATAGGGGTTCCCCCTGCCCGGTGCGGGGGTGTGATGCGCCAACAGGTACGCACAGTGAAGTGATCGACACATGGTGTGATGTGGACCACGGTGTTGCCAGGGGTGCAACGGAAAGGAACGAGCGCTCATGCGCGAGATCCTCGGAAGGCGACGCAGGCTCCTGTCCCGGCGCGGTGACGGAGGGCCGGAGTTGATCGGCGCGGCCCTGACGTTCGCCACGGAATGGCAGTGGCCCGTACTCCCGGGCGTGGCGGCGGACCCGCGGGGCGGCAGGTCCCGCTGCGGCTGTCCCGACCCCGAGTGCACGGTGCCGGGCGCCCATCCCTTCGATCCCGGCCTCCTCGCCGCCACGACCGACGCGCGCATGGTGCGCTGGTGGTGGAGCAACCGGCCGACGGCCCCCATCATCCTGGCCACCGGCGGCAAGGCCCCCTGCGCGGTCTCGCTGCCCGCCCTGCCGGCCGCCCTCGCCCTCGACGCGCTGGACCGCCGCGGCATGCGGCTCGGCCCGGTCGTCGCCTCGCCGGCCCGCTGGTCGATCCTGGTGCAGCCGTACTCCATGGAGCAGCTGGGCGAGCTGCTGTACGCCAAGGACTTCGTCCCCGGCTCCCTCCGCTTCCACGGCGAGGGCGGTTACCTCGCCCTGCCCCCGTCCGTGACCGCGCAGGGCGGGATCCGCTGGGAGCGCGCTCCGCTGCCCGGCTCGGCCTCTCCCTGGGTGCCCGGCGTCGAGGCCGTGGTGGACGCCGTGGTCGAGGCCCTCACCCGGGCGGGTGTGAGCGCTCCCGAGACGTAGGGGCGTCGGCGCGGGCCACGTCCGGCGCCCGCTCCGGGGTTGTCCCCCCGGGGCGGGTGCCGCGTCATGCCGGGAACCGCCGCGCCGCATCCCCGGAGGACCCGCCCGCCCGTCCGCGCGGCCGTCGGGCGTTCTGCCCCTGTCCGGGGCCGTGCGCGGACCTGCTGCCGCAGCGCCGCCCGCGGGGCGCGCCGCGCGGGTGCAGGGGGAGAAACCACGCGCCCCACGGCGGACCCGGAGTTCACGGACCGTACCGGAAGGGGACCGCTGCCGCCGCGCTCCGGGGCAACGCGCAGGCGGGGGCGGGCGGTTGGCGCGCGATTGCGTTCCGTGAACGGCGACCGGCACGGAAAGACCCGGTTGCTGGCGACGGGGGATGCACCAGCAACCGGGCTACTGGAACGGTAACAAGAGATCGGCGGTTCGCAAATTCCACCTCGGCCTTTCCGGTCACCGACTGGCCTGTCTGCGCCGGTAGTTGCCCCTGAGGCCGGTGGTGCGCGTGGGACCCGGTGCCGCTGACCGACCGGTCAGCAGCACCGGGTCCCGGGGGAGTGCCTCAGCTGAGCGTGACCTGGCGATTGGTCAGGCCGCCGCGCGCGCGGCGCTCGTCGGCGGTCAGCGGTGCGTCCGCGGCCAGCGCGGCGGCGAGCCGCTCGGCGAACTCGGCCGCCGGCTTCTCCACGTCCTCGGCCGTGACCCCGCTGGGCAGGTCCCAGACCGGCACGGTGAGCCCGTGAGCGCGGAAGGAGCCCACGAGTCGGGTGTCCTCGCCCAGGGAGGAACGCCCGGCCGCGTGCAGCCGCGCGAGAGCGTCCAGAAGCTGCTCCTCGGGGTGCGGCATGACCCACCGCAGGTGGTTCTTCTCCGGCGTCTCGCACCAGTACGCGGAGTCCACGCCCGAGAGCTTGACGGTCGGGATGGCCGCGGCGTTGGCCCGCTCCAGGGAGGCGGTGACGTCCGGCGTGGCGTTCTCCGGGTCCGGGATCCAGAACTCGAACCCGCTGTGCACCACCGGCTCGAAAGCGCCCTTGGGATCCAGCAGGTCCTGCAGCCGGGGACCGTCGGCGGGAGCGCGGCGGGCCTGCACCGGGGTGCCGGGTGCGGCGGTGAGCGCGCGCTGGAGGGTGTCGGCCAGGTCGCGGCTGATGTCACCGGAGGAGGTGTCGTTCTGCAGGCCGAGCAGGACCGAGCCGTCGTCGCGGCGCAGGGCGGGCCAGGCCATCGGCAGCACCGTGGCCAGCGTGACCGACGGGACGCCCTCGGGCAGGCCGTCCCTGAGCGTCAGCTCGACGGTGGCGGCCGGCACCAGCTCGCGCAGCGCCACCCAGTCGCACTCGCCCGGCAGGCCCTCGAACGGGCGGTGCACCAGCTCGGTCACGGCGTGCGCGGCGGCACGGCCGTGACAGGCCTTGTAGCGGCGGCCGCTGCCGCACGGGCAGGGCTCGCGGGCGCCGACGACCGGGACCTCTCCGTCCGTGAGCTGCGGGCGCTTGGCCTTCGTCTGGGGTCGCTTCTTGGCCATCGTGGGTGTCTCCCGGTTACGGCTCGTCTCGTACGGGCGCCGAGCCTAGCCGTTCACGCCACGGCCGACGGGATCCGGTGGCGTGCCGTGCCGTTCTCGTGTCCCGCTCGCCCCCGGCCGGTACGGTTGCCGCCCGCCCTCGCGGGGCACTGGTCCGCGCGGCCCCGGCCGGGGCCGTCAGCCGAGGTCGTCGAAGGCGTCCGCGAAGTCCAGTCCTGGGATCCGGGACACCGCGGGGGCCGTCACCCGCGCGGCGAAGTCGTCGCGCCGGTGCCCGGCGTCCGGGTCGTGCACGTCCTTGTGGACGACGACCCACACGGTGACCTCGCCCGGCACCTCGTCGCGTACGCCCCAGTCGTCGGCCAGCGCGGTGATGATGTTCAGCCCCCGGCCGCCGTGCGCGGTGACCGACGGGGTGGCCGGTGCCGGGCGGGTCGGGCCGCCGCCGTCCGTGACCTCGACGACGAGCCGGCCGCGGGCGTCCACCCACCAGGCGGCACGGACGTCACCGTCCCCGGCCAGGGCGTCACCGAGGGGCCGGCCGTGTTTGCACGCATTGCTCAGCAACTCGGAAAGGATCAGTACGGCGTCGTCGATGACCGCGTCCGCCACGCCGCCGTCGCGCAGTTGCGCGCGCATCCGGCGCCTCGCTTTCCCCACGCCCGCAGGGCCATGGGGTACGGCCATGCTCGACGACGTGGGCACCTCCTGTGCCACCACCAACGCCACCCCCGAGACCTCCTTCGCCCCACGCCACGGTGTGGATGCCCCATTGGCCCGAACCGGAAACCGTCCCCTCCCTGTGCGGTGACGCACTCGCAACGATCGAATACGCACCGAACGCGCCGGAGCACTCCCTGTGATGGTGTGGCTGGATTTCGTCGGTGTGGCCGAGAGGTGAGGATGGGCCGGGGCGGGGCGCGAGGTCAAGACTCCTGCGGGAACCGCACGGAAAGGGTGCGCGGATCAGCGGCCGAGCCGGTCGAGCACCGCGCGGGGGCGATTGGTGATGATGGCGTCCACCCCGAGGCCGAGGCAGAGGTCCACGTCCCGGGGCTCGTTCACGGTCCACACGTGCACCTGGTGGCCGGATTCCTTCAGGCGCTCGATGTACGCGGGGTGGCTGCGCGCGATCCGGAGGGAGGGCCCCGCGATCCGTACGCCCGCGGGCAGCCGTCCGTCGCGCAGCCGGGGCGAGACGAACTGCGTGAGGTAGACCGTCGGCAGCGTCGGCGACGCGGCACGCACGCGGTGCAGCGAACGCGCGGAGAAGCTCATCACGCGCACCGGGGACTCCTCGGCCGTGGCCGGGGCGTCCAGACCGAACCGCTTGAGCAGGAGCAGCAGCCGTTCCTCCACCTGACCCGCCCACCGCGTGGGGTGCTTGGTCTCGATGGCCAGCTCCACCCGGCGCTCGGCGTCGAGGACCAGCTCCAGCAGCCGCTCCAGGGTGAGGACGGAGGTGGCCTCCCGGTCCTCCGGACGGTGCTCCCAGTCGGGCTCCTCGGTGCGGCCGCCGAAGGAGTCGCGGGTCTTCCAGGAGCCGAAGTCCAGGGCGGCCAGGTCGGAGAGCTCCAGCGCCGAGACCGCGCCGCGGCCGTTGGACGTACGGTTGACGCGACGGTCGTGGACGCAGACCAGGTGGCCGTCGGCGGTCAGGCGCACATCGCATTCGAGCGCGTCCGCTCCGTCCTCGATCGCCTTGCGATACGCGGCCAGGGTGTGCTCGGGGGCGTCCTCGGAGGCCCCGCGGTGCGCGACGACTTGGGTCGGGTGCTGTCGTGCGTGGGTCACCGCGTCATGGTGCCACCGCGCGCGGGTACACGTGCGCGCAGAGGGGCGCAGCCGGTGCGGAGGTCCGGTCGGAGGCATTGAGGTGGCGCTCCTTTAGTGAGTAATGCCCTATGTAAAGAATGACCCCGGACCCACAGGAACGGCTTATGGTGCCCTGACGGTCCATGGGAAAAGCTGACGTCATACAAAGAGACGTGCGCAGCTGCGTCACGCCGGACGCTCGACGAGCGTGAACGGACATGAGTGAACGTGACCGAGTGGGACCGCGTGGGACCGAGAACAACAGCCGTGGATCGAGGAGAGAAGCTGTGAGCACCGAGAACGAGGGCACCGCGGTACCCCCGGCCCCGTCCGCACCGCCCGTGCCGGTGGATGCTCCCGCTGCTTCGGCGCACCAGGAGCGTCCCGCTCCGGACGGGGGGACCTCGACGGCCCCCATGCCCCCGGTCCCGCCGAACGCCCCCGGGGCCGCACAGGACCACGGCGCCCCGGGCTCCCCGGCGCCGCAGAACGGCCCGTCGGCCGGTCACGGCTCCCCCGAGCACGGCTTCGGTCACGGTGCGCAGGGCGCGCCCGCCTTCGGGGGCCCCGCGGGATCCCCGCCCCCTCCCGACGCCTCCTGGCCGCCCCCGTCCTACGGCGACGGCGGTGCCGGGCACGGTGCCGGCGGCTGGGGCTCCTCCTACCAGCAGCCGGCGCCGAAGAAGGGCGGTGGGCGCGGCCGTCTGGTCGCCGCGGTCCTGGCGGCCGCGCTGGTCGCGGGCGGTGCGGGCGGCGGCCTCGGCTACACCCTGGCCAAGGAGAACGACACCGGCGGATCGACGACCGTCTCGGCGTCGACCAGCGGCGGGGACATCAAGCGCGAGCCGGGCACGGTCGCCGCCGTGGCCGCCAAGGCGCTGCCCAGCACGGTCACCATCGAGGCCGAGAGCAGCAGCGGCGAGGGCGGCACCGGCACGGGCTTCGTCTTCGACACCCAGGGCCACATCGTCACCAACAACCACGTGGTGGCGGAAGCCGTCGACGGCGGCGAGCTCTCGGTCACCTTCCCGAACGGCAAGAAGTACGACGCCGAAGTGGTCGGCAACGCCCAGGGCTACGACGTCGCCGTCATCAAGCTCGACAACGCCCCCTCGGACCTGAAGCCGCTCCCCCTGGGCAACTCCGACGAGGTGGCCGTCGGCGACTCGACGATCGCGATCGGCGCGCCCTTCGGCCTGTCCAACACGGTGACGACGGGCATCATCAGCGCGAAGAACCGCCCGGTGGCCTCCAGCGACGGCACCGGCAGCCAGGCGTCGTACATGAGCGCCCTGCAGACCGACGCGTCCATCAACCCGGGCAACTCCGGCGGGCCGCTGCTGGACGCGCAGGGCAACGTCATCGGCATCAACTCCGCGATCCAGTCCACCAGCAACGGCGGCTTCGGCACGGGCCAGGCCGGTTCGATCGGCCTGGGCTTCGCCATCCCGATCAACCAGGCCAAGTACGTCGCCCAGGAACTGATCAGGACGGGCAAGCCGGTGTACGCCAAGATCGGCGCGTCGGTCTCCCTGGAGGACACGTCGGGCGGCGCGAAGATCACCGAGCAGGGCGCCGGCGGCTCCGAGGCGGTCGAACCGGGCGGCCCCGCCGACAAGGCCGGTCTGAGGCCCGGTGACGTCATCACCAAGCTCGACGACCGGGTCATCGACTCCGGCCCGACCCTGATCGGCGAGATCTGGACCCACAAGCCGGGCGACGAGGTCACGATCACCTACGAACGCGGCGGCAAGGAGCACACCACGGAACTCACCCTGGGCTCCCGCGTCGGCGACAACTGACCTCACCCGCGGCCACCGGACCCGTTACCCTTGTCCCCGCGCCGCCGATCACCGGCCGGCGCGGGGAGGTGTGCCCGAGCGGCCTAAGGGAACGGTCTTGAAAACCGTCGTGGCAGCGATGTCACCGTGGGTTCAAATCCCACCGCCTCCGCGCTGAGA
>NZ_JAPSKQ010000132.1:16063-18670 GCF_031181555.1 Streptomyces sp. | reverse complement strand
GCCCCGTACTCGAGGTGCTGTCCGGTCTGGACCTGCTGGTGCTGGGCGGCGGCGGCATCCTCTACGACGGCGAGGCGCGCCGCTATCTGCGGCTGGTCCGCGCGGCGCAGGACCGCGGCGTCCGCACGTTCGCGTACGCCGTCGGCGCGGGTCCGCTGCGGGAGGCCGACGACCGGGAGGCGGTGCGCACCGTGCTGCCGGACATGGACGACGTGGTGGTACGGGACGAGGAGTCCCGGCTGGTGCTCGAAGAGGTGGGGGTGGAGCGCGAGGTCAAGGTCACCGCGGACCCGGCGCTGCGACTGTGCCCGGAGCCCTTCACCGGCCGGATGATGAGGGACGAGGGGCTGCCCGCCGGCACCCGGCTCGTGGGCATGTCGGTGCGGGAACCGGGGCGTGCGGCCGAGAACCTCGACGAGAGCGGCTACCACGCGCTGCTCGCCGAGGTGGCGGACTTCCTGGTCCGACGCCTGGACGCCTATGTGGTGTTCATGCCGATGGAGCGCCACGACGTCCGGCACGCGCACGCCGTGCTGTACCACATGACCGCGCCGGACCGGGGACGGATCCTCAACGGTGCCTACAGCCCGGGGCAGGTGCTCGGCTTCATGCGCCGGCTGGACCTGGCGGTCGGCATGCGGCTGCACTTCGTGATCTTCGCGGCGGTCTCCGGCCTGCCGGTCCTTCCGCTTCCCTACTCGGGCAAGGTCTTCGACTTCGCCCGCCGCATCGGCGCCCCCGCTCTGGTCGGAGTGGCGCGGGAGCAGGCCGGTCTTCTCCTGGCGGAGGTGGACCGGCTCTGGGACGAGTACCCGCAGCGGCGTGCGGAACTGCGCTCCCGGGTGCGGGAGCTGCACACCCTGGCCCAGGAGACCTGCGTGCGCTGCGGCGACCTGCTCGACCGCATGGACGGGACCGGCCGGACCGACTGCCGTGACGACACGGCCGCGGCGAACGGGCTGGAGGGCACGAGCAGTACCCACGTCACCGAGCAGCGGCTCGGTGACGTCCGTGAGCCGCAGGAGTCACGGGCGGAGCCGTCCCGGACGGAGTCGCACGACGCGGCCTGAGGAGAGCTGACGGGAGACACTCGATGCCCATCCTGGAACCGCCCGGACGAGCCCGTACCGTCACACTGCCGCCGCGGCCCGCCCTGCACGCGGGCCGCACCGACGTCCTGGTGGTCGGCGGCGGCCCCGCCGGATGCGGTGCCGCGCTCGCCGCGGCCGACGCCGGGGTCGAGGCGGTGCTCGTGGAGCGGTACGGGTTCCTCGGCGGCAATGCGACCGCGGCACTGGTCATGCCGCTGATGTCCTTCCACAACGAGCACAAGCAGGCCGTCTTCGACGGGAGCGGCGACGGCACCCGGCTGCTGCCCACCGACCACGGCGAGGGCGAGCCGGTGGTCGCGGGTGTCCTGTGGCGGCTGCTGGACCGGCTGACGGCGCGGGGCGGCTGTGTTCCGCCCTCCCTGGAGACCGGTTACACCGTGCCGTTCGACCCGGAGGTCTTCAAACTGGTCCTGCTGGACCTGCTCGACGAGGCCGGGGCGCGGATGCTGTTCCACTCCTTCGCCTCCGCCGCGCTGCCGCTGGACGACGGCTGGCGCGTGGTCTTCGAGACCAAGTCGGGACCGGTGGTGATCGACGCCGGTGTGGTGGTGGACGCCACCGGTGACGGCGACGTCGCGGCCTCCTGCGGAGCGCCGTACGAGACCGGCCGGCCCGAGGACGGGCTGGTGCAGCCGATGACGCTCATGTTCCGCGTCGCGGACTTCGCGCAGCCGCGGTTCGCCGAGTACGTCCGCGAGCACCCCGACCAGTGGCGCGGCGTGCACGGTCTGTGGGACCTCGTCAAGGAGGCCACGGCGGACGGTGAGCTCCAGCTCCCGCGCGAGGACATACTGTTCTTCGGCACCCCGCACCCCGGCGAGGTCAGCGTCAACAGCACCCGCGTCACGAGGGCGTTCGGCACCGACGTGTGGGACCTCAGCCGCGCCGAGTACACCGCCCGCCGCCAGCTCGAGCAGATCGACCGCTTCCTGCGCCGCCACGTACCCGGCTTCGAGGACTCCTACGTCGTGCAGAGCGGCACCCACATCGGTGTCCGCGAGACCCGCCGCATCCTGGGCGACTACAAGCTGACCGGGCACGACATCCTGGCCGCGCAGTCCTTCCCGGACGTGGTCGCGCACGGCGCCTACCCGGTCGACATCCACAACCCCAGGGGCACCGGCACCGTTCTCAAGCGCGTGCCCCCCGGCCGCTTCTACGACATCCCGCTGCGCTGTCTGCTGCCCCGGGAGACGGACCGGCTGCTGGTGGCCGGCCGCTGCATCTCCGGCACGCACGTGGCGCACTCCTCGTACCGGGTCATGCCGATCGCGATGGCCACCGGCCAGGCGGCCGGCGTCTGCGCGGGCCTGGCGATCCGCCTCGGACGCGACCCACGGGACCTGCCGCACCCCCTCGTCCAGCAGGAACTGCTGCGCCAGGGCGCCCGCCTGCGGATCGACGGCACCGACCACCCGCCCGCGCGCGGCTGACGGGCGGCCCGCCCCTCGGCCCACCCGTCCCGGGCCCGGACGCCCGGTCCGCCGTCACGCCA
>NZ_JAPSKQ010000132.1:0-15963 GCF_031181555.1 Streptomyces sp. | reverse complement strand
AACTGCTGCGCCAGGGCGCCCGCCTGCGGATCGACGGCACCGACCACCCGCCCGCGCGCGGCTGACGGGCGGCCCGCCCC
Source organism: Streptomyces sp. (assembly GCF_031181555.1). Taxonomy (GTDB): domain Bacteria; phylum Actinomycetota; class Actinomycetes; order Streptomycetales; family Streptomycetaceae; genus Streptomyces; species Streptomyces fimbriatus. The sequence goes on along the minus strand of NZ_JAPSKQ010000132.1, from coordinate 15,883 downwards.
TCGGCCCACCCGTCCCGGGCCCGGACGCCCGGTCCGCCGTCACGCCATCTGCCGCCGCACCAGCTCGTGCAGCCGGCCGTTCGTGTCGGCGAGCAGCCGGTCGGGCGGGCCCTGCTGCACCACCTTGCCGTCCTCCATCACCACGATCCGGTCCGCGTCCAGTACGGTCGACAGCCGGTGCGCGATGACGATCCGGGTCGCCCGCAGCGCCTTGGTGCTCTCGATCACCGTGCGCTGCGTCTCGTTGTCCAGGGCGCTGGTCGCCTCGTCGAAGAAGAGGATCCGCGGCCGGCGGATCAACGCCTGGGCGATCATCAGCCGCTGCCGCTGGCCCCCGGAGACCGCGCCGCTGCCCGAGACGATGGTGTGCAGCCCCATCGGCATGCGCTTGATGTCCTCGGCGAGCCCCGCCAGCTCGGCCGCCGCCATCGCCTCCTCGGGCGTGTACGGCTCGGTGCCGCAGATGACGTCCAGGATGGAGCCGGTGAACGGCTGGGCGTGCTGGAGCACCACCCCGCACTGGCGGCGCACCGCCGACTGGTCCAGGGCGGCCAGGTCCTGACCGTCGTACAGCACGCTGCCGGACAGGGGTTTGTCGAAGCCGATGAGCAGCCGCAGCAGCGTGGACTTGCCGCAGCCGCTCGGGCCGACGATCGCCACGAACTCGCCCGGACGCACCTCGAAGGACACGTCGTCGAGGACCAGCGGACCGTCGTCGGAGTAGCGGAAGGACAGCCGCCGCGCCTCGATGGCCCCGGACAGCGGGCCCGGCCGGGTGCTCGCCGCGCGCACCTCGGGCGTGGCGTCCAGCACCGGCCTGATCTGCTCGAACAGCGGCAGCGCGGCCACCCCGGACACGAACGCGCCGGTCAGCTGGGTGACCGAGGTCAGCACCATCGTCACCGACGTGTTGAAGGTGAGGAACTCGGCCGCCGTCATCGAACCGCGCGCCGGACCCGCGAGCAGCATGAACATCGCCAGCGTGCACAGCGGCAGGTAGACCGCGCCCAGCACCGCCGTCAGGTTCTTGATCCGCCCCACCTTCTGCTGGAGCTCACGGCTGCGGGCGAACTCGGACGCCCAGGCGGCGTACGCGTAGTTCTCCGCCGCCGCGACCCGCAGCTTCGGCAGGCCGCGCAGGGTCTGGAAGGCCTGGTTGTTCAGCTTGTTGGTGAGCACCACCAGGCGCCGCTGCCAGCGCACCTGCCACAGCCCGAGTCCCAGGAACACGCCCGCGACGACGATCAGCATCCCGATCGCGGCCAGGGCCATCGGCACGCTGAACCACAGCAGCAGCGCCAGGTTCACGGCACCCACGGTGACCGACTGCGCCACCGTGGGGCCGACCCCGGCCAGCAGCCGGCGGATCGCGCTGATGCCCATGGCGGCGCTCGCCAGCTCACCGGTCGACCGCTCGGTGAAGAACTTCGTCGGCAGCCGCAGCAGCCTGTCCCACACCGCCGGCTGGAGCGTCGCCTCCACCCGGCCCTCCAGGCGCAGCAGGGTGAGGTTCTGCAGCAGCATGAAGGCGGCGGCCACCACACTGCCGATGATCACCGCGAGACACACCTGGACGATCAGCTCGGTCCGCGCCTGCGGCACGAGCTCGCCGAGCACCTTGCCGGTCGCGAGGGGCACCAGTGCCCCGATCGCCACCGTGACCAGACCGCTGAGCAGCAGACCGGCCAGATCGCGGCCCGTTCCCGCCATGCAGAACCGCACCAGCCGGAGCGGGCTCAGGCGCCGCTCGGGCAGCGGGCGGTAGAACATCACCGCGCGCGGCTCGAACTCGTCGGCGTTGGCCTTCTCGATCGGCGTCTCGCGGCCGGTCGCGGGATGCACCGCCACGTAGCCGCCGCGCCGCCACAGCAGCGCGACCGGCGCGCCCGACAGGGCCCGGTGGCCCACCAGCGGACCGACGTCGTCCCGCCACCAGCGGCCCTCCAGCCGCACCGCCCGGGTGCGCACGCGGGAGGCCAGGGCGACCTGCTCGACCGGGTCGAGACGGTCCCCGCCGGTACCCGACCGCGCCGGCTCGGCGAGCGTGATCCCGGCCGCCCGCGCGACCAGCTTGCAGGCCGCGTACGTGGCGTCCGCGTCGGCCGCCGTCGTCCGCTGCCCCGACCGCCTGCCGATGGAGGCGAGCAGCGTCCGGTCGGCCTGGGCACGGACCGCCTCACCGGCCCTGATGCCTTCGGCGGTGCGCGTCTCGTGGGTCTGCTCCAGCTGCTCGATCCACCGGTCCAGCGTGGTCATCAGCCGGTACTGCTGGTCGACCATGCTCTGCCACAGCGCCGGGTCCATCAGCAGATCGGCCGCGGCCTCGGCGCCGTACAGCGAGCCGTACTGCACGCTGCCCGGCGGGACCTGCATCCAGAAGACGTCGTCGTCGGCGGGCGCCGCGGCCCGGTCGGTGGCCATGGGCGCCTGGAACAGCACCGACAGGCTGCGGCCGACGCCGAGGGCCAGGGCGTACTCCAGCGGGCTCGTCGTCGGCGGGACGTACTGCGGGTTGCCGTACGCGTCGTACGACCAGGTCTGCGTGTTCGCCGGCTGGTACAGCTCGCGCAGGCCGATGCGGTGCACCACGCAGTCCCGCAGCGGCCGGGCCACGAGCGTGTGCCGCGGCCCGGCCCCCGGGCCCAGCACCAGCGAACCCGCCTCCAGCCGGCCCAGGTGGTGCCAGTGGCCCTGCTGCTCGGCGTCGACCGCGAACAGGTCCACCGCGCCCGCCGCGATCAGCCACAGCACCTGCGGTCCCTGGAGGTCCAGGCGGCTGGACCCGGTGCAGTCGATCGGCGTGCCCAGCGCGCCGAGCGCGCCCAGGACGAGGTCGCCGCCCTGCCCTTCCTGCACGGTCGTCATCTCATCGCTCCCTGACCAGCGCCGCGTACGCGCCGCCGCGCGCCACCAGCTCCTCGTGCCGTCCGCGCTCCACGACCGTGCCGTGGTCGAGGACGACGATCTCGTCGCTGTCGCGCACCGTGCTCAGCCGGTGCGCGATCACCACACAGGCACAGCCCCGTCGGCGCAGGTTGTCCATCACGACCAGCTCGGTCTCGGCGTCCAGCGCGCTGGTCACCTCGTCGAGCACCAGGATGCTCGGCCGGCGCACCAGCGCCCGCGCGATCTCCAGGCGTTGGCGCTGCCCGCCGGAGAAGTTGCGGCCGTCCTGCTCGACCCGGCTGTGGATGCCGCCCGGCCTGCGCGTGATCACGTCGTACAGGGCCGCGTCCTTCAGTGCCTCCACCACGGCCTCGTCCGGGATCGACGGGTCCCACAGCGCCACGTTGTCGCGGACCGTGCCCTCGAAGAGGAACACGTCCTGGTCGACGAAGGAGACGGAGGCGGCCAGCGCCCCGCGCGGGATGTCCTCGATGCGCCGCCCGTCGATCCGGATCACGCCCTCCCACGGCGTGTACAGGCCCGAGATCAGCCGGGACACCGTGGACTTGCCGCTGCCGGAACCCCCGACCAGCGCCACCTGCTGCCCGGGGCCCACGGTCAGGTCGAAGCCGGTCAGCAGCGGCTTGTCCAGCGGGTTGTAGCCGAAACCGATGTTCTGCAGCTCGACGTGGCCGTGCAGGCGGCGCGTCGACTCGCCGGCGCCGGGGCGGCCGTAGAGCGGGTCGGCCCGGAAGTTCTCCACGTCCTTCAGCCGCGCCACGTCCGCCGCGAAGTCCTGGATGCGGCCCGCGACGCCGTTCAGCCGGGTCAGGGGGGCGGTGAACCGGGTGACCAGTGCCTGGAAGGCGACCAGCAGACCGACCGAGATGTGCCCCTCGACCGCCCGCATCCCGCCGATCCACAGGATCAGCGCGCTGTTGAGGGTGGCGAGCGTCGGCGCGACCACACCCAGCCAGGCGCTCGGCACCCCGAGCCGCTGCTGCTCCTCCAGGGTGGTGGCGTGCTGCCCCGCCCACTTGCGGAAGTAGCCGTCCTCGCCGCCGGTCGCCTTCATCGTCTCGATCAGCTGCAGACCGGTGTACGCCGTGTTGGTGAGCCGCGCCGTGTCCGCGCGCAGCTTCGCCGTACGGGTGGCGCGCAGCCGGATGACGATCCGCATCGCCACGATGTTCAGCAGCGCCACACCGATGCCGACGAAGGTCAGCTGGGGGTCGTACGTGTACAGCAGCACCGCGTACAGCACGACCACCACCGCGTCCACGCCCGCCGCCGACAGATCGCGGGCCAGCGTCTCGGCCACCGCGTCGTTGGACTGCAGCCGCTGCACCAGGTCGGCGGGGCTGCGCTGGGCGAAGAACGTCACCGGCAGCCGCAGCAGATGGCGCAGGAAGCGGGCGCTGGACAGCGTGGAGGAGATGATCCGGCCGCGCAGGAGATTGGCCTGCTGGAGCCAGGTCAGAACGAGCGTGAGCAGGACGCACGCGCCCATCGACGTGAACAGCACGCCCAGCATCGAGGTCCGGTCGCCGATCAGGAACTCGTCGATGAAGGTGCGGCTCAGTCCGGGCACCGCCGCGCCGACCGCGACCAGCAGCAGGCTCGACAGCACCACGGCGGGCATCGTCCCGGCGGTACCGCGCAGCCGGGCCGGCATCGCACCGAGCACGCCCGGTCTGCGGCCGCCCCGGGTGAAGTCCTCACCGGGCTCCATCACCAGGACGACACCGGTGAAGCTGCTGTCGAACTCCTCCAGGGGGACGAACCGCCGCCCCTTGCCGGGGTCGTTGATGAACACCCCGCGGCGGCCGAACCGGCGGCCCATGCCGTCGTAGACGACGTAGTGGTTGAACTCCCAGAACAGGATGGCCGGCGCCGTCACCTCGGCGAGGGCGGCCAGGTCCATCTGCATGCCCTTGGCGGTCAGGCCGTAACTGCGCGCCGCCTTCAGCAGGTTGCTGGCGCGCGAGCCGTCGCGGGAGACGCCGCAGGCGATGCGCAGCTCCTCCAGCGGGACATGGCGGCCGTAGTGTCCGAGCACCATCGCCAGGGAGGCGGCACCGCACTCCACGGCCTCCATCTGGAGCACGGTGGGCGTGCGCACGGTCTTCGCGCGGGACTTGGGCACCTTGCGCCTGGACGGCGCGGCGCGGCGTCTGCCGCGGGTCTCCTGGGCGGTGGTCACGGCAGCAGCCAGTCGACGGGACGCCGGTCGGCCAGCCGGATGGAGCCCGTGGCCAGGGTCATCGAGGTCAGCCGGAACGGCGGGCCGTCCGCGGAGGACCACGCGTAGCCGCTCTTCGTGGCGGACGACTTCTCCAGCGCGACCGTGACGGCCACCGGCCTGCCCTCCTTCGTGAACTGCTCGCCCAGCTGGCTGTCGCCGAGGAACGCGGTGATCTGCTGGGCGGACTGTGCCGAGCGGTCCACCGACTTCACCTCGCCGTGCAGCACGCCGTACTCCTGGCTCGGCACCGACTGCACGGTGAGGTCCACGGAGGCGCGGGCGGGGATGCCGGCGGCGCTCTCGGCGGGGACGTACACCGTCGCGTACAACGGGTCATCGGCGCCGGAGACCTTCTCCACGGCGGCGACGTTCGCGCCGGTCCGGATGATCTGTCCGACGCTGGCGGCGAGCGCGGTGACCCGGCCCGCGTCGAGCGTGCGGACGACCGTGTCGCCCTGCTCGGTGCGGACCTTCAGGACGGGGGAGCGGGCGGGGAGCCGCTCGCCCTGTCGCGCGAGGACCTCGGTGACCTGGCCGGAGACGGGGCTCTGGAGGACGTAACTGCCCTGCCCGTGGGTGAGGATGGCGGGTGCGCCGACGGTGGACGACACCGATCCGGTCACCGCCCACACCGAGGCCGCCGCCATGGCGACCACCGTCACGGACAGCACGAGCCAGCCCTGCGGCCGGGCGAAGCGCACCGGGAGGTCGAGCTCCTCCGGGGACTGGAGCTTGGCGAGGGCCTGTTGGCGGAACTGCACGGGTCTTCCCTCACCTGCGATGAACTCTGCGACGTACTGCGGGGCCGGCTCGCGCGAGCCGGCGCACCGGCCGGATGCGCGGCCGGAGAAGTGACGGCACCGCGGAAGTCCCGGAGCCGGGGGGCGGCTCCGGGACTCAGCGGCACACGGGCGCGATCAGAGACCGGCGACCAGGTTGGTGACCGGAGCGGTGTTCAGACCGGTGACACCCTCGACGGTGCCGACGGCCGTGTCGACCAGGGCGGAGACCGGGGCGATGCTGTCCACCGCGCCCGTGAGGGTGTTGACGGCGTTCACGGACAGGCCGCCGGAGACGGTGTCGAGGTCGGCGTCGGAGATCTCGACGGTCTCAACCTGGGGGGTGGAGTTCATGATGGAACTTCCCTTCGTATGGATATTTCACAAGGGGGGAGCGGCCCCCTCTGGGGACAGACGAAGGCCGCGACCGCGGGCGCCGAGCGCCCGTCGCCGGGAGCCCGGAACGGCCTTGCGGTGCGATGGATCAAAGCACGCCCCGGGCGCGGGCTTCCAATCAACCAACCGCCTCACCAGGCAACTTGCGTCCCGCTGGGGCCCAAGCGTGCAGATGACGGCACGGCTCGATGGCGACTTCTTCACATGCCTCACCGCATCGGCTCATCCGGCCACTTGCGTCCCGCAAGGCGGAATCCGGCACACCGGCCCCAAAGGCGTGACCGCCCCTTCGGCGTGTGGAGGGATCCGGGCTCCGGTGACCGGCTTGGGCATTCGATGTGCAGATTCGCTGAAACCGGGATTCCGCTCTCCGGTGACAACTCTCCGCTTCTGATGAGTTACGGAGCGTGCGGGCCCGGGAGCGTGCGGAACGCGCTCGCGCGGTCGTCGCCCACCACCTCGACGGACAGGCCGAGTTCGAGGGGCCGCGGGGGCGAGGCCGGCGGAACGTCCCCGCGACGGGATTGAACACCCCGCGCGGCCCGTGCGTACCAACAGCCGTCCAGGCGCCCCGACGGCTGCCGAACGGCGGCACGACTCCGGTCCCCCCAGGAGGTCGAGAAGTTTGAGTCACAAGCGAATTCCGAAGCGCAAGGCCGCGATAGCGGCGGGCAGCGTGGTGGCGCTCGGCGCCGCCGCGCTCCTGCTCCCGAACGCCAACGCGTCGCAGGACGGCGCGTCGGACGACGCCGCGGCCGCGCCGAAGACCCTGAGGGCGACGGATGCCTCGGACCTCGCCTCGCAGCTCGCCGGGCTCCTCGGTGACGCGTTCGCCGGCTCCTACTACGACGGTGACAGGCAGCAGCTCGTCGTCAACGTGGTGCCGGGCGACAACAACAACGTGATCGTGCAGGCCAAGAAGGCCGGCGCGGCCGTCCGCGAGGTCGACAACAGCATGGCCGAGCTGGAGGCCGGAGCGCGGACACTGAAGGCGAAGGCGACCATCCCCGGCACCTCGTGGGCCGTCGACCCGCGCACCAACAAGATCCTGGTCACCGCCGACCGCACGGTGACCGGCGACAAGTGGGACAGACTGGAGTCCACCGTGCGCAGCCTCGGCTCCGGCATGGCGACCGTCAAGAAGTCCGCGGGCACGTTCAAGACGTTCGCCTCGGGCGGCGACGCCATCTTCGCCGGCGGTTCCCGCTGCTCCCTCGGCTTCAACGTCACCGCGGACGACGGCTCGCCCGCCTTCCTGACCGCCGGTCACTGCGCTCTCGCGGGCGACCAGTGGTCGGACAGCCAGGGCGGGCAGCCGATCGCCACCGTCGACCAGGCCGTCTTCCCCGGCCAGGGCGACTTCGCGCTCGTCAGGTACGACGACCCGGCGACCCGGGCACCGAGCGAGGTCGACCTCGGCGACCAGACCGTTCAGATCACCCGGGCCGCGGAGGCCACCGTCGGCCAGGAGGTGTTCCGGATGGGCAGCACCACCGGCCTCGCCGACGGCCGGGTGCTCGGTCTGAACGCCACGGTGAACTATCCGGAGGGCACGGTCACCGGTCTCATCCAGACCGACGTCTGCGCCGAACCCGGCGACAGCGGCGGCTCGATGTTCACCCGGGACGGTCTCGCCATCGGCCTGACCTCGGGCGGCAGCGGCGACTGCACCGTGGGCGGCGAGACGTTCTTCCAGCCGGTCACCACGGCCCTGGAGGCGGTCGGCGCGACCTTCGGAGCCGGAGCCGGAGCCGGTGACGCGGGTGACGCGGGCGCCGGCGACCAGGCGGGCGGCGAGGAGGCCGGTGCGGGAGCCGGCCAGGGCGCCGAGGAGGGCTCCGGTCCGACGCGGACCCCCTGACGGCGCCTCGACGGTACAGCGCCGCCGGATCCGGCCCCGCCACCCGGCCGTGGCGGGGCCGGACCGGTGCCCGGGGGATCAGCCCTCCGGCAGCGCCCGGATCAGCAGCAGCGCGATGTCGTCCAGGCGGCCCTCCGCGTCCGTGCCGTGCTGGACCAGGGCGTCGGCGAGGTCGTCCAGGGGGCGGTCGCCGAGGTCGGTGAGCCGGCGGCCCAGGTCGGCGAGGGCGTCCTCGAAGTCGGTGCCGGGGGACTCGACCAGGCCGTCGGTGTAGAGGACGAGCAGCGAACCGGGGGAGAGGGCGACCTCGGTCGACGGATAGGTCGCCGAGCCGTCGATGCCCAGCAGCGGTCCGCCCGCGAGGTCCAGCACCCGCACCCGCCCGTCCGGCCTGCGCAGCAGCGGCGGCGGATGACCCGCCCGGGACATCACGGCCCGCCCGTGCGCGGGGTCGAGCCGCAGGTACAGGCAGCTCGCGAACAGCTCGGAACCCAGGTCGAGCAGCAGCCGGTTGGTGCTGCGCATGACCTCCTCGGGCGGCTGCCCGACGGCCGTGTACGCGCGCACGGCCGTGCGGACCTGCCCCATCAGCCCGGCCGCCGTCACGTTGTGTCCCTGGACGTCCCCGATCACCGCCGCCGCCGTCCCCTGCGTCGGCACCAGGTCGTAGAAGTCGCCCCCGATCTCCATGCCCTGCGTGGCCGGCAGATAGCGGGCGGCCGCCTCGATACCGGCCAGTGACGGCAGCGTGTGCGGCAGCAGCGCCTCCTGCAACCCGTGCGCGAGCCGGTGCTTGGCGTCGTAGAGCAGGGCCCGCTCCAGTGCCTGGGCGATCAGCCCGGCCAGAGAGGTCAGCACCGCCCGCTCCTCCGTCGCGAAGTGGTGCGGTGCCGCGTACGACAGCACGCACGTCCCCACCGGGCGGCCCGAGGCGATCAGCGGCAGATACGCCCACGCCGAGAACTCGGAGAGGTTCACGAGCAGCGCCGGATACAGGCGCTCGATCTCCGCACGGCTCTCGAAGAACGCGGGCACACCGGTGCGCAGCACCTGGCTGCCCGGGGTCGGCTCCGACAGCGGCCTCCCCTCGTACCGCTCCACGACCCGCGGATCCGGGTAACCGCGGTGCCCCAGCACCCGCAGCCGGCCCGCCCGTGAACCGAGGACCACCAGCCCCTGGCTGCCCACCGCCGGCGCGATCTCGTCCGCGACCAGCTGCACCACGTCCTGCACCCCGACCGCCTCGGTCAGCGCACTGGCCAGGCTCAGCACCTGGGAGATGGTGACCAGACGCGTCGGGGTGTACCCGGGCTGCGGCGCGGTGCGGTTCATCTCCGTCACCGCGCGCGCCCGGCTGATGCGGACACTCAGTCCGGTCGTGCTCGGATACAGCCGGAAGGACAGCCACTCGCCGGGCGGACGCAGCGCCACGAAGGAGGTGACGTGCTGGCTGAACAGCGCGGCCCGGTACCGGTCCTCGTACACGGGATCGTTCAGCCACGGCACCGACGCCCACAGCTGGGCGCCGAGCAGCCGGGTGACCGGGACGCCCAGCAGCTCGGCCGCGGCGGCGTTGGCGAAGCCGACCCGCCCGTGCACATCGAGCGAGCACAGGCCGTACGGCAGCCGCGACACCATCCGCGCCGCCTCCACCGCGCCGAGCGTGCCGGCCACGCCCCCCACCAGCGGTGCGGCCACCAGATCGGGTTCGGACGGCAGGGGCAGACTCTGCTCGGCGGCCCGCTCCAGCCGCACCGCCAGCCGGTCGCAGGCGGCGGTCAGATGGTCGCGCTCCCAGTCGGACAGCTCCTGCGGGTGGGTGCCGGGCCAGGTCACGAAGACCGCGCCGTACGCCCTGTTCGCGGTCGCCACCGGCAGCGCCGCCAGGGAGAAGGGATACGGCAGCACCATGGCGATCCGGGGATAGAGGCGCGCCATCTCCTCCTCGCCGCCGACCCAGACCAGCCGTCGCTCGCGCACCGCGTCGGACACCGGGATCGGGGCGCTCAGGCCCACCCGCTCCCACGGAGCCGCGAAAGCACGGGGGAGCCCGGCCATCACCGCCATCTCCAGCACGGGCTGGTCCGGCGAGAGCAGGTACACCGCTCCCGAGTGGGCGTGCACCTCGTCCATCATCGCGGCCAGCGTCAGGGACAGCATCGGACGGCCGACCGGCGTCCGCGTACCCGCCGGTGCCTGCGCGGACGACTGCCCTTCGGACACGCCGACCACCTCCTCGCACGGCCGTGCCTCCGCCCTCGGGACCCAATCTCCCCCCTGCCGGGCCGTCGCGCACCGCGAGCGGGGAAGAACGCGGTCGTACGTCCGGGGCCGCGACCGCCGGAACGGCGTCCTTCCCGGGGCGGGGCGCGGGGTGCCGCGCAGGCGCGCGCTCGACGCGTTCCGCCGGGGCCCGCCCGCTCCCGGGGCGGCCCTGGAACGCCCACAGGGGCTGCGCAGGGGTCCCATAAGCGCTGTAATGGCCAACGTGGTCGGTGAGGGCGCTGCGGGACGCAGCACGAGAACGCTGTGTGCGGAAGGCGCTCTGAGGACGATCGCGGCCGATCAGGAGTCTCCCGAACGAGTGCGCAGGGTCCTGGAGCAGGCCCTCGTCTTCGCCGGCGCCGCGTTCGCCGCCGTGTACACGCCCGGCGCGGACGGTGAGCAGCTGTGCCTGGTGGAGTCCGTCGGAGTGCCGAGGACCCTGTGCGGGGTGCGCGACAGCTATCCGGTCGCCGGGCGTTCCCCGGCGGCCGAGGCCCACCGGAGCGGGCGACCGGTGTGGCTCGGCCCGAAGGACCTCGCCGCGCAGGCCCAGTCGCGGCGCGTGCCGAGCCGCGACTTCTTCCTGGCGGCCCTGCCCCTGCGCGACGGCGGCTGTCTGCTCGCGGTGAGTGAGCGTCCCGGCGGGTTCGAGGCCGACGACCGGGTCTGCCTCGATCTCGTCGCCGACGGGATCGCCTTCCGCGCGGTGCCCGCGGCCCCCGACGGCGGCGACCTGCCACCGGGTGCCTTCAGCCTGGCCATGGACACCGGCCGGGTCCGGGTGGGTGAGGACATCCTGGACCTGTTCGGCCTCGACCCGGACGACTTCGACGGACGGGTGGAGACGCTGCTGGGCCTGACCGTGCCGGAGGATCTGCCCTCGCTGATGTCCGTGGTCGAGGCCGACCACATGTCGATCGGCGAGCGGGAGCTGGAGTTCCGGGTGCTGCAGCCCGCCGGCCCGCCCAAGTGGCTGCGGCTGCGCGGCCGGCTGGTGCCCGGCGGCGAGGGACGCCCGGCCCACCTCGTGGGCTCCGTCGCCGACGCCTCCACGCTGCGTTCCGACATCACGGATGTCGCCCGCGTCCAGCGACTCGCCGCCGCACTGGCCACCGCGGTCACCGTCCACGACGTCGGCAAGGCCGTGGTCGCCGCGCTGCGCCGGCCGCTGCGGGCCGACCGGATCGCGCTCGCCGAGCTGGAGAGCGACCGGCTCGTCGTCACCGTCCTCGACCCGCCGGAACCGGAGGCGTGGCCGGAGCTGTGGCGCGCGGAGTGGCGTACCGAGTGGCCCGACGCGCCCGTGCGCACCATGCCCACCCTCGCCGCCGCGCTGCGCGAGGGCCGCGCCGGCATCTGGCCCGCGGGTTCCCCGCTGGAGACCGCCCTCGCCGAGGTCGGCCCGGGCGGCCTGGCCGTGCTGCCGCTGCCCGCCGGGAACCGCATGGCCGGCGCCTGTCTGATCGGCTGGGACGCCCCGCACGACTTCGGCGCCGACGAGCGCGCCCTGCTCACCGCCGCCGCCAAACTCGCCGGTCAGGCACTGATGCGGGCCCGCGCCTTCGACGCCGAACACGAGCTGGTCGGCATGCTCCAGCGCCAGCTGCTGCCGCGCCGCCTGCCCCGGCTGCCGGGCGCGGTCGCGGTCGCCCGCTATCTGCCCAGTACGGCCGGTCTGGAGCTCGGCGGCGACTGGTACGACGTGATCCCGCTGCCGGACCATCACGTCGCCCTCGTCATCGGCGACGTCCAGGGCCACAGTGCCGGCGCCGCCACCCTCATGGGTCAGATGCGCACCGCGCTGCGCGCCTACGCCGTCGAGGGCCACCCCCCGGACGTGGTGGTGTCACGCGCCAACCGGCTGCTCATGGACATGGAGACCGACCTCTTCGCCACCTGCTGCTACGTCGACATCGACATGGAGGAGGGCTTCGCCTGGTACGTACGCGCCGGACACCTGCCGCCGGTGGTGCGTCACCCGGACGGCGGCACCGAGATCGCGGAGGCCGAGGGCGGCCCGCCGCTCGGGGTGATGGCCCAGGCCGACTTTCCCATGAGCCCGCTCAGGCTCCAGCCCGGCACGATGGTCGTCCTCACCACGGACGGCCTGGTGGAGTCCGCCGAGACCGACATCGACGAGGGCATGGACCGCCTCGCCCGGCACCTGTCCGCCGCCGACCCCGCCCACCTCGGACCCGTCGCGGACGCCCTGCTCGGCAACGCCCCGCGCAGTGACGACGTCGCCCTGCTGCTCATGCGGTACGACGGCATGGCCGCGCGCCCGCTGCGGGAGAGCTGGACGGTGTGGCGGGTGCCCCAGGCGGTCGGGCACGCCCGCCGCTTCACCCGGCGCACCCTGCGTTCCTGGGGCGTGACCGAGGACGTCGACGCCGCGTTGCTCGTCGTCTCCGAGCTGGTCACCAACGCCCTCGTGCACACCGGCGGCCAGGTCCGCCTCGACCTCGCGCTGGTCAACGGCCGGCTGCGCCTCGCGGTCGCCGACGCCTCGCCCCGCACCCCCGTCAAGCCCACCAGCATCGGCTGGGAGGCCACGGGCGGCCGGGGCATCCTGCTCGTCGAGGCCCTGTCGGCGGCCTGGGGGACGCTTCCGGTCAGCGGCGGCAAGCAGGTGTGGGCGGAGTTCGTCCTGCGGCGGTGACGCCCACCGGCCCTCAGAGCCGCTTCAGCAGCTCCTCGGCGAGCGGCGCGGAGGACGCCGGGTTCTGCCCGGTGACCAGGTTGCGGTCGGTCACCACGTTCGGCGCCCACGGCTCCGCGGCCCGCACGCGCACCCCGGCCTCGGTGAGCCGGTCCTGGAGCAGCCACTTCACCTTGCCGGCGAGACCGCCCTGGGTCTCCTCCTCGTTGGTGAACGCCGCCACCTCGTAGCCGGCGAAGGCGTTCGTCCCGTCGGCCCGCACGGCCGCCAGCAGCGCGGCCGGGCCGTGGCAGACCACGCCGAGCGGCTTGCCCGACTCCAGCACCTCGGTCAGCAGCCGACCGGAGTCGGGGTTGACGGCCAGGTCCTCCATGGGGCCGTGGCCACCGGGGTAGAAGACGGCCGCGTACTCGTCCGGGCGGACGTCCTCCAGCCGGACGGGCCGCTGGAGCTCGGTGAAGGACCGCAGCGCCTTTGCGATCCGGTCGGCGTTCTCCCGGCCGCCGTTCATCTCGGGCGTGAGAGACCCCTGGTCGACGGGGGGCACGACCCCACCGGGCGTGGCGACGACGACCTCGTGGCCCGCGGCCCGGAACGCCTCGTACGGCGCGACGGCCTCCTCGGCCCAGAAACCGGTGGGGTGCGTGGTGCCGTCGGCCAGCGTCAGACGGTCGGCGCCGGTGACGACGAACAGAATCTTCGACATGTGCTCACTTCCCGATGCGCGGATGGCTTCGATGCCCCGACGGTAAGGTGCCCGACCCCTGGAATTCCAATGCCTGATCCCATGGCAGACATAGGGAACCCTATGTCTGCCAGGGGAATGCGCCACGGCCCGGCACGCAGGGGCCTCCCGTAGGCTCGTCGTCGTGAGGCACAGCGATCCCCATGGCTCCGCCGAGGCCGCCGCGGCCCCGCCCGCGCAGTCCGACCTGAACCTGCTGCGCACCTTCCTGACGGTGTACCGGTCCGGGTCCTTCACGGCCGCCGCCCAGCTCCTGGGCCTGTCCCAGCCCACCGTCACGACCCAGATCCGCTCGCTGGAACGGCACACCGGCCGCGAGCTGTTCGAACGGCTGCCCCGCGGAGTCGCGCCCACCGCCGTGGCCGACGAACTGGCCGCCCGGATCGCCGCCCCGCTCGACGCGCTCGCCGAGGCCACCGGACACGGCTCGCCCGGCCGCGCCCGCCCCCGGCCGGTCCACCTCGCCGGACCCGCCGAACTGCTCTCCACCCGGGCGCTGCCCGCGCTCGCCCCGCTGGTGGCCCAGGGAACACGGCTGCGCGTCACCATGGGCCTGACCGACCCGCTGCTCGACGAACTGCGCACCGGCCGCCACGACTTGGTCATCGCCACGACCCGGCCGCGCGGCCGTGCCCTGTCCGCGGTGCCGCTGACGGACGAGGAGTTCGTCCTGGTCGCCGCGCCCGCCCTGGCCGACGGGATCCGCGGGCGCCTCGCCGCCGACGGCCCCGGAGCACTGCACGGCGTCCCCCTGCTCACCTACGCCGAGGACCTGCCCATCGTCCGCCGCTACTGGCGGCACGTCTTCGGCCGGCGCCTGAACTGCCACGCCGCCGTCTCCGCCCCGGACCTGCGGGCGGTGCTGGCCCTGGTGGTGGCCGGGGCCGGCTTCAGCGTGCTGCCGCGCTACCTGTGCGCCGGGGAACTGGCCCGCGGCGCCCTGGTCCTCCTCGACGAGCCGGAGGACGCCCCGATCAACACCAGCTTCCTGGTGCAGCGGCCCGGTGCCTCGGACAACCCCCATGTCGCGCTGGTCCGCGACCGCCTGCTGGAGGCCGCCCGCGCCTGGTGACCGAGCCGCTCCGCCGGGTACCCGGCACGCGACACGAGGAGCACGAAGAGAGGGCACGTCATGACACAGCACGTCCGTGACATCATGACCGGCGCGCCGGTGAGCGTCGGGCCGCACACCTCCGTCGCCGAGGTCGCCCGCACCATGCGCGACCGCGATCTCGGGGCCGTCCTGGTCATGGACGACGACCGGTTGCGCGGACTGGTCACCGACCGCGACCTGGTGGTGCGGTCGGTCGCCCGAGGAGGTGACCCGGAGGAGACCACCGTGGCCGGGGCGTGCAGCGAGGACCTGGTGACCGTGGGTCCCGACGACGACCTGGACCGCGCGGTGCGGCTGATGCGCGAGCACGCCGTGCGCCGCGTCCCGGTCGTCGAGGGCGGGCGCCCCGTCGGCATCGTCTCGTTGGGCGACATCGCCATGGAACGCGATCCGGAGTCCGCGCTCGGCGACATCAGCGTGGCCCGGCCCAACACCTGAGCACGGTCCCCGCCGGGACCGGGAACTCCCGGTCCCGGCGGGGACGTTGGGGACCGAGGCGGCCCGCCCGGCGACCGCGTGTTTGTCCGGCGGGGCGCGGGGGACCCGCAGGGCGGGACGCAGAAGGAAGATGATGTGCCGTGACCTCGGAGACCAGTGACGAACCCCGGCCCCGCCGACCGGAGACCGGCTGGGCGAGGGCCCGGCGCCTGCGGGCCGAGGAACCCCTGCGGACCTGCCTGCCCGCCGTGGAGCGCGGCACCTCCGAAGCCCCGGAGAAGGGCGCGGAGGGAAACATCGTGCGAGGCGAGGATTAGCCGGGATCCGGGCGACTCAGTGGCCCTCTCCGGCGATTTCGTAATGGACAAGTAAAGCAAGTGATGTTCGTTCCGCCGGAACACGACTATGGTGAGTCAGATGAAGGCTCTCGTGCTGTCCGGCGGCGCCGGAACCCGGCTGAGGCCGATCACCCACACCTCGGCGAAACAGTTGGTG
>NZ_JAPSKQ010000131.1:16057-18694 GCF_031181555.1 Streptomyces sp. | reverse complement strand
GCGCAAGGTCGGTTCGTAGGTCAGCTCGGGCCCCGCCGGACGGCGGGGCCCCTCCGTTACGGGAGCCGCACATGGAACTGAACAGACGCACGGTCATCGCGGGAGCCGCGGCCGCCGGGATCGCCGCCGCCGCGGCCGGCACCGGCACGGCACAGGCCGCGGGAGGCACGGGAGGCACGAGAGGCGGGGGAAGGCCGGTGAAGACGCTCTTCGGCAGGCTGGCGGACGGCACCAAGGTCCACAGCTGGTCGCTGGAGAACGGCGGGACCCGGATGAGGGTCCTGTCCTACGGCGGCATCGTCCAGTCGCTGGAGGTCCCCGACCGCCGCGGCCGGTACGCCAACGTCTCCCTCGGCTTCGACACCCTCGAGGAGTACGTCGCCTCCAGCCCCTACTTCGGCGCCCTGATCGGCCGCTACGGCAACCGCATCGACAAGGGCCGCTTCACCCTCGACGGCACGGCGTACCAGCTCTCCGTCAACGACGGCGAGAACAGCCTGCACGGCGGCGCGCAGGGCTTCGACAAGCGGGTCTGGGACGTCGAGCCGTTCACCCGGGGCTCCGACGTCGGCCTGTACCTGCACCACACCAGCGTCGACGGCGAGATGGGCTACCCGGGCACGCTGCGGGCGAAGGTCACCTACACCCTCACCCGGGACGGCGACTGGCGCATCGACTACGAGGCCACCACCGACAAGGCGACGGTCGTCAACCTCACCAGCCACGTCTACTGGAACCTCGCCGGCGAGAGCAGCGGCTCGGTCCACGACCACGAGCTGTCCATCGCCGCCTCCCGCTACACGCCCGTCGACTCGGGGCTGATCCCCACGGGCGAGCTGGCGAAGGTCGCGGGCACCCCCTTCGACTTCCGCCGGGCCAAGCCGATCGGCCGGGACATCCGCACCGCCCACCAGCAGGTGCTGTACGGGCAGGGCTTCGACCACAACTGGGCGCTCGACAAGGGCGTCACCGCCCGGCCCGAGCACGCCGCGACCCTGCGCGACCCGTCCTCCGGCCGCACCCTGAGGATCGCCACCAACGAGCCGGGCCTGCAGTTCTACTCCGGCAACTTCCTCGACGGCACCCTCGTCGGCACCGGCGGCCGCGTCTACCGGCAGGGCGACGGACTGTGCCTGGAGACCCAGCACTTCCCGGACTCGCCGAACCAGCCGTCGTTCCCGTCGACCGTGCTGCGGCCGGGAGAGACGTACCGGACGACGACGATCCACTCGTTCGGCTCGTGAGCCGCCGCCGTCACATTTCCCTCACATGAGCTGAACGGCCGCGCGCCCGACTCCGTACTCATGGGCGGCCCGCGCTCCCCCGCGCGGGCCGCCCACGCATGACGGGCCCGTACCGCCCCGGCGGGCCCGCCGCACACGGAGGTTCCCTTGGCCGGCAACGTCACCTCGCTGTTCCGCAGCACCGCGGCGCACAGTCCGTCGATGGCGGCGCTGACGCGGGAGAGCGACGGGGCCGGCCCGGTGGACTTCTGCATCCCCTGCAACCCGTACTTCCCCACCCCCGCCATGTTCGAGGAGATGGCGGCCCGGCTGCGCGACATCCTCACGTACTACCCGAGCGGCGCCGACACCATCACGGCCGAGCTGTGCAGCCTGCTCCGACTGCCGCCGCAGTGCGTGGCGATGGGCAACGGATCGACGGAACTCATCACCTGGATCGACCACTTGCTGGTCCGCGAGTCCCTCGCCGTCCCCGTCCCGACCTTCGGCCGCTGGACCGACCAGCCCATGGAGACCGGCAAGCGGGTCGACATGTTCCCGCTCCAGGAGTCCGGCGGCTTCGCCCTCGACCTCGCGCAGTACGCGGAGTTCGTCCGCGCGCGGAAAACCCGGGTGGCGGTGATCTGCAACCCCAACAACCCCGACGGCGGCTTCCTGCACAAGCACGCGATCGTGCAGTTCATGGACGCGATGGCCGACCTCGACCTGGTGGTGGTCGACGAGTCCTTCCTGGAGTTCGCCGACGCGGAGGCGGAGCCGAGCGTGGTGCAGGAGGCGATGCTGCGGCCGAACGTCATCGTGCTGCGCAGCCTCGGCAAGAACTTCGGCCTGCACGGCATCCGCTTCGGCTACCTCGTCGCCAACCCGGCGCTCGCGGGGCGGGTGCGGTCGATGCTCCCCAAGTGGAACCTCAACTCCTTCGCCGAGCACGTGGTGTTCATGCTGAAGGAGCACGGTGCCGAGTACGCCCAGAGCCTGCACCAGGTGCGCCGCGACCGCTTGGACATGTCCGGCCAGCTCTCCTCGCTGCCCGGACTCACGGTCTACCCCTCCCAGGGCAACTTCCTCTTCGTGCGCCTCCCCCTGGGCGCCGAGGGGACCGTCGTCCGGGACCGGATGCTCACCGAGCACCGGATCCTGGTCCGCGAGTGCGGCAACAAGATCGGTTCCTCCAGCCGCTTCCTGCGTCTCGTGGTGCGCCCCCAGGTGGACGTGCGTCGCCTGGTGTCCGGCCTGGAACAGGTGCTCTACGGGACGTCCGGAAGGGGAGCCGCCGTGCCCGAGCCGGCCACGGGGACCGGCTACAGCTCGGGCACGGCGGCGGTGGACCGTCTGGTGAGCCGGACCAACGGGGCCGGCACCCGGGGCCTCGCCGCTCAGGCCGCCGGTGCCG
>NZ_JAPSKQ010000131.1:0-15957 GCF_031181555.1 Streptomyces sp. | reverse complement strand
CTGACGGCCGCTCAGGTCAGGGGAACCGACGGCCTCTCCACGGCCCCGGTGACGGGCCGGCAGGGGCCGCAGAGCTGGCCGAACGCGGCGGGGATGGGCCAGGTGGGCTGAGGCCGCCGGCATCCGCCGGGCGGATGCCGGCGGCCTCACGCGGAGGCAGTGGCCGGGACAGTCGGACAGGGCGAGGCGGTCGGGGAGGCGCTGGGGCCGGGAGACGGGGTCGCGGACTCCGGGGCACAGTCGTCCGGGGCCGTGGGCGAAGGGCTCGGGTCGGTCGGGTCCGTCGGGTCGGTCGGGTCCGGTGACGGTGACGGGGTCCCGGTCGGGGACTCGCCGGGCGACTGCGTGGGGTCCTGGCTCGTCGGCGGCGCCGTCGGGGAGGGCCCCGGGGACGGGGAGGTCGGATCCGGGGTGGGCGACGGTGAGGGGGCGGAGGGGGACGGCCCGGGGCTGCCCGGCGTACCCGGGTCCGGACCGATGACGATGCCACCGCCCCCGTTCCCGCCCTCCTCGCCGCGGCTCCCGCCGTCGACGGGTTCGGTCGCCGGGGTGTCGCCGCCCGCGCCGGGGCTCTTCGGAATGACGCCCCTGCCGTCGGGGACGGTGTGGACCCCCCGGCCGTAGAACTCCAGCCAGTACCTGACCAGGTCCAGGTAGGGGCGCGAGTGGTTGTAGCTGAGGATCGCCCGGTCCAGATCCGCCGACCGGCCCAGGTCCCGGTCGCCGGCGCACAGGTAGTGTCCGGCCGCCAGGGCCGCGTCGAAGACGTTGTTCGGGTCGGCGCGGCCGTCGCCGTTGCCGTCCGTGCCCCAGCGGGCCCAGGTGGACGGCAGGAACTGCATCGGTCCCACCGCGCGGTCGTAGACCGTGTCACCGTCGTGGGCGCCCCCGTCCGTGTCCCGGATCAGGGCGAAACCACGGCCGTTGAGCGGCGGCCCGGTGATGCGGCCCAGCGTCGTGCCGTTCCGGTCGACCGCGCCGCCGCGCGCCTGGCCGGACTCGACCTTGCCGATCGCCGCGAGCAGTTCCCAGGGCAGCCGGCAGCCGGGGTCCGTCCTGCCGACGGAGGTCTCGGCGGCACGGTAGGCGCGCAGCACGGTGGCCGGGATGCCCGACGGGGAACGGAGGTCCCGCACGAGCGCCGGGGGAGCCGGCACGGCGTCCGGGGCCGTCAGGGGCGGGATCTCGGTGTGGTAGGAACCGTCGCCCGGAGGAGCGGGATCGGCGTACGGGCCGCCGGCCGCCGTCCTGCGGCCGTCATCGGCGGACGGGTCGGCGTGGGCGTCCTTCGCGTCCCCGGTGAGGCCGGGTGCCTGGGAGGCGGTGAGGGCCGCCATGGCAGCCACGGCGACGGCGGTCGTCCGCAGTCCCCTGCGGGCCCGGCCCGCATACGGGCGTCGGGCACGGCGTACGGACATGGCTGTCACTCCTGTCGGATCCGTCTCGGATGCGGGGCGTGCCGGTGGGTGGTGTGCCGGTGGGTACGGTCGGTGCGCGGTCCTCAGCGGCCGAAGGTGTCGATGCCGGAGACGAGCCAGCGTCCGTCGCGGTGCACGACGTCGACGGCGAGCATGGCCCCCGCGTACACGCCCTCGTCCTTCGCGCCCTTCGCGCCCTTCGCGCTCCCGGCGGTGCCGACGCTGCTCTGGTCGGCGTAGACGAGGACCCGGGCCCGGTCGCCGTCGATCCGTTCGACCGCGCTCTCGGTGACCGTCGTGGTGATCACCGCCTTCTGCTCGTCGGCCCGCGCGCGGACGCCGGCGAGCAGGGCTCTGTGCTGGTCGACGGCCTTCCCCGTGAGGAGGTCCCGCGCGGCTTCCTCGAAGGCTCCGGAGTCGGCGTGATCGTAGGAGAAGAGCGTGCCGACGGCCTTGGACGCCTGTCCCTTGATCTCGCTGGTGCGGGCGAGGTCGGTCAGGGCGGTGTTGCTCCGCGCGGGCTCGTCCCGGAGCGCTTCGGCCTCCGCGTGCGCCCAGCCGGCGAAACCGCCGAGGAGCACGGTCAGTGCGCAGAGCACCACGAGGCCCACCGGGCGGCGCGGCCGGGCCCGGTCGGCCTCCTCGCCGGTCGCGGCCGGCTCGGCCGTCCGCGCGGAGGACGAGGACGAGGGCGATGCGCCGGGAGGGGGCGGGACGGCCGTGCGGGTCCGGCGTCCGGCGCTCTCCGGGGCCCCGGCGGGCCGGGTCTCGCGGGCCTGGCGGCGCCGCTGGCGGTTGATGTGGTGACGGGTCGTCGACATGGTGCGGTGTCCTCCTCGGTGCGGCCGGCTTCTGCGGTACGGGACCGGGTCAGCCGGCCGGTGTGCCGCCCACGGGTGCCTGGCCCAGGGCGCTCAGCTTCCACCGGCCTTGGGTCCGGGTGAGTTCGCCGAGCATGCGGCTGTCCTTGTCGGTCCTCGCGCCGTCGGACGCCCTGACGGTGACGCGCAGGGCGACCAGCACCCGGGCGCGGCCGGCGCGGTCGTCGAGTTCGGTGACGGCGCCCGACAGCACCCGGGCCGTGGTGACCGTCTTCGCCGCCTTCACCTGTTCGGCGAACTCCCTTCGTCCGGAGGCGAGTTGCTCGTGCAGTTCGCCGGTCGTCGACGACTCCCAGAGGTCGAGACCGTGGTCCAGGTCGCGGTGGTCGAGCGTGTTGAGGTTCTGCACGGCCTGCTCCCCGGCGGCGAGCGCCGCGTCCCGCTGCTCGGCGTACGCGGCCCGGTCGTCGTGGGCCGCGTGGTACCAGTCCTGACCGGTCCACGCGGCGAACCCGCCCGCGACGAGGGCGAGGGCGAGGGCCAGGGCCGGCAGCGGCCGGGAGCGGGTTCCGGCGAGGACGCGGACCGCGCGTTTCATGGGGTGCTCCAGTCTCCCGCGCACGTTCAGCGGGCCTTGATGTCGACGATCCGCCACCGGTCGTCCTCGAGCCGGGCCGTGACGGTGAGCTGGGCCGCCGCGGTGGTGGCCGCGTCCTCGCCCCGGCGGGAGGTCTGGTCGAGGAAGACCAGCAGGCGGGCCCTGTCGCCGTCGAGTTCGAGCACTCCGGTGCGGACGGCCCGGGTGCTCAGGGTGACGCGCTGCTCGGTGAGGTCGTCGCGGACCCGGGCGAAGAGGGTCTCGTACTGGCGGGCGGCGCGGCCGTCGAGGACGGTGCGTGCGGAGCGCGCGGCGGCCGCGGTGCCGTCCGGTGTGTAGGAGAAGACACGGGCGAGGGCGTTGCCGACGTCGCCGGCGACGCGGGCGGTGGCCTCGGTGTCGGTGAGCGCGTGGTTCCGGGCGGGTGCGGCCGATCTCAGCTGGTGGGCTCCGTAGAAGAAGCCGCAGCCGCCGAGGACGAGCACCGCGACGGTCCCGGCGAGGGCGGCCCGCCGCAGCCGTCCGTCCGGTGGGCGGCGGGTGCGGGCGTCGCCCGGCGCGTCCGCGGAGGGCGCGTCCGCGGGGAACGCGTTCCCGGAGGACCCGTTCCTGGGGGACCCGTCCTCGGGCGGCTCGTCCTCGGCGGGCGTGTCCGCGAGTCCCGGTTCCTCTCCCGCCCCGGGGCCGCCGCCCGGTGTCTCTCCCCCGGCCGAACCCTTCCCTCCGGACTCCGGCGATCCACCCCTGCGCAGCAGGCGCGTCAGCGTCATCGGGTCCCGCCCTCCTTCTCCCCCTCGACCGGTACCGCGCTCAGCGCCCTCACCTTCCACTCCCCGTCGCCCGTGCGGACCAGAACCGCCTCCAGGCGCTTGCGGTCGGTGCCCGGCTTCCTCGACCCGGCGGGCGTGACCTCGACGCGGACGGTGGCGATGAGCTTGGCCGTGCCGGACCGCGTGTCGAGCGCGGTGACGGCGGCCTCGGTGACCGTGCCGCGCGCCGAGGCGCCCGCCTCGGCCCCGGTGCGGCCCAGCTCCTCGCGCAGCGGCCCGGTGGAGGCGGCGCGCCAGGCCCGGATGCCCTGCTCCGCCCGCTGCCGGGTGGAGGCGTCGAGCGTGGTGAGCACGGCGATGCCCTTCCGCCCGTCGGCGAGCGCCTCGTCCCGCTCCCGGCCGTACGCGAGCGTGTCGTCGGTGCGTGCCTGCGCATACGTCCACGCACCGGTGCCGCAGAAGCCGAGGGCCAGGACGAGTCCCGCTCCGGTGAGGATCCGGGCCCGCCTCATCGCGTGCTCCCGGTGGCCGGGGCGAGGAGTCCCGTCAGGTCCTCCGGTGCCTCGCCGCCCTGGCCGGGCAGGGCGAGTGCGCCGGGGAGCGCCGCGGACCCGCTCTTCCCCGCCCCGGCGCTGCCCGAGGGCAGGGAGCCGGGCCTGGCCGGATCGGGCACCGCGCCGCCCTTCGGGGCGTTCGCCGAGCCGCGCACGTTGAACCCGTCCGAGGCCGGGGCGGTGCAGGCGGCGCCCGTGTTGAGGGCGGGCGCGGTGCCGAGGTCGAGGCCGTTGCGGTAGCGCGTGCCGCCGTATCCGGCGGTGCAGGGCAGGGGTTTGAAGAAGGTGACGGCCATGCCGAGGTTCAGCTTTCCTCCGTCGACGGCGGTGGCGCCGGCGGCGACGGCCGCCGGGTACTTCACGAGGAGTTCCTCCGTGCCGCGCTGCCGGGTGACGGCGATCTCGGAGGTGGTGAGGAGGTTGGCGAGGACGACGCCGAGGCTCGGGTCGAGGTCCCGCAGCACGCCGCTGACCTGGGTGGCGGCCTCGGGGGTGACGGTGAGGAGGCGGCGCAGGTCGGCGTCGGAGCCCTTGAGGGTGCGGGCCAGTTCCCTCGCCCCGGCCGCGAAGTCGCGGATGGCCTGCTCCTCCTCGGCCTGGGTGCGCAGGACGGTCTCGCCGTCGACGATGAGCCGGGTGGTGGACGGCAGGGCGCGATCGGCCGCCTCGACGAAGCCGCTGCCGCTGTCGAGCAGCACCTGGAGGTCGTCGCCGTGGCCTTCGAAGGCCTTGCCGAACTCGTCGACGACCGTGCGCAGGTCCTCCAGCGGGACGGAGGCGGCGAGGTCGTTCACGCTGGTGAGGACGTCGGTGACGGGCGCGGGCACCTGGGTGTCGGCCTGTTCGATGCGTGCGCCCTCGGCGAGGTAGGGGGCGCCGTCGCTCTCGGGCCGCAGGTCGATGTACTGCTCGCCCACGGCGGAGAGTCCGGCGACCACGGCCCGGGTGTCGGCGGGGATGCGGGGGGCGGACTTCTTGATGCGGAGTTCGGCGACGACGCCGTCGGCGGTGAGGTCGATCGGGCCGACGCGGCCCACGGAGACGCCCCGGTAGGTGACGTCGGAGTGGGTGAACAGGCCGCCCGTGCGCGGGAGTCGCACGTCGACGGTGTAGTGGTCGGCGACGCCGACGTACCGGCCGAGGTCGGCGTAGCGGATGCCGAGGAAGGAGAGGGCGAGGACGGCGATGAGGAGGAAGGCGAGGTTCTTCAGCCGTACGGCGAGGGTGATCACCTGCCCTCACCTCCGTCCGGGGCCGCCGGTGCCGTGCCCGTCCCGGTGGCCGGCGCGGACACGGAGGGCAGCGGCAGCGGCGAGGAGTCCCGCGGCAAGGTCCCCGGCGACGGCGCGGACGACGGGTCGGACGGCGAAGCGGAACCCGGTTCTCCGTCGCTCTTCCCGGAGGCCCCCTGCTCCCCGGAGGACCGCTTCCCCCCGGCCGCGCCCGGCGCACCGCCCGCCGGGGCGGAGGGGGAGGCCGTGCCCCGGGGCACCAGCGGCGGGATCACCTGGGTCCCGGGGACGGCGGCCATGTCCAGGTACACGTTGAGGTAGTCGCCCTTCACCCCGCGCAGCACCTCGTCGGTGAACGGGTACGTCAGCAGCACCTGGAGCGAGTCGGGCAGGTCCGTGCCCGCGTCCGCGAGCGCCTTCAGGGTCGGTGCGATGGCCTTGAGGTCGGCGATCATGTCGTCCTTGCTCGCGTCGATGGTGGAGACGGCGACGCCGGAGAGCGTGTCGAGGGAGCGCAGCATGGTCAGCAGTGATCCGCGCTGCTTCTCGAGCGTCTTCAGGCCGGGCGAGAGGTCGGTGAGGACGGTGCCGACGTCGTCCTTGCGGGTGGCGAGGGTCGCGGAGAGCCGGTTGACGGCGTCGAGGGCGTCGGTGATGTCGCCCCGGTGGTCGTCGAGGTCGGTCACCAGGGTGTTGACCCGCCTCAGCATGGAGCGGACCTCGGGTTCGCGGCCGCCGAGCGCCGCGTTGAGTTCCCGGGTGATGGTCTTGAGCTGGTTGACGCCGCCGCCGTTGAGGAGCAGGGACAGCGCGCCGAAGACTTCCTCGACCTCGGTGTTGCGGCTGGTGCGGGAGAGCGGGATGACGCTCCCGTCCGCCAGCCTTCCGGCTCCGGTCTCCCGGGCGGGCGCGACGAGCTGGACGTACTTCTCGCCCAGCAGGCTGGACTGTTCGAGCCGGGCGGTGGCGTCGGCGGGCAGCCGCACATCGCCGTTGATCTCCATGGTGACGCGGGCCGACCAGTCGTCGCCGCCGAGTTCGACGCCGGTGACCCGGCCGACGGCGACGTCGTTGACCTTCACCGCGGACTGCGGGACCAGGCTGAGCACGTCGTGGAGTTCCGCGGTGACGGTGTAGGGGTGGTCACCGAGGTCGGCGCCGCCGGGCAGCGGCAGGTCCTCGATGCCGTCGAAGCCCGGTGGTCCGGTGGCGGCCGCGCCGAGGGCCAGGACGAAGCCGAGGCCGAGGGCGAGGAGTCCGCCCAGCGTGAGGCCGGCGGCTCCGCCCGTGGTGAGCACACCGCGTTTGACCGTCCCGGCCGCCCGGCCGGAGCGCCGTGTGCCGCGCTTCACCGCTCCCCCTTCCCGGGGGCCGTGGACCCGCCGCCGCTCGTGGACGAGCCGCCCGTCGCGGGCAGCGGCAGCAGCGGACCGCCCATGCTGATCTCGTTGAGGTTGGCGCGGCCGTCGAGGGTGCGGGCGCCGGGGTTGTAGGCGTTCACCACGTTGCCCGCGGCCAGCGGTGCCACGTCCAGCGCCTCGGCGAGCGAGGCCCGTTGCTCGACGAGGGTCCGGGTGATGGGGACGAGCCGGTCGACGTTCTTCTTCAGCTCGCCCCGGTTGTCCTCGATGAAGGTCTTGACCTGGCCGAGGGCGGTGCCGAGTTCCTCCAGCGCGCCGGCGAGGTCGTCCTTGTTGTCGGCGAAGAAGCCGACGACCTCGTCCAGGCGTTCCTGCGCGGTGCGCACGTCGGCGTCCTTCTCCTTCAGCATGGTGGTGAAGGTCTGGAGCCGGCTGAGCGTGCTGAACAGGTTGCCGCTGCCGTCGTCGAGGGTCTTGGCCGCCTTGCCGAACTCCTCGACGCTGTCGCCGATGGCCTCGCCGTTGCCGTCGAGGTTGGCGGCGCCGGTCCGCAGCAGTTCGGACAGGGCGCCCGTGGAGTTGGCGCCGTCCGGGCCGAGGGCCCGGCCGAGTTCGGTGATCGAGTCGTAGATCTGGTCGATCTCGACGGGGGTGCGGTTGCGCGAGGCGGGCAGCACGGCGCCGTCGGCGAGGGCGGGGCCCGCGCTGTAGGCGGGGGTGAGCTGCACGTAGCGGTCGGCGACGACGCTCGGCGTGACGATGACGGCCCGCGCGCCCTCGGGGACCTTCACCCCCTCGTCCAGGAGGAGGCCGACGCGGACCGTGGTGCCCTGCGGCCGCACCGACTCCACCTCGCCGACCCGTACGCCGAGGATGCGCAGGTCGGACCCGGCGTAGACGCCGACGGTGCGGTCGAAGTAGGCGGTGATGCGGGTGCCGTCGGGGTCGAGGGCCCGGGCGGTGACCAGGCCGCCGGCGGCGAGCACCGCGAGGGCGGACACGCCGGCGAGGATTCTTCCGCGTCTGTTCATCGCTCACCGCTCCCCCGGGCCGCCGCCGTCTGTTTCGGCGGCAGGCATCCGGTCTCGGGCTGGGAGTTCTCGGGCAGGTAGTCGCGGGGCACGACGCCGCACAGGTAGCTGTCGAACCAGCGGCCGTTGCCCAGGGTGTTGCCGACCAGCCGGTAGTACGGGCCGACCAGGGCGAGGGTCTTGCCGAGCTGGGTGCTGTTCCTCTCCAGGACGCCGGTGACGCGGCCCAGGGCCTTGAGGGTGGGGCCGAGCTGCTTCTCGTTGTCGTCGACGAGGCCGCCGAGTTCGGTGCCGAGTGCCCTGCTGCCCTTGAGCAGGGCGCGGATGGCGTCGCGGCGGTCCTGGAGTTCGCCGAGCAGGGAGCCGCCGTCCTCGATGAGGGTCTCGAAGCTGGACTGCTTGTTCTGCAGCGTCTTGGTGAACCGCGCGCTGCCCCTGAGGAGTTCGGAGAGCTTCGCGTCGCGCTTGGAGAGGGACCGCGACAGGTCGGACAGGCCGGTGGCGGCCTTGCGCACGTGGGGCGGGGAGTTCTCGAAGGTGTCGGAGATGGTCTCGAAGCTCTCCGCGAGCCGCCGGGTGTCGATGTCGTCGACGGTGCCGCTGAGGTCCTGGAACGCCTGCGTCACGTCGTAGGGGGAGGTGGTGCGGGCCAGCGGGATGCGGCTGCCGGGGTCCTGCCGGCCGGAGCCGAGCGGGTCGAGCGCCAGGTACTTGTCGCCGAGGACGGTCTTGACGGCGATGGCGGCGGTCGTCCGGTCGCCGAGCCAGGCGTCCTCGACCTCGAAGACGACCTTCACCTTGTCGCCGTCGAGCGCGACGCCGGTGACCTCGCCGACCCTGACGCCGGCGATGCGCACCTCGTCGCCCTCGTCGAGGCCGGCCGCCTCGGAGAAGTCGGCGCTGTAGGAGGTGCCGCCGCCGAACGGCAGCCGCTCCGCGTTGTAGACGAGGACGGTGAGCAGGGCGAGGGCGAGCAGCCCGGCGACGCCGACGCCGACGGGGTTCCGTTCCCTGACCGGTGTGATGCGCGGGCGTCGGGACCCGCCCGTCCGGTCCGTCCGGTCGCGCCGGGTGAAGGGCCTCATCCGCGGCACCTCGATTCGGTGATCGCGATGCCGGTCGGCGGTTCGGAGCCGTCGGAGGTGGTCACTCCGCTCACGCGCGCCTCGCAGAGGTAGAGGTTGAACCACGATCCGTAGGAGGACAGGCGGGCCAGAGCGGTCATCTTGGCGGGGGTCTTGGCGAGGAAGTCCTCGATCTGCGGGGTGTGTTCGCCGAGGTTCGTCGAGAGCCGGCCCAGTTCGCGGATGTCCCGCTTGAGGGGTGCGCGCCCGTCCTCGAAGAGGTCGGCGGTGACGGTGGTCAGGTCGCCCATGGCCTCGACGGCCTCGCCGAGGGGTTCCCGGTCGTCGTTGAAGCCGGTGACGAGGTCCCGCAGGGTGACGACGAGGTCGTCGAAGTCGTCCTCGCGGTCGTTGAGGGTGTTCAGGACGGTGGTGAGGTTGTCGACGACCTGGCCGATCACCTCGTCCTTGGCGGCGACGGTCGTGCTGAGCGAGCCGACGTGGCGGATCAGGCCGTCGACGGTGGCGCCCTCGCCCTGGAGCACCTGCACGATCGATCCGGCGAGTTCGTTGACGTCCTTCGGGGAGAGTCCCTCGAACAGCGGTTTGAAGCCGTTGAAGAGCAGGGTCAGGTCGAGCGCGGGCGTGGTGCGGTCGAGCGGGATGGTGCCGCCCGCGGCGAGGGTGCCGGTGAGGTCGCCGCTGCCGCGGTCGAGGGCGACGTAGCGCCGGCCGACCATGTTGAGGTACTTCACGGCGGCGGTGGTCGACCGGGGCAGCCTGCGGTCCTCGCGGACGGTGAAGGTGACCTCGGCGGTGCGCCGCTGCACGACGCGCACGTCGGTCACC
Organism: Streptomyces sp.; assembly: GCF_031181555.1. GTDB lineage: Bacteria > Actinomycetota > Actinomycetes > Streptomycetales > Streptomycetaceae > Streptomyces > Streptomyces fimbriatus. Next base: position 6,259 of record NZ_JAPSKQ010000131.1, on the reverse strand, counting down.
TCGCCGACCTTCACCCCGGAGATCCGCACGCTGTCGCCGTCGACGAGTCCGGTGACGTCGGTGAACAGGGCCTTGTAGGTGGTGGTGCCGGAGTTGACGCCGGTGTCGGCGACGCCGATGCCGAGCACGGTCGTGGCGAGGGCGGTGACCACCACGAAGGCGAGGGACTTGAGCAGCGGCCCGGTCAGCGGGCGGCGCCGGGTGTGCGCGTGGTCCGCGGTGCTCATCCGAGGGTCACCTCCGTCCCGCGGTAGGCCGGGCCGGCGAGCAGGCTGCTCCAGTCGGGCAGGTCGCCGGGGTGCCGGCCGGCGGCGGGTGCGAGCAGTTCGTTGACGAGGTCGTTCTCCTGGGGGGAGTTGGCGGGCCCGAGGTCCTGGTCGGCCGCGGCGGAGGCCTGCGCGGCGGGCCGGGGGAGCGAGCCGAGGTAGGGCACGGAGGGGCAGCGGGGTCCGCCGCCGGAGTCGTACACCGGGGTGTCGCGGCCGGGGCGGTAGGCGCCGCGCGAGGGGACGGTGGTGACGTCGACGTGGACGCCGGGCCGGTCGGTGCCCTTGCCGAGCGCCTTGTCCATGGCGGGCACGAACTCGGCGAGGGTGCGCAGGGTGCAGGGGAAGGCGGAGGAGTACTCGGCGAGCAGTTCCAGGGTGGGCCGGCCGGTGGCGCTGAGCCGGATGATGTTGTCCTCGTTCTTCCGCAGGAAGGCCGTCATGTCCTCGGCCGTCCGGGTGGTGGCGCCGAGGGTGCCGGCGTACGCGGCCTCCTGCTCGGCGAGGGTGCCGCTGGTGGTGGTGAAGTCGGTGAGCGCCGTGACGATGTCGGGCGCGGCGTCCGCGTAGACATGGCTGACCTTCACGAGTTCCTTGAGGTCGCGGTTGAGGGCGGGCAGGTGGGGGTTGAACTCCTCCAGGTGCTCGTCCAGCAGGCTCAGCGTGTCGCCGAGCCGGTCGCCGCGTCCCTCCAGCGCCCGCGAGACGGCCGACAGGGTCGCGGAGAGCTTCTGCGGCTGGACGGCGGTGAGCATCGGCAGGACGTTGTCGAGGACCTGCTGGAGCTCGACGGCGTTCTCGGAGCGGTCCTGGGGGATGACGGCTCCGGCGGCCAGGGACTCGGCCGAGGGGTTCTCGGGCGGTACGAGGGCCACGAACCGCTCGCCGAACAGGGTGGTCGGCAGCATCTGCGCGCGCACGTCGGCCGGTACGTCGTCCAGGGTGCCGGGCTTCATGGCGAGGGTGAGCCGGGCCCCGTCGTCGGTGGCGTCGATGGCGCGGACCTCGCCGACGACGACGCCGCGCAGTTTCACCTCGGCGCCCGGGTGCATCTCGTTGCCGACGCTGCCGGTCTCGACGACCACCGGGTCGGAGTCGGTGAACCTCTTGTCGTAGACGGCGACGGCCAGCCAGATCAGCAGGGCGGGCACCAGCAGGAACACCACCCCGGCACACCGGCGGCGCAGCGTCTCGCCTCGTGATCCGCTCATCTCACCCCGCCACCTTCACGGTCGTGGTCGCGCCCCACAGGGCGAGCGACAGGAAGAAGTCGGTGACGCTGATCAGCACGATGGCGTTGCGCACGGACCGGCCGACGGCGACGCCGACGCCGGCGGGGCCGCCCGAGGCGCGGAAACCGTAGTAGCAGTGGGCGAGGATCACCATCACGCTGAAGATCAGCACCTTCAGCACGGAGAGCAGGACGTCCGTCGGGGAGAGGAAGAGGTTGAAGTAGTGGTCGTACGTCCCCCGGGACTGGCCGTTGAACAGGACGGTCACGTAGCGGGAGGCGAGGTAGGAGGAGAGCAGCCCGATCGCGTAGAGCGGGACGATGGCGACGACCCCGGCGATGATGCGGGTGGTGACCAGGTAGGGCATGGAGCGGATGCCCATGCCCTCGAGGGCGTCGACCTCCTCGTTGATGCGCATGGCGCCGAGCTGGGCGGTGAAGCCGGCCCCGACGGTCGCGGAGAGGGCGAGTCCGGCGACGAGGGGGGCGATCTCGCGGGTGTTGAAGTAGGCGGAGACGAATCCGGTGAACGCGGCCGTGCCGATCTGGTCGAGGGCCGCGTAGCCCTGGAGTCCGACGACGGTCCCGGTGAAGAGCGTCATCGCGATCATCACGCCGACGGTGCCGCCGATGACGCCGAGGCCGCCGGACCCGAAGGCCACCTCGGCGAGGAGGCGCTGCACCTCCCTGAGGTAGCGGCGCAGGGTCCGCGGGATCCACAGCAGCGCCCGGGCGTAGAAGAGCAGGTGGTCGCCGGAGCGGTCGAGCCAGACGAGCGGGGAGGCCATCGGACCTCAGCCTCCCTTCGGCGGGACGATCTGGAGGTAGACGGCCGTCATCACCATGTTGACGAAGAAGAGCAGGAGGAAGGTGATGACGACGGACTGGTTGACGGCGTCGCCGACGCCCTTGGGGCCGCCGCGCGGGTTGAGGCCCCGGTGGGCGGCGACGATGCCCGCGATGAACCCGAAGACCAGCGCCTTGAGTTCGCTGATGTAGAGGTCGGACAGCTGGGCGAGGGCGGAGAAGCTGGACAGGTAGGCGCCGGGGGTGCCGCCCTGCAGGACGACGTTGAAGAAGTAGCCGCCGAGCGTGCCGACGACGGAGACCAGGCCGTTGAGCAGGACCGCCACGGCCATGGTGGCCAGGACCCGGGGCACGACCAGGCGCTGCACGGGCGAGACGCCCATGACCTCCATGGCGTCGAGCTCCTCGCGGATCTTGCGGGAGCCGAGGTCGGCGCAGATGGCCGAGCCGCCGGCGCCGGCGATCAGCAGGGCGACGATGAGCGGGCTCGCCTGCTGGACGACGGCGAGGACGCTGGCGCCCCCGGTGAACGACTGGGCGCCCAACTGCTGGGTCAGGGAACCGACCTGGAGCGCGATGACGGCGCCGAAGGGGATCGAGACGAGGGCGGCGGGCAGGATGGTGACGCTCGCGACGAACCAGAACTGCTCGACGAACTCGCGGAACTGGAAGGGCCTTCGGAAGACGGCGCGGCTCACTTCGGCGGCGAGCGCGAAGAACCGGCCGGTCTGCCGCAGAGCGCCGGTGATCATGCGCCGCTCCCGGCGGCGGGCATCGGCAGGGTGGCCGCCTCGGCGTTCCCGGCGTAGGTCTCCCGGATGGCGGAGCGCGCGGCGGGCGGCAACCGGTCGATCATGCTCATGACACGCTCACGTCGTCGGGCGACGGCCCGGCGCGGCGGGAGGCCGGGCGACGGCTCCAGCTGCGGGACGATCACCCGGGGCGGGGCGGGGGCGGAGGAGGCGGCGCCCGCCTCGGCGGCGAGGGTGGCCGCGTCCTTCTCCTCGGACATCCCGATGGGGCCCTCGCGCCGGCCGCCGAGGAACTGGGCCACGACCGGTTCGTCGCTGGTGAGCAGCACCTCGCGCGGGCCGAAGGTGACGAGCTCGCGCCGGAAGAGCATCCCCATGTTGTCGGGCACGGTGGCGGCGATGTCGAGATTGTGGGTGACGATCAGCATCGTCGCGTCGATCTGCGCGTTCAGGTCGATCAGCAGCTGGGAGAGGTAGGCGGTGCGGACCGGGTCGAGCCCGGAGTCGGGCTCGTCGCACAGGATGATCTGCGGGTCCAGCACGAGCGCGCGGGCCAGGCCGGCCCGTTTGCGCATGCCGCCGCTGATCTCTCCCGGGAGTTTGCCCTCCGCGCCCAGCAGCCCGACGACCTCGATCCGCTCCATGACGATGCGGCGGATCTCGGACTCCTTCTTGCGGGTGTGCTCGCGCAGCGGGAAGGCGATGTTGTCGAAGAGGGACATGGACCCGAAGAGGGCTCCGTCCTGGAACATGAGACCGAACAATTTACGGGTCTCGTAGATATCCCTTTCGGGACTGTTCACCATGTCCACTCCGTTGATGAGGACACGCCCCTTCTCGGGTTTGAGCAGCCCTATGAGCGACTTCAGGAAAACGGTCTTCCCGGTGCCGGACGGGCCCAGCATCACGCTCACCTCCCCCGCGGGGAGGGTGAGTGTCACGTCCCGCCAGACGCTCTGCTTACCGAAGGACTTGGTCAGGCCCTCGACCACCACTTCGATTCCCATGTCACCTCCAGCGGACGCGTGTCGGATGCGCACCGCGGGGCCGCACGTTAAGTCGGCGCGGAGCGCACTGGCAACGGATGCGGCACCGGACTCCCGGCGCCCTTCCGGTTCTTGTCACCGCGCAGACAACACGACGGACCCCCACTTGTCTCCGGGGAGACAGGGCAGGGCCTCGCGACTCCGGGGGGTGTGGATCCGCGGGCCCTGCCGACGGATGTCCGAACCCGGTGGGAGGACGAGGCCGGAAAGCATCCGTCATGGCTCCGGCCGACGGGGGCCACCGGCCCGGAACCGAGCACCACACCGGCACGTTACGGCCGGGTAACCTCGACGGGCAATACAGGAATCCGAATTTTCCAACGGTCCGACTCCGGCCACGGGAAACCTGTCAGGGAGCAGACAAACCGCGCCTTCAAAACTGTCACCGAGTGAGCAGAACGGCTCGACGGCGAGCGGCCGGCGGGAGACTTCCCGACGCCGGCCGGACATTCCGACATTGACGGTGGATGACTAAGACGATCCGCGAACCACTCACCCCGGAAACAGGTGGTTCCACTTTCCAAAGAATCATGAGCAGCGGCATTGTTGGGTTAAGTTTCCCGCAAGTAACGTCATGGCTCGCGGACAGGGAAACCGAGCCGCGGGCCGCACGGCCGCCCCTCGATCACTCCGGCCACGGCCCACCTCTGCCGGTCAATCCACAAGGAGACTCCCCGAGCCATGAAGAAAACCCTCAGAAGGACCGCTGTCGTGGCGGGTGCGGCCGCGGCCGCCTTCGGCCTCGCCGTCGGAACCGCCTCGGCGGTGCCCTCCACGGTGTGGACCGTCACCCCGACGGGCAGCTACACGGCGACGAACAGCGGCAACATCGTGCTGACCGCCGCCATCCCGATGACGTGCACGTCCTCGGGCGCCTCGGGCACCATGTCGAGCGCCACCGGCAACCCGGCCACGGTCGCCACCATCAACGCCATCAACTTCGGCACCTCCGCCGCGCCGTGCACCAGCGTCCTGGGCAACGTCACCACCGTGGCGGTCACCCCCTGGACCGTCGTCGCGCAGGACTACACCGCCGCGACCGGTGTCACCAAGGGCTACATCGGCAACGTCAAGGCCAACGTGACCGCCGGCGCCTGCAAGTTCACGGTGACGGGCAAGGCCTCGGCCACCTACACCAACTCCACCGGCATCCTGGCGGTCAGCAGCGTCTCCGGCGAACTGGCCGTCAGCAGCCCGACCAACTGCGGTTCGGTGATCACCACCGCCACCAAGCCCATCTTCAAGGGCAACTACGCCATCAAGGCGTCGACCGGCGCCATCCCGAAGATCGTCGGCACCAACCCGTAAGGCGCCACCCGCTCGCGAACGCCCGGCCGGCACGTCCGGCCGGGCGTTCGTGGGCCGTCCGCGCCGGACCCCACCGACGCCGACCGCCGGCCCCGGTTCCGAACGACTCGAGCGGAGCAGCATTGAGAGGCAACCGCATCGCCGCACTGCGGCCGTCCCGCGTCCGCGCCAGGAGCGCGGCGGTCGCCGCGTTCGTCGTGCTGGCCGCCATGGTCCCCGCCGCGGTCTCCGCCGCGGGCACCCAGGAGGTCGACACCGAACTCCCCTACGTCTGCGCCCTGCCGTCCGGACGGCAGCCCGTGACGGTACGGGTGTCGGCGGCGTTCCCGGACCGGGCGGAGGCGGGCGAGGCGATCTCGCCCACCGGCGTCACCACCACCGTGGAACTCCCGGCGGAGGCGGTCGCGGACCTCATCGCGCTCGAGGCCGCCACGGTCCGGGCCGCGACCCGCCTCACCGTCGGCGTCGCCCAGAACGATGCCGCCGCCGAGGCGACCTGGCGCGGTACGGCCGAGCCGGTCGCCGTCCCCGGGCCCGGGCCGCTGACGTTGACCGCGACGGGTGACGTCCCGTCGGTGACCGGGCAGGGCGACGGCGACCTGACGTTCTCCGCCGGGAACCTCGCCGTCGACCTGGCACTCGGCACGGCGGACGGGGCCGCCGCCGGCCCCGGCGCGCTGACCGTCGACTGCTCCCCCTCCGGGGACGCGACGGACGGGAGCCTGCTGGCCACCGTGCCGGTCGGTGCGGGAGCGGCGGAGCCGAGCGGCCCGCCGTCCGCCTCCGGCTCCCCCTCCGGGACACCGGCCCCGCCCTCCGGGACACCGGCCCCGTCCTCCGGGGCACCGG
>NZ_JAPSKQ010000300.1 GCF_031181555.1 Streptomyces sp. | reverse complement strand
TCCGACTCTATCAGATCTTTCCGATCCGATTTCCTCGGTGCTTTCCAGGTTCCCGCTTCCGCGTTTCCCTTTCCGGCGCTTCCGACTTTATCAGAAGTTTCAGGGCGGATTGACCGGCCTTCGTTTCCGATTCATCGGGAGGGGCTTCTTCGAAATCATCGTTTCGAGAAGCAGATAGATGTCATTGTCGCCTTCTGGGTCGAAGCCCATCTCCAGGCAACTGTTTGAATCTACCTCCCCACAGCTTCCGTGTCAACGGCTCCCGTGGGGCGAAGAGGAGACTAGCAGCTGAACGGACCGCTGCGCACATCAGGCGGCCGTCGGAACGGTGGCGCTGCGCTCGGCCGCGTCCAGGTCACCGGTCTCGCCGGCGCGTGCCGCGCGTCCGCCCAGGACGTAGACGTAGGCCAGGAAGGCCAGCTCGGCGACGACTCCGATGGTGATGCGTGCCCAGGTGGGCAGGCCGGACGGGGTGACGAAGCCTTCGATCGCGCCGGAGACGAAGAGGACCAGGGCGAGGCCGATCGCCATGGCCAGGGCCGCTCGGCCCTCCTCCGCCAGTGCCGTGCGGCGTGTGCGGGGGCCCGGATCGATGACGGTCCAGCCGAGGCGGAGTCCGGTTCCGGCGGCGACGAAGACCGCGGTCAGTTCGAGGAGGCCGTGGGGCAGGACGAGGCCGAGGAAGGTGTCGAGGCGGCCGGCCGAGGACATCAGGCCGAAGCCGACACCCAGGTTGAGCATGTTCTGGAAGAGGATCCAGAGGACCGGCAGGCCCAGGAAGACGCCCAGGATCAGGCAGAGGGCGGCGGCCCATGCGTTGTTCGTCCAGACCTGGGCGGCGAAGGAGGTCGCGGGGTGGCTCGAGTAGTACGTCTCGTACTGACCGCCGGGGCGGGTGAGCTCGCGCAGTTCGCTGGGGGCCGCGATGGACGCCTGTACTTCGGGGTGGGTGCCTATCCACCAGCCGAGCAGTGCCGCGACGGCTGTGGAGAGGAGTGCCGTGGGCACCCACCAGTGGCGTGACTTGTAGACGGCCGCCGGGAAGCCGTGGGCGAGGAAGCGGGTGACGTCCCGCCAGGATGCGCGCCGGGCGCCTGTGACCGCGCTGCGCGCGCGTGCCACCAGCTGGCTGAGCCGGCCGGTCAGCTGGGGATCGGGAGCGGCCGACTGGATCAGGGAGAGGTGGGTGGCGGTGCGCTGGTAGAGGACGACGAGTTCGTCGGCTTCTGCACCCGTGAGACGGCGCTGGCGCCGGAGCAGGGCGTCGAGGCGGTCCCACTCCGCGCGGTGGGCGGAGACGAAGACGTCGAGGTCCATCGGTGTGCCTGCTCCTCGGCTGTTCGTCGGCTGTTCGCCGGCACGGCTCGTCTGTGGCTCGTCGGCGATCGGCCGGACCGTCTGGATCGATGATCTGCTTGATCGGCTCGTCGTACTGCGGTGCGATGTGTCATCAGCTTGGCAGACTGGCGGTGTTCGGGGCAGGCCAGGAAAGGGCGGCGGGCGTGAGTGAGCTGGTGACGGGCGAGGCGGTGGCGTTGGAGCTGCGCCCCGCGAGGCTGCCCAGCAGGGCGCTGGCCGTGCTGCTCGACCTGGCGGCGGCCGTGGCGGTCTACATCGCCGTGACCGTCGCCCTGGTGGCTTCCACGGCTTCTCTGGACCAGGCGGCGCAGACGGCGATATCGATCGCGGTGTTCGTCCTCGTGCTGGTGGGCGGGCCGATCGCGGTCGAGACGCTCAGTCACGGGCGGTCGCTCGGGAAGATGGCGTGCGGGCTCCGGGTGGTGCGGGACGACGGGGGGCCGATCCGGTTCCGGCACGCGCTGGTGCGGGGTCTGATCGGTGTGATCGAGATCCTGATGACGTTCGGGGTCGTGGCCTGCATCGCCTCCCTGGTGTCGGCGCGCGGTCGGCGGCTCGGAGATGTGTTCGCGGGAACCCTGGTCGTACGGGAGCGAGTGCCGGCCGGGCGGGGTGGTTTCGTGCCGCCGCCGCCTCCGTGGCTGGCCGGGCGGTTCTCGGGTCTCGATCTGTCGGCGGTGCCCGACGGTCTGTGGCTTGCCGTCCGGCAGTACCTGACGCGGATGCAGCAGCTGGACCCGCAGGTCGGCTGGACGATGGCGGAGCGGCTGGCGGCGGACCTGGCGGACCGTACGGGGGCGCCGGTGCCACCCGGGGTGCCGCCGGCCGCGTATCTGGCGGCGGTGGTGCAGGAGCGGCAGGCCCGGGAGGCCCGGCGGGCCTTCGGGGACGGGGCGGCCGCGGGTGGCGGTCACGTCGGCACCGGCGGTTCGGCGGGGGCCTACGCCCCGCCCGCTCGTCCCCCCGCGGTCGTGCCGCCGGCCGTTCCGTGGGCGGACCCGCGAGCCGTGCCGCCCGGGACGCCGTCCGCGCGTTCCTCCGCGGAGGGCGTGGACGCGCCGGTGCGTGGGGACCGGACCGGCACGCCGCAGGACGCGGCGCCGGCCGATCGCCCCTCGACGGGGTTCGTCCCGCCGTCGTAGGTCTCGCAGGGCGCGCCGCTCAGTCGAAGACCGACGGTGGTGACGCGAGGTCCTCCAGCTCGATGCCGGGGGCGGCGAGGACCACGTCCCCGGCGATGTGCACGGTGTGCTGTTCGCCTGTGTCCAGGGCTGTGACCTGGTATTCGTCCACGGTCAGGGGGCCGTTGTCAGTGGTGTGTGCTTCTCTTTTCACCAGCGCCCAGGACTGGTCCACGGTGCGCGGGGCGAGGACCGGGTCCGTGAGGGCGACGAGGCGTACGCGGGTGGCTGGTGCCGAGGGGGTGAGGCGCAGGAGGCGGGTGGTGGCGACGAGGAACGCGGGGGACGAGCCGGTGAAGGCGTGGGCACGCACATTGCCTTCGGTGGCATGGGCCCCGGTGGGGTCGGCACGGACCCAGGTGACGCCGTCGAGGGCGGCGCCGCGGACCTGCCAGCTCGCGGCGTGGAGTTCGAGGCGGATGGGGCGGCCCAGTTCGTCGAGGGCGAGGTCGACCGAACCCAGGTGATCGCCGGAGGGGGCGGTGAGCCGGGAGACGTAGCGCCAGCCGGAAGGGCCGGGGGCGCAGTGGAAGTGCTCTTCTGCGAGGGGGGTGTGATCGTGCGGATCGTGGAGCGAATAGCGGCCGCGGGGCATGGGGGTCCTGGGTCTTGACGGGCTGGGCCGGCCGGTCGCTGGTCCGCCAACGGGGCAGGCCCCCGGCACGGGGGTGCGGGGGCCTGCTTCGGAGGACCTGCTGCCGGGGAAGCGCGTCGGTGCACGGACGCGCTCCCCGGGGGAGCCTGGGCTCAGTAGCGGTAGTGGTCCGGCTTGTACGGGCCCTCGACCTTCACGCCGATGTACTCGGCCTGCTCGGGGCGGAGCGTGGTCAGCTTCACGCCGAGCGCGTCGAGGTGGAGACGGGCGACCTTCTCGTCGAGGTGCTTGGGCAGCACGTAGACGCCGGTCGGGTACGCGTCGGGCTTGGTGAACAGCTCGATCTGGGCCAGGGTCTGGTCCGCGAAGGAGTTGGACATCACGAACGACGGGTGACCGGTGGCGTTGCCCAGGTTCAGCAGGCGGCCCTCGGACAGCACGATGATCTTCTTGCCGTCGGGGAAGGTCCAGGTGTGGACCTGCGGCTTGATCTCGTCCTTGACGATGCCGGGGACC
>NZ_JAPSKQ010000130.1 GCF_031181555.1 Streptomyces sp. | reverse complement strand
CTGGTCAGGTGCGGTTCACCGCACCACGGGCAAGGTTCCGACCAAGCCCCGCCTTCGTAGCTCAGGGGATAGAGCACCGCTCTCCTAAAGCGGGTGTCGCAGGTTCGAATCCTGCCGGGGGCACAGAGAAAAGACCTCCCCTCACCGTTGAGGGGAGGTCTTTGACATCCACGAGCGCGGTCGCTGACGACCGGGACGCCTCCGCAGCAGCCGAACCATGTGACGCACGACTCGCACTGAGTGCCCTGCACGACGCGCGCTCGCACACCGACAAGGCATCGAACCCCGGCCTGCGCACACGACTTCTTCCTGTGCCACACCGCCCCCGGCGCCACCCTGGCCGCGCTGGTGACGGCCGCCGGGCAGCGCTGGATGGTGGAGGAGTCGTTCCAGGTGGCCAAGGGACAGGTGGGGCTGGACGAGCACGAGGTGCACAAGTGGTGTTCCTGGTACCGGCACACCACCGTGTGCATGCTGGCCATGGCCTTCCTCACCACCGTTCGGAGCCGCCATACACCTGCCCGGCCCACCCTCGCCCCCGACCGTGGATGAAATCCGCCGCCTGTACGACCGGATCGTCCTCGCCCCCGCCCGCACCACGCGGCCCCGGCTCGTCATGCACGGGCACCGCTGACGCATCCGCCACCAGAACCGAGCCAGCCACTACCGCACCCGAACGGCCCGTGCTCATTCACCGTGAAACCACCGGCCGTAGTGCTAGTGGTGCCAAGCTCGCCCGCCCGTGTTGTGGATGAACCGCTGCAACACCTTGAGGGTGGTCAGGTACTCCTCGTCGGAGATACCCGCGTGCCGTTCCGCCCAGAGCTCATCCTGAAGGGCCGCGGCCTTGTCGTAGAACGCCCTGCCCTCAGCCGTGATGCCCAGGCGTCCCTCGGCATCCTCGGTGATCCAGCCCTGGGCGATGATCGTGTCGATCTCCGACTCCATGGTTTCCGGGCCGGTGTCGAGGTAGTTCCGAAGGAGGCGGGACACTTCGTCGCGGGTCTTGGCGGTGTCGGCGTTCGCCACCTGCGCGAGGGCCCACCACTGCGGTTGGGTGGTGCCGATCCCGGCGAGGGCGGCCCGGGTGCGGGCGATGACGGCCTTGTAGGCCGCCCAACTCCAGTACCCGATGGGCTGCTTGATCAGGTCGGTGTCGCTGTGCGAGTACTCCATGGCCGAAACCCCTGTCGTTGTCTGAGTCGGTTCGACGAGATCGACCGTAGAAACTCAACTGGACTTGAGGTCAAGGGCGTACCGGTCGTCTCGTCCGAGAGATCGCCTACTCGCTACTCACTCACCGCGAAACCACCGGCTGCAGTACTAGTCAGCAGGAACGAGTGGGTGACACCGTCCAAAGTGCACCACAATGCACTAGATCAAGGGGAACAGCGGGGAACTATGGTGAAAGCCACCGAAACCGACGAGGCCGCAGCCCAGCCGTCCGCCCAGGTCAACGCCCGAGCCAGCTCGAAATGATCGCAGCTTCCCAAGCCGAGGTTCCCGATACGCCAGCGCAGACGGAACCCGTAAGGTTCCCCGCATGGTGACTGCGACTGTCCGTGAGTGGCGCGACGAGGAAGGGTGGGGCGTGCTCGACTCCCCCGAAACACCCGGAGGTTGTTGGGGCCACTTCTCCCACATCCAGATGGAAGGGTTCCGCACGCTGTCGCCGGGACAGCGAGTAGACCTCCAGTGGGAAGCCCCTGGCTTCAAGCAAGACGGGTACGACTACCGGGCGGTGAACATCGTGCCTCGGCCGGCCTGACGTCCACACCCGACATCAACGAGCGCGGTCGCTGACGACCGGGACGCCTCCGCAGCAGCCGATCCATGTGACGCACGGCCTCGCGCTGAGTTTCCTGCACGACGTGCGCTCGCACACCGACAAGGCATCGAACCCCGGCCTGCGCACACGACTTCACGCCCCACACCACAGACTGAGTCACCACTTTCTCCACCGGTTCAAGCCCCGGCTGCGCTCCGCTCCGCCGGGCGCGCCCGCGTGTGGACAGGGCCGGCGGCCATGAGTCGGTCACCGCACGACCACGGCCGTGGTCAAAGCAGTGCCTCCGGTGGGGGCGCTCCCGCATCCGGGATGGAGGGGCGCCGTTCGCGAGTGCCGGCCGAGTGCGGCGTGCGCGGGGAGCTCTCGTCCCGCCTGTCATCGACCCAGGCAGAGCCGAGCAGACGCGGCCCATGGTGTGCGGGGCGACGGCAGACGGGATGGGAGCGGGGGTGAGTGACGGGCTGGGAAAACGGGGCGGGTGCCGGGCAGCAGGGGTGATCTAGGGTGTGCCGATGCAGCCCTTCCCGTCGTCGCAGATACCGGGGAACGACCTCCGGCCCGGCCGTCACTGGTATGCAACGGCGGCCGCGATCTCCGTCGTGCTGATCGTGCTGGGCGTGGCCATCGGTGTGTACCGGTTCAAGAACGTGATCAACGCGGTGGACACGGACAACCAGTTCGCCAACGGCGACACCGTCACTCTGCGGCTCGACCCGGAACACGAGAAGGCGATCTGGATCAGGGATCGGGGCCCGTCGTTCCGCCAGGCGTGCGGCATCACCGGTCCGGGCGACCCCGGTCTCACCGATCCGGGAATCGACGTGTTCCTCACCCGCGACGAGACCTGGAACCCGCTCTACACCATCGACGTGCCGCGGGCAGGCGACTACAAGGTCACCTGCACCTCCCAGGGGCCGTCCCGGTACGCCATCGGGGACCCCGGAGGCTTCGTCACGTTCGGAGTCCGGCTGATGCCGGCCGTCTTTCTCCCGATGCTCGGAGTCGGCGTCGGCGCCGCCATCGTCCTCGTCACCGCCTTCCGCCGCAGAGGCCACCGCAAGCGGCTGCTCGCCGAACGCCACGGCTCCGGTGGCAGCCACCCCGCACAGCCCGCTCCGAGCCCCGGTGCCGGTCCCGACCGGCAGTGAAGCGCCGTCGGCAGCCTGAACTTCGGCAGCGCCTCCGAGACGGTCGAACAGGGGCGTCGCGCCCCCAAGGGGCCAGCTTCCGCCGGAGAGCGCGGCAGGCGGGCACCTGTGCCCCCTGCGTGCCCGAGGGAACGGCACGGAGCGGGGAACGACGGGGAGTCCCGCCGAGCGTCCCGGGAACGCGCAGGTCATCGTCGTGCCGGGTCAGGACGGGGGCGCGTGCGCGATCTTCCGGACCGGCGCTCCAGGCCGCGCCGTGGCGCTTGACGCGATCATGGAGACTCCATTGACCTCGCGTTGTCAGGCCGCCCCAGCACCACACGCCGCCAGGCCCGCCGGACCCGAGTGCCGGCATCTTTCCCTCCGCCCCGTTCTCGACCACGAGGCCCGGCATGGACGCGCCGGTACGGATAAGCGGGTGCCGCAGGTTTGAATCCTGCCGCGGGGCGCAGAGAAAAGGGCCAGATCAGGAGGGGTTTCCTCCCCGGCTGGCCCTTCGTCGTGCTCGGGGTCGTGCCACGGATGCCACGTGGAACCCGCTTCACGAGCGCACCGGACCGAGTGGGGAACAGCGGGGGTCACGGTGGAGAAGGACCAGTCCGAAGAGACGGCAGAGCCGCCGTTCGCCCAGCCCAGCGCCCTGGTTGATCCCCGTGTTCCGCAGCTTCCCGAGCTGAGAGGGCGGGTCGGTCCCACGCCTCGCCGGCCTGGCAGACTGCGGCCCATGAAGCGGTCCGCTCGTCTGCCTTTGACCCCGCGTCCCCTGCCCCCGCTCCGCGGCGACGAGTCGATCGTCGGCGTCCCGGACGCCACCGTGGTCGACTTCTGGCGGTTCGCCATGCCGGACCTCCGCATGAACAACACACGCGGCCTGTTCGCCGAATTCCTGGTCCACCAGGCGGTCGGCTCCCACAAGCCTCGTGTGGAATGGGCAAGCCACGATGTCGAGACCGACGACGGACTGCGCATCGAAGTCAAGGCCGGCGCATACCTGCAAGCCTGGGATCAACGAGCACCGTCCCACATCCGCTTCAGTGGGCTCCGCGCTCGCACGTGGTCGCCCGATGACGGTTACTCGGAGGCGAAGTCGTACAACGCCGACGTCTACGTCTTCGCCGTCCAGACCGCCCGTGAACACGCTGCCTACAACCCGCTCGACACGGCCCAGTGGGAGTTCTACGTACTCCCCCGCCCCGTGGTCGCCGCCCTGGACGCGGACAGCGCCGGCCTGGGCGCGGTTCGTGCGGCGGCCGGTCCACCCGTGTCCTTTCCCGCCCTCGGTGACCGCATCCGGTCGGCCGACCCCCGCCCCGGCACGACCGCCGGCTGACCGGCGAAGCCCGTGCCGGACACAGGGTCGGCCATGGTCGGTACGGGTGCCCGGCGGACAAGCCTGCGCATGTGGGGTGGTCGGCGACGCCACGGCGACCGGGAGGCAGGGGCGGCGATCGTGTCCGTGGCCGCCTCCGGCCGCACCCGGCGGCAGGCTCCGGAAACGTTCGGACCGTCCTGGTCGACCGTGTACCGGCGGTTCGCCGAATGACGCCGACGCTCACACTCGTTCCGTGTGTTCGGCAAGGCGTGGGGCGGGGCGGCCCGTTGTGGGGGCGGAACGGCGGGTGAGGTCGGGCAGGACGGTGCCCAGGCCGACCAGGGCCATGATCGCGCCGAGCCAGAGCGGGGCGCGCAGGCCCCAGGTGTCGATCACGACGGCGCCGATGGAGGAGCCGAGGATGATACCGAGGGTGATGAAGGAGGAGTGGACGGTGTTGACCAGCGGGCCGGCGTTGCCGGTGCGCTGGACGCGGGTCACCATCGCCGGGTTCATGGTGACGCCGACCAGGCCGATGCCCATCATGCAGATGACGGCCGGTGCGGGCAGGTCGGCGAGCAGCGCGAAGCCGGCCAGGAACACGGTGTTGAGGACGAGGCCGACGGCGAGCACCGGGACGGTGTGGCGGTCGGCGAAGCGGCCGACGATGTTGTTGCCGAGGACGGTGGCGGCGCCGTAGGCGATCAGCAGGACGGGGACCGTACCGGTGGAGAAGCCCGTGAGGCCGGTGAGGATCGGGTTGAAGTAGCTGAAGGCGGAGAAGGTGGCGCCGATGACGAGCGTGCTGGTGGACAGCACCAGCCACAGCCTGGGCTTCTTGAAGACCCTGACTTCCTGTCGGAAGCTGCCGCCGCCCTCGGCGGGCTCGATGCGGGGCACGCCGAACAGGGTGGCCAACGCGGCGATCACGGTGATGGCGGTGATGGTCCAGAACGCCGCGCGCCAGCCGAACCGCTCGCCGACCAGGGTGGAGACGGGCAGTCCGAGCAGGGTGCCGAGCATGAGGCCGTTCATGGCGACCGCGATCGCCCGGCCGCGGATCTCGGGGCGGGTGATCTGGGCGCACATCGAGATGCCCACGCCGAAGAAGGCCTGGGAGGCGATGCCGGTGATGATCCGCGCGGCCATCATCGTGGCGTAGCCGGTCGCGGTGGCAGCCAGGACGTTGCCCGCCAGGAAGACGGCGAACAGCACCATCAGCGCCGTACGCGGCGGGAGTTTCATGAGCGCCACGGTGAGGAACGGCCCGCCGACCGCCATGGCCACCGCGAACGCGGTGATGAGGTATCCGATCTGCGGGATGGTGGCGTTCAGGCCGTCGGCCATCTGAGGCATCAGTCCGGCGACCACGAACTCGCTGGTCACCATGGCGAAGATGCCGAGTGCCAGGATGTATACGGCACGGGGCACGGTTCGGTCTCCTTGGAGGTCGGCGCCGACCGGCGTGGGGGCCGGGGCGTGGTGGCGAAATGTTATGGATCGATCGGTACAAAACTTGGGCGCAGGCGGGCATCGCCCGGGGCGAAGGGTGGATCAGCGGGTCAGTGCGTCGAGGGCGACTTCCGCGATCGACTCCAGCGTGGCCCGGTCGGCGCCGCCCTGACTCGAGAGGCGCATGCCGCCGATCGCCGCGTTGATGAAGCGGGCCAGCGCTCCGGCGTCCCGCTGCGAGGTGATGCTGCCGTCCCGGCGGCCTTCCTCGATCACCGCGCGCAACACCGCGAGCCTGCGGGCCGTGTCGCGCTCCAGCATTCCCGCCGCCCGGCTGTCGCGAGCGGCCAGCTCGACCGTGGTGTTCACGGTCAGGCAGCCCAGGCCGCGGCCCTCGGCCCGGCGCTCGGCCTCGCCGTCGACGACCATGCCGAACAGCGCGCGGATGCGGTCGGCGGCACTCTGCCGGGCGTCCTCCAGGACGGCCAGCTGAGCGGTGGTCATGGTGTCGATGTAATGGGCCAGCGCACGCTCGAACAGGTCGTGCTTGCTTTTGAACGTGTTGTAGATGCTGCTGCGCCCCAGTCCGGTGGCTTCACAGAGGTCCTGGGTGGAAGTGGCCTCGTAGCCCTTCTCCCAGAATGTGTGCATCGCCGCGTCCAGGGCCCGTTCCT
Source organism: Streptomyces sp. (assembly GCF_031181555.1). Lineage (GTDB taxonomy): Bacteria > Actinomycetota > Actinomycetes > Streptomycetales > Streptomycetaceae > Streptomyces > Streptomyces fimbriatus. Next base: position 12,505 of record NZ_JAPSKQ010000130.1, on the reverse strand, counting down.
CGTCGAACATCCGCGGTCGAGCCATGACGTCAGCCTAACCGTTTTGGACCGGCCGTTTCAATACGTGCGAGCCTCGCGCCCACCCCGCCTCGGGCCCACCCCGCCTCGGGCCCACCCCGCCTCGGGCCCCACCGGCGCGGAGCGAGCCGGCGGGACGGCTTGGCCCTTCACCGGTCCCGCCTTCCCGAACGCGGCGCCCGCGCAGCCCGCGGGGCGGGGCCCGCGCACCCCGTGACCGGAAGTCAGATCACTCTTACGCAGCGTTACTTCGCCGCGATCGAGGGGACACCCATATCACAGTGGCCCCACGCAAAAGCCCACCGATCGCCGCGCAGGCTTCCCGACAGGAGCAGCGGGCGGCGGGTGGGCACCCAGGAGGTAATGCCATGAGTGTGACCTCGGCGAACCCACTTTCGATCCCCCGACCGCGAGACTGGGCTGCCGTCCTCGTCGTCATCGTGGTCGTCTACGCCCCCCTCGCTCAACTCCAAGACGTCCTGACCAGCTTGATCGCGCTGTCGGCAGTCCTGGTCTGCGGCTCCGCGGTGAACGCGGTATCAGCCCGACGGCCGCAGACGACCAAGTGACCGCCGACCGGCCCCGACGAGGCCCCTCCCGGCCTTCCCTCCCCGGGAAGGCCGGGAGGGAGCCGTCCGTGCCCGATCCGGCAGGAACGGGCGGGGAGTGAGGGGGAACACTCCGGCACGACGCGGGCACTCCGCGCGGCCCGTGAGACAGGTGATCCCCGCGGCCGGTCGCTCCTGACCGTCACGAACCGCGAGGTCCCGCGTCCACCGCCCCATGGCGTCGGGCTCCGCACGCGATGGTGCGTGTGGCGACCGTCTCCCCCGCTCACGGCTCTGCGGCCGGAGCGGGCATCCATCCGGATCCAGGACCCCGCCCCGGCCCGGTGGCCGGCCGGAAGGGATTCGGCGCGCATGCGGCCGGGAAACCCCGCGCACACGCGAGAACCACCGGAGCGGGTGCCGCCGCCGTCCGGGCCTGTGCCGGACGACGGACGTGGACGGCCGTAGCGAGCGGGACGCGCACAGGCGCATACTGGGGGCGATGACAAAGCCTGCTGCACCGAAGCGTCATTTGCCCACCAGCCCCTTCAAGGCCCCGGTCACGCTGCCCCCCAAGCAGTTCGCCGTGGGCGACCAGGTCACACACGACATGTACGGCCTCGGCCGGGTCATCGGCGTCGAGGAGGGGATCGCGGCGGTCGTGGATTTCGGCTCGGCGCAAGAGCGGATCCTGAGCCCGTACTCCAAGATGACCAAGCTGTAGGACCGCGGTGCCCGGTCACGGCACGCCGGGTCCCCTCACGGACCTGTAGCGAATGGGAGCCTCCTCATCGATCCGAACTCGCTGTTCTCCGCTCCGGAAGGGGCGCCCCGCTGTGCCGCTGCAGCAGCGCCCCCTCCGACGACGACCCCCTTCCACGCCCCGGACTTCGGGGAGGACGAGACCTTCCCGCTGAGGGATGCGCAGGAGTCCGTCCCGGGTACGGGTGCGGCGCCGCCCGAGGGGGCCGGTTCCCACCGGTGACGGTGGTTCCGGCAGCCGGCCGCGGGCCGTCCCCGGTTCCCTGCGCGACGTGTGCCCGGAGGTCGCGCAGGAGGCCAGGTGGCAGCAGCGGAACGCCCTCCGCGCGGGTCGGGGCGGCCACGCCCCGTGTCCCTGAGCCTCGGCCCCGCTGACAGTCGTCCGGGGACCATGCGTGGACGACAGTCCCGGGTTCCGTCGGGGGCGACCTCCCGGCCGGCCCTCACCCCGACCCGGGAAAGCCTCCGGAGCCGTTGCCGTACAGCAGCGGAGTCACTGCGACCACCGCGGGACCGCAGCCGACCGTCACAAGGCCGCCCATGGCCGGCCGACCGGCCCCGGCCGGCCCACTGGACCCCGCTGACCGACCGGCCGAGAGTTCGGGACCAGGAGGTCGCGTGCCTCTGCCGTGCCGTGCGCCGAGGACGAGGCCGGCCCCGTCACCGGTGTGCGAAGCCCCCGGCTCCCCCACGGCGCTCCTGGCACCCGGCGCGGTCGCCGCCGGGTGCGGACGGCGGACGGTCGAGGCACCGAGGGCATCACGCCCTCCGGCCGCCACGCCGGGTCGTCCTCGGCGAGGGACGAACCCCCGGGCCGCCCGCCGCGCCCGGCGGTCTCACGAGTACCGCGACGCGGGTGCCCGAAGGCCCCGCTCGCCGGTCGGACCGTCCGGTCCTCCGGGACGGGATCCGCCTTCGCCGGCTGACCCGCCGGCAGGCCGAGGGGGTGCGCGAGGACATCGCGGACCCGGCCGCGGCGTCCGCCGCGGGTACGCCCGGCGAGGCGTACCACGACCGGGGGACTTCCTGCGCCGCCTGGCGGTCAGCGCCCGGCGTCCCGGCTTCGCGCCGTTGGTCGCCGAGACGACGGTCCTGGCCGGTTGCACCTCCGGCTCTCCGGTGGACCCGGACGACTCCGGCCGCCGGGCGTTCGGCGGAACGCTCCGGGAGGGCGTCCAACGGCTCGCCTCCCGAGTGCGGTTCGTCGTCCTCGCCCAGGCCGTGTCCCATCCGCACGCTCAGTGCCGCGACATCGCCCGCCGCCTGCAGCAGCGTCTGCTCACCGGCCTGCACCCCTCCCTGGGGGTCGCCCTGCTGCATCCCGCCGGCCGGGCGGGGCAGGACGCCTTCTCGTCCTGGGGCCGGCAGGACACCGGGGAGGTCGTCGGGCCGCCCGGCCCTGTCGCCCCCCGCGCGTCGGTCCGGCCGGTCCAAGGGCCGTCCCCGGCACACCGGTGATCCGGCAGCGGGGCGGTGAGCCGGCGGCCGGACCGGCCGGGGCGGTCGCACCACCCCTCGTCGGCCGTACGGACGTGCTCCGTGCGGTGATCGCGGTGCCGTACCGCCCGGCACGGCCGGGAGTGGCCTGGCACACACCGAGAGATTTCGGGCATACTGCCGCGAAGGCGGCCGTTCCCGGCGAGTGACGGACACGGGCAACCGGAAAACCGCCCGGGACGGGATCACACGATGAACGCCATCACCAAGCCCGCCGAAGGTACGACCCCGGGTGACGGACACACCTACCGGATGCCCCTGCCCCGGCTGCGCCTCGCGCCGGACGTCAGCCACGGTCCGCTGGGCGGAGCGTGGTGGCCGCGCTGCGACGCACTGGAACCGGGGCTGCCCGCGCTGGTCGCTTCACTGGATCCGGGCGTCGGCACCGTCACCCGCGTCACCGTGGGGACCCCCGCCCGGCCCGGTGCCCCGCGGAAGGCGATGGCACCCGGCCATGTGATCGAGGTGGCCCTGACCGACCTCGCCGCCGAGGCCCATGCCGTCACTGCGGACTGCGACACCGTGGGACGGTGGAAACTGCTGGTGATCCCGCCGGACGAACCGGCCGGAGCGGCTGCCGGGCTGCCGATCGCTGCCGCCGACTCCGGGATCTCGCTGCCGGCTCCGCGCCTGCCGGCACTCGTCGAGAGCGGCCTCGACGGACAGGCCGCGCGGGAGCCGGAAGGAGGGCCCGGACTCAGGTGAGCGGCACGACGCGGTCGGGCCCACGTGGCCGGCCGACCCGGGCGCCGACGCCCCCTCGACGGAGAGATGGCGCCGGCGGCCCCTTCGCCGTCCCGCCCCACCGCCCCGGTCGGCGTGGAACACGGCAGGTGAGGGGATGACGGCTGGGCGCCGCGACCAGTACACGGACCGCTCCGAGAGCTTCGGGGAATCCCTGCTGGGGGAGATCCTCGATCGCGCGCACGAACTGCCGCCCCACCTCGTCGGGCCCTTGGTCTCCGACGTGGTGGAGCGGTTCGGGGGCCGCCGTCCGCAGGTGCTGCTGCAGGACTACGGCCAGCTGCTGCTCGTGCCCCTGCCCGGCGCGGGTCTCACGGGCGGGGAACCGCAGGTGATCGACGACTCCGCGGCAGGCCGCTGCTTTCTCGACGCCCACCCCGTCGAACTGCCCGAGGACGACGGGGTGCGGATCCACCTGCCGCTGCTGGACGGCGGCGACCAGGTCGGGGTCATGGCGATGACGTTGGACAGCGTCGACGGCCACGACCGCCGCATGCTGCACAGGATCGCCGGCCTGGTGGCCGACCTGCTGGTGACCAAGCACGGCTACTCCGACCTGTTCTTCGGTGTCCGACGCAGCGAACCGATGAGCGTCGCCGCGGAGATGCAGTGGTCCCTGCTGCCACCGCTGGCGATGATCATGCCTCGGGTCGCCGTGGCCGGGATCCTGGAACCCGCCTACGACGTGGCGGGTGACAGCTTCGACTACGCCCTCAACGGGGACGTCCTCCACGTGGCCATGATCGACGCGATGGGACACGGCCTGGACGCCGCCACGATGGCCACCGTGGCCATCGGCGCCTACCGTCACGCCCGCCGCGCCGGCACCGGCCTGCCGGAGATCTACGGCTTCATGGACCGCGCCGTGGCGGACCAGTTCGGCCCCGAACAGTTCGTCACCGCACAGATGATGCAGCTGGACATCACGACGGGACGGCTTCAGTGGGTCAACGCCGGGCACCCGTCACCGATACTCGTCCGCGATCACCGCGTCGCGTTCCGGCTGACCGGTCCGACGACCCTCCCCGTCGGCTTCGGGGGTCCGGAGCCGCAGATGAGCGAGATGAGGCTGGAGCCGGGGGACCGCCTGCTCTGCTTCACCGACGGGCTGATCGAGGAACACACGAGGGGCGAAGAGGAGTTCGGGGAGAGCCGGCTGATCGACTGGGTGAACCAGTTGGAGAGAACCGGCCGCGGGATCCGGGCGGTGGTGCGCTCCCTGTCCCACACGCTCAAGCGGGCACGGGGCGGACACACGACAGACGACGCGACGCTGCTCCTGGTGGAGTGGCGCGGCTGACCCCACCGGTGTCACCCGGCGCCACCGCGCCGGCCGCGGCCCGCTCACCGGTCCGGCGGCGCCTGCGCGCTCCGGGTGTCGATGAGGATCTGCTCCGCCTGGCTGAGGTTGTCCGCCCGGACGGCCTGGGCCATCGCGGCGCGGGCGGCCTCGGGGGTCGCGTCCGGGGGAACCACCAGCAGCGAGAAGAGATCCTGGTCGCCGCGGGTGATCAGGACGGTGTCGTCGCCCACCGGGAAGGAGTCGATGTGCACCACCCGGTCGTCGACGACGATCCGCGTCGGGAGCCCCTCCCAGGCCCCGGCGTCCAGCCCGACGCGCCGGACGGGGCCGAGGTGGCCGGTGAGGGCGCTCAGCAACGCGGGCAGCTCGGCCCCGATGTCGCGCGACCGCGGCCACCACGCGCCATCCAGCACGCCCTCCCGCGACTCCGTGGTCTCCAGCCGAAGCAGCGCGCAGCCGGGCCGCACCGCCTCGTGAACGCCACTGGGCAGGCGCCAGGAGACCGGGCGTGCGTCGGAACCGGCCATGAGGATCACCCGTCTTCGGGAATCGGTGCGACCACGGGAGACGCCCCGCCCCTCCCACGCTACTCCTCGCACCACGGGCGCCGGTGCCCCCGGAAGTGTCCTGTCCCCGACGGCCCCCGCTCGTCGAACGCCCCGGGAGGGGGCCGGTGCGGTCTCGCGGATCCCGGCACCGCTCTCCTGGACGAAGCCGGCCGGGGGCAAGCCGCTCCGGAGCGGGATCGTCTCCGTTCCGGAGGCCCGGCACCTGCGGCTCGCGTCACTTGCGCGTGCGGGAGTGCCTCCGGCCTCAGCCGCACGGGAGCGGTCGGTCGGCCGGGCGTACTGGTGTCCCAGCACGCGCAGCAGTATCCAGATCATCGGGGTCCGTCCGCCGGGTGATGCCCGCGTGTCACCGGGCGCCGGTCACCGGCCACCCGCACCAGGCCGCCGTGCGGCACCCGGACCACGGTCCGTGAGGCGGTCGGCCCGCCCTCCCGCGGTCCTCCGGCGTTCCGCGCCCGAAGCGGCACGTCGCTCTCCTCCTCCGGCTCGGACAGGGTGCGGTGGGCGGTTCGCCGTCATGCGGCTGCCGCCTCGATGAGGCAGTACGGAGCGGCCCGCGTCAGCGGGGTCACCGAGGTGAGGGACAGGCCCGCCCTGCGGCACACGTCCTCGAAATCGGCCCGGGTCCGTTCCCTGCCGCCCACGTTCACCAGCATGTTGAGGTCGGTGAGGTAGGTGAGCCCGGCGGTTTTGGTGTCGACGACCTCGGGCAGAACGGGCTCCACGATCAGTACGCGTCCGGCGGACGGCAGCACCTCGCGGCAGTGGGTCAGGATGGTGACCGCCTGTTCGTCCGTCCAGTCGTGCAGGATGCTCTTCATCAGGTAGAGGTCGGCGCCTTCGGGGACCCGGCGGAAGAAGTCCCCGGCCACCAGGGAGCACCGCGCCGAGAGCCCCTGCCGCTCCAGCGTCGCCGGCGCCTGCCTCAGGCCTTCCTCGGTGTCGTAGAGGACGCCCTTGAGGGCCGGGTGCGCGCGGAGCACTCCGCTCAGCAAGGTGCCGTCGCCGCCGCCGACGTCGGTGACCGTGCTGAACCGGCCGAAGTCGAAAGCGTGCGGCAGCGCGGCGGCCGTCTCCCTGACGGCCTGGCTCATGGCCGCGTTGAACTCCGCGGACAGGTCCGGGAGTTCCTTGAGGTGGCTGAAGAAGTCCTTCCCGAAGACCGTGTCGAACGCGACGTCGCCGGTTCGGACGCTGTCGTCCAGGTGCTCCCAGGCACGCAGCATCACCGGCTCGGTGAACATCCGTACCAGCGAGGTGAGCGCGTCGGGCCGCCCGGGGTCCAGGAGTGCGCCCGCGGGGGTCACCGAGAAGGAGTCCGCGGTGTGCTCGCGCAGCAGGCCGAGGCTCGCCAGGGCGCGCAGCAGCCTGGCCATGGGCCGGGGTTCGGCTCCGGCGTCGGCGGCCACCTCGGCTGCCGTCCGCTCCTTGTCGCCGATCAGCTCCACCACCCTCAGCCGGACGGCCGCGCGAACGGTCTGCGCGGCCATGCTGCCGAACACGAGCTGTTCGACCAGTTCACGGCCGCCCCGGGTGCCGTTCGTCACGGCGTCGTTCGTCATGGTGTCGTTCGTCATGGTTGTCTCCTCTCGGTCGTGCCGGTCAGCGCGCCCGGTGTGCACCCGGCGAACGCCAGGACCTCGCGGTGCAGGTGGGACTGGTCGGCGTAACCGCAGGCCATGGCGACTTCGGCGGGGTCCCTGCCCGCGCGGAGGCCTCTGACGGCGTGATCGAACCGGACCAGCATCGCGGCCCGCTTGGGGGTGAGGCCGAGCTGGGTGCTGAACCTGGACCACAGTCGTTTACGGCTCCACCCGCAGGACGCGGCGAGGTCGCCGACCCGTGTCCGGCCGCGATGGACGACGATGCGCTCCCAGCTGGCGGCCACCTCCGGGTCGATGGACGGCCTCGCGTGCCGGCCGGCCAGGAACTCGTCCAGCAGCGCGAAGCGTTGCGGCCACGTCGTGGCGGCGGCCAGCTGCTCCCTCAATCGGGCCGCTTGCCGTCCCCATACGTTCTCCAGATCGGTTATCCCTCCGTTCAGTTCGGACAGGGAGACGCCGAGCAGGGAGGACGCGATCATCGGTGACAGGTGCACCTCGATGCACTCGACCCGCGCGCCGCGAATGCGCGTGGGGCTCGGAAGCAGGGCGGCGACAAGGCTTCCGAGCGTCTGCCGGTCGGTGGTGCCGTCGACCGTCAGCATGTCGTCCGCGAATCCGACCACGACGGTCACGACCGGCTGGGGCAGTACCCGCATGTCCAGCCCGGTGCCCGCACGATCGCGGAACGCCGCCACCCGGACGCCGTCGATCCGTGCGCCGCCGACGGGTACGGTCACCTCCCAGCCGACTGCTTCCTCACGATCCACTGGATGCGACCTCCCGGGCGTCTCACGGCTGAGGACTCTTGGCGGGCGCCGGCGAGCGGTGCGGCCGCGGCGCGTACCCCGACTATCGCCGAGTTCGGCAGTGACCGTCTTGGACGAATGTTCCCGACGGATCCGGACGGCGGCGGCCGGGCCGGGCGGTCGGCCCGGGGGGCTCGTGGCGGCGCCCTGGCCTGAAGGATGATGTGCGCATGCGGAGCGAGGATGAGAACGGCGGATCGACCGCCAACAGGGTGTTGGCGGCGGGTATTTCGGTCGGGTTGTCGCTCGGTACGGCGCTCGGGCTGGTGCTCGGGCTGACCGTCTTCGGCAACCTCGGGCTCGGTCTGGCCCTGGGAATGGCCCTGGGACTGGGAGCCGGTACCGCCGTGGGTGTCGCGGCGGGTACCAGGGGGGACCACGGACCGGATTCCGGACGGGAGGGCGAAAGGGCGCAGGAGTAGGGCCCGCCGAGGCGTCGGGCCGACGGGGGGCCGTTCGGCGGACGGGCACGGCCCGCGGTCGTGCCCGTCAGTCGGTCAGGGCGTGGAGCAGGCCGCTGAGCAGGGGTTCTTCGTCCAGATGGGCTCCGGTGAAGCGGATGCCGAAGGCGTTCTCGGCCAGGGTCAGCGCGCCGTACGTGTCCGCGTTCTCGCCGGGGACGAGGCCGGCGGGGCCCAGGTACCGCGCCAGGCGTTGCGGGTCGCTGCCTTCCGGGGCGACCGGCACCAGGGTGTTGATGGTCGTGATCACCTCGCCGTCGGCGGCGTAGGCGAAGACGTCCACCGGCTTGTCGTTGTGGTGCAGCGCCACTGCTTCTGTTCCGGCGGAGACGGTGCGGAGGATCCGCTCGTCCACTCCGTGCATGCCGCCCATGCGGGTCAGCAGCTCGGCCGGGGTCAGGTTCCGGGCGAAGGTCAGGGTGTAGAAGGGGAAGTCGCCGTGCCGGAAGAGGTCCAGGCCGCGTTCGGCCGGGTCGTGGGTCATGCGGCGGATCGTCGCACGCGGCACCGGCAGGCGGCTGCCCTGCGGGCGGTGCCGCGCTCGCGCCCTGGAGGGCGAGCACGCCGGAGGAGGGGAGGCGTACGAGGCGGTCCTTGACGTTCCGCCGGGAGGCGAAACGTCCGGGAGGGGGCTGGTCGTGGGGCTGTGGTGTGCGGGTGGACGGCGGTCGGGGCGTGCTCGTCGAGGCCGGTCACGGGAAGGTCACGTCACGGGGTTAGCATCCGCGCATGACGACCGCAGAGAACAACGGCAGCAACCACAGCGACGGCACCGGCGGTGCCTCTCCCCTCGACGTCGAGATCGGCGCCCTGAACGGCGGCTCCGCCGGGCTCGCGCAGTACGCGGGCCGGGCCGTGCTCGTCGTGAACGTGGCCTCCCAGTGCGGGCTGACCCCGCAGTACGCCGGGCTGGAGCGGCTGCACGAGCGGTACGCGGAGCGCGGCTTCACCGTGCTCGGCGTGCCCTGCAACCAGTTCCTCGGGCAGGAGCCGGGCAGCGCGGAGGAGATCGCCGCGTTCTGTTCGGCGACGTACGGCGTGACCTTCCCGATGACCGAGAAGGTCGAGGTGAACGGGGAGGGGCGGCACCCCCTGTACGAGCGCCTGGTCGGCTTCGCCGACGCCGAGGGGCACAGCGGGGACATCCGCTGGAACTTCGAGAAGTTCCTGATCGGGCGGGACGGCGAGGTCGTCGCCCGCTTCTCTCCGCAGACCGAGCCGGAGGCCGCGGAGGTCGTGGCGGCGGTGGAGAAGGCGCTCGGCTAGGACCCGGCCGTCGGAGTCCCGTTGGTTGACCTTGTCCCCGGGGCAGGGTCGAGTCTCGGTGCCGCCGGGCGGAAGGACCGTCCGGCGGCGGAGGATGACGGGGTGGACGAGGAACTGCTGAGCATCGGGGCGTTCGCGTCGCGGGCGCGGCTGTCGGCCAAGGCCCTGCGGTTGTACGACCGGCTGGGGCTGCTCGCCCCGGCCCGGGTCGACGAGGTCACCGGTTACCGGTTCTACCGGGCCGGCCAGGTCGAACGGGCCCGGACGGTGGCGCTGTTGCGGCAACTGGACATGCCGCTGGCGGTCATCGCCGAGGTGGTCGACGCGGACGACGGTGCGGCGGCGGCCGACCGGCTCGCCGCCTACTGGGCGGACGTCGAGGCGCGGATCGCCGGGCAGCGGACACTCGCCGAGTACCTCCGTGGACGGTTGTCGGGGAGGAGCTCCGAGATGTACGGGAAGTTCGTGGTCGAGACGGTGGACGTGCCCGAGCAGGTGCTGGTCACCGAGACGCGGCACACGCTGGCGGACGAGTTGCCGGCGTGGATCGGGGCCTCGCTGGGGCGGCTGGAGGAGGCGGCCCGGGAGTGCGGGGGCGTGGCCGGGGTGCCGTTCGTGGCGTACCACGCCGAGGTGTCGATGGAGAGCGACGGTCCCGCGGAGGCGTGCGTCCCGGTCGCCGACGAGGCGGCGGCGCGGGAGTGGGCCGCGCGGCGGGGCCGGGCCCGGGGGACGGCGGTACGGGTGGAGCCGGCCCGGCGGCTGGCCCGCACCCGGATCACCAAGGCGCAGGTGGCGCATCCGCAGATCCTGGCCGCCTTCGAGGCGGTGGAGGAGTGGATGACGGCCCGGGGGCTGACGCAGGCCGGTCCTTGCCGGGAACTGTACTTCGCGGACTGGGACGCCGCGGGGGCCGAGGACCCGGTGTGTGACGTGGCCTTCCCGGTGAACTGAGGAAGAGGAGGCCGGGACCGCGCACCGGAGCCCTCTCGGCTAGGACGGCGAACTGGTCGAGAGGGCTCTGTCGGCGGTGCTGTGCCGGTGGTGCCCGCACCGAGGGTGCTTGCACCGTCGGCTCCTGCGTCGGAGGCTCCTGTGCCTACGGCACGGGGACGGTGGCCCGTGCGGCGGCCGCCGGTCCGCTCAGTCCTTCACCGAGGCCACGAAGGCGGTCCACGCGTCCGCGGGGAAGGCCAGCTTCGGGCCCTCGGGAACCTTGGTGTCCCCGAGTTCCAGCGCTTCCTCGGTGGCCGACCTGACCATCACGCACGCGCCGTTGTTGTTGGTGTAGGAGGATGTCGTCCACGTTTCCGTGGCACCCAGACGAATTGCCATGTTCGCTCCGTAGCCAGTTGCTGAGTTGCTGTCCCGGGCTGCGCATTCCGGCGTGGACCCGCAGAACGGATTGCGCCAACCCTCACTGGTGGTTGGCGTGATCGACGCTACTCGCCAACATCCTCTTTCGGAGCGGTCGTTCACTCATCCGGATGGCATATTCCGGACAAGGCTTCCCGTCAATCATGTCAGGGGTGTACTGTTCGCGCCGCCTGGCGGCGGATCAGCGTGCGTACTCCTTCGCGATGCGTTCGACGAGCCGGCGGGACTGGTCCACGTTCAGGGACTGGGCCCGCAGGTGCTCGTACATCACGGTGTACTTCTGCACGTCGTGCGGCTTCTCCAGGTACAGGTCGCTGGTCACGCCCTCGATGTACACGACGCTCGAGTCGGCCGCGTCGGCGAACTCCAGGATCGAGTACTGGCCGTTGATGCCGGCGTGCGCGCCCACCTCGAAGGGCAGCACCTGCACGGTGATGTGCGGCAGCCGGGACAGTTCCATCACGTGCTCGAGCTGCTCCCGCATCACCTGCCGGCTCCCGACGACCCGGTGCAGCGACGCCTCGTCCAGGACCACCCACAGCCGCAGCGGATCCTTCTCCGCGGTGATGCGGCTCTGCCTGCGCAGGCGGACCTCGACCCGCTTGTCGTTGTCCTGCTCCGAGGACTCCGGCGAACCGCCCCGGATGATGGCCTCGGCGTAGGCGCGGGTCTGCAACAGGCCGGTGATGATCTGGGGTTCGTAGACCCGGAGCGATTCCGCGTCCGTCTCCAGGCCGATGTAGACGCTGTACGGGATGTCACCGAAGGCGTGCCACCAGCCCTGCTGGCGCGAGTCCTTGGCCATCTGCATCAGCGAATCGACGATGCGCTGGTCCTCCACCTCGTAGACCCCGCACAGGTCGCGGACGTCGCGCTGGCTGATGCTGCGCCGGCCGTTCTCCAGCCGGCTGATCTTCGACTGCGACACCAGCAGTCGTTCCGCCACTTCCTCGGCCGTCATGCCCTTGAGCTCGCGGAGCCTGCGCAGCTCCTGGCCCAGCCGGCGCCGCCGGACAGTGGGATTGACATTCGACGCCACGGGACGTGCACCTCCGGCTGCGTACCTCGTACTTGCCACTTTGCATATCTGCTGCCGAGCAGACTGCCACCAAGGTGCTTCCTACCGCTGGGAAACGGTGGATATACGACGGGTACACGCCCGTTCACAGGACGGCGGCGGCACAGGCGCCGGTTCCGGGCACGCCGAGCGGGGCGGAGGGAGTGCGCGCACTCCCTCCGCCCCGCTCGGACAGCGGCTCCCGTGACCGGGTCTGCGGTGCCGTGGATCCGTGCCGTGCCGCGCCGTTGGCCCTTGGGCCCGCCCCCCTCGGGGACCGCCGGGGGACGTACTGCTCAGTGGGCCACGGCACGCGCCATGGATCCGCGGCGCGGTTGCGCCGGAACGCCTCGGGCGGGTTCCGGCGCGCCCCGGCCGCCGTCGGCCTGGCGGCCGGCCGGAGCGGGGCTGCGGCGCGGCTGGGCCGCCACGCCGTTCTGGACGTCCATCACGGCGTGCGCCACGAGACCGCCCATGGGGTCGTGCCTGATCA
>NZ_JAPSKQ010000299.1 GCF_031181555.1 Streptomyces sp. | reverse complement strand
CGCGCGGACCGGCGGCGCGCGGACCGGGGAGCTCGGGAACGGCCCGGCCGAGGCGGCCCGACGGCGGACGGCTCCGGCCGACGCCGCGGCTCCGCCCCGTGTTCTCCCGCCCCTGCCCATGGGCATCCTCGTGATGGCTCGTCCTGCGGGAAGGATTCGCTCACCGCGACGCCGGCCGCCCGCTCCAGGCGCCGGTGCCCGGGGCGAACGGCCGCGACGGAAAGTCCGTGTGACCTGTCAGCCGCGCGACACCGTGTCTCCCTGGCGGACGCGCGGGTCGCCCTCGCGGTAGAGCACCAGGTGCTCGTGGAAGAGAACACCGCCGCGGATGTCGCCGGTGGCGGTGAAGCCGGTGTCGTCGACGTAGTCGATGTGGGCGCCGGTGACGGTGTACCGGCCGGTGTAGGCGCTCTGACGTTTTCCGCGGGCCTCGTCGTAGCGGCCGTTCGGCAGGAGTTCCTGGCGGATGAAGCCGTCCGCGGTCACCCACACGCCGACGTACGGGTGTGGGTCGCGGGGCATGTCGTTGCTGGTCATGGCTCCACTCTTGAACCCGCGACGGGAAGAAGCCAGGCCGTTCCCTCCCCAGGTGAGGGCTTCCCGGGGGCCGTGCACCCACGATCGCGAGCGGAACGGCGTGGCGACACGAGGGAGCCGGACGGACGAGCCTCCCGGACGCGGTGAACCCGGAACGTGCCAGGGCCGCGACCGTGGATCGCCGGGACCCCACCACCGCCGAGCGCCGGTTCCGACTCGTCGTTCCCGCACCGGCAGCCCGTCAGGGCCGTTCCGCGGGGGCCGTCGCGGGCAGCGGGGCCGACCATGGGTGCCGCGCACCCGGGAACGCAGCGGCCTGGTTCCGGTTCCGCGGTGCGACGAGTCTGGTGGTCATGCAGTTGCCGCGACCGCCGAGCAGCTGCCCCGCTCGCACCGGTGCTCGCCCGGCTCGCCGGGCCGGCCGACGAGCCGGGCTCCCGAACTCCCGAACTCCCCTTGAGGAACACCATGACCACCACCGACACCGGCACCGTGAGCTGGAACCCGGAGGCCCTCGACGCGATCGTCTCGAACGACGGTGGCCGGCCCGTCCTGTTCACCAACGCCCGGATCATGACGATGGACCCGCTGATCGGGACCATGACCGGTGCCGACATCCTGTTCGTCGGTCCCCTGATCGTGGGTGTCGGCCCCGCCATCGTCACCGCGGCACAGGACGACAACGCCATCGTCGTCGACTGCACGGGCACGACCGTCGTCCCCGCCGTCGTGGACACCGTCGCCCTGGCCGGCGGACGCGGCCGACGCTCGGACCACGTCGCGACGCTCACCCCGGGCAACACCACCGACTTCCTGGTGGTGCCCGACGAACTCGCCGCCGACGTGCCGGGCGCGGTGGCCACCCTCACCTCTCGTCCGGAGCAGGTCCGTGCCCTGGTCGCAGCCGGCCGGCCCGTCCTGTGGGCGGGCACCGACGTCCCCGGCCGGATCACCGCCCCCGAGACGGGCATCCCCGCCGCACCGGACCTGACCGGCAACCCGCGGCTCGGCGTCTGGATCGACCGGGAGGACTTCCTGCACCAGGAACTCACCGCCGACGGCCGCTACGACGAGACACGGGGCGGTCGCCGCCACGCCTACCGGGGCCGGTTCTGGATCGACGGCGACCGCATCGACTACCTGGACGACCTCGGCTTCTGGGCCTACGGGGAGTTCAGGGGCGACGAACTGCACCACGCGGGCTACGTCATGAAGCAGAGCTGACCGCCGACCGCCGGCCGCTGTGCGGCGGACACGGCGGTCCGGCCCCGTGCAGCCCACGGACGACCGGTTCCAGAACCCCGCCCGTACCCGCCCCGACCCCGGGTGCGCGGCACACGGGGAAACGGCGCCCTGGTCGCCGTGACCGGACCGGCCAAGACCGGAAACCGAGCAGCGCCGGTGCCGCCGGCAGCCCGCCACCTCCTCCCCGACGTACGGAAAGCAGATCCCTCATGAACGTCAACGACACCACCGGCGCGGCCGTCCTCGACCGGATCCGGCGCCGCCCCGCGGCCGAGCGGCGCATCCTGTTCACCGGCGCGACCGTCGTCACCATGGACCCCGGCCTCGGTGTCCTGCACAACGCCGACCTGCTCGTCGAGGGCGGCACCATCACCGCCGTCGGCCCCCGCCTCGACGCCGGCGACGCCGTGGTCGTCGACGCCACCGGCACCGTCCTCAGCCCGGGCTTCGTCGACACCCACCGGCACGCCTGGGAGACCCAGCTGCGCCGGATCATGCCGGACGTCGACGACCTCGGCGCCTACGTCACGTCCACCCTGGCCGGCTACGCCACCGTCTACCGGCCCGAGGACATGTACACCGGCACCAGGCTGGCCGCCCTCACCGCGCTCGACAGCGGCATCACGACCCTGCTCGACTTCTCCCACAACTCCCGCACCCCCGAGCACTCCGACGCCGCCGTCGAGGCCCTGCGCGACACCGGCATCCGCGGCGTGCACGCCTCCATGGGCCCGCACTTCGGCGACTGGGACAAGCAGTGGCCCGGTGACCTGACCCGCCTCAAGGAGCGGTACTTCAGCAGCGACGACCAGCTGCTGACCCTGCGCCTGGCGACGCTCGCCACCGACGAGATCGCCGGACCGGCGCTCGCCTACGGTCCCGAACTCGCCCGCGTTGCACAGGACCTGGGCATCGGAGTGAGCGTGGACGCGGTCCTCGGCACGGCCTCCTCCGAGGCGATCCTGCGCTGGGCCGAGGACGGCCTCCTCAGCCCCGACGTCACCCTCATCCACGCCACCGGACTCACCTCCGAGGCGTGGAAGGCGATGGGGGAGACCGGCACCACCGTGGCGCTCGCCCCCACCTCCGACGCCCAGATCGGCCTGGAGACCGCGATCCCCGCCGTCGACGAGGCCCTGTCCGTCGGCATCCGCCCCGGCCTGAGCATCGACGTCGAGGTGGCGCTGGTCAGCGACATGTTCACGCAGATGCGGTCCCTGCACGCCATCCAGCGGATGCGGGCCGTCAACGCCGTCCACGGCACCGACCAGGAGCCCCGCCGCATCACCACCCACGACGTCCTCGACTTCGCCACCCTCCAGGGCGCCCGCACCAACGGCCTGGACGCCGTCACCGGCTCGCTCACCCCGGGCAAGAAGGCCGACCTGCTGGTCATCCGGGCCGAGGACCTCAACAACATGCCGCTCAACGACCCGATCGGCACCGTCGTGCTGGGCTCCGACGCCCGCAACATCAGCGCCGTCCTCGTGGGCGGCGAGCCCCGCAAGTGGAACGGCCACGTCCTCGACGTCGACCTGCCCGCCCTGCGCCGCGAGGTCCACGCCTCGCGCGAGTACGTGCTGAACACCCCGGCCGCCTGAGCATCCCCCACCGCCCCCGGCCGGCCTCCCTCCGGTCGGGGGCGTCCTCGTCCCCGGCACGTGCCGCCGGCCGATCACACCGCGCACACGGGGCCGCCACCAGACGTCCTTTCGGAGTTCTCATGTCCCACCCCACCACCACGCCCGAGCGCACAGCGGGCAGCAGGACACCCGGTCAGCCGCCGGGCTGGGCCCCGGCCGCCCCGACCACCGCCCTGCTCACCGGACTCGGCGTCCTGATGGTCGGCCAGATGTACACCGCCCTGGCGCTGCTGCACCCCATGGCG
>NZ_JAPSKQ010000298.1 GCF_031181555.1 Streptomyces sp. | reverse complement strand
CCACGGCCCATTTGGTGCGCGCGTCACCATGACGCCCGGGCGCTCGGAACCGACTCGGCGGTCCCTTCTGCCACGATGGTCCGCGCCTTGTCCCGGTGACGGGAGCCGCCGCGCAGCGCAGCCGGCGTTCCGCTTCCCGCCCCCTCCTGCAGAGTCCTTCGACTCGTCTCCGAGTAGCGCACTGTGTCTTCCTCGCCCATCCCTGCCCAGCCCACCCCTGCCCAGCCCACGCCTGCGCCGGTGCCCGCCGCTCCGGTGGCCGAGGCCGCGCCGCGCTCGCCCTGGCGGTCCCTGCGGCACCGCAGCATGCGCTGGTGGTCCGTCGCGAACTTCGTGTCCAACGCCGGTACGTGGATGCAGCTCACGGTCCAGAACCTGCTGGTCCTCCAGATCACCGGGTCCGCCGCCGCGACGGGTCTGTCCATGTCCGTCCAGGCCGCGCCGGCCCTGCTCATGAGCGTCCTCGGCGGCGCGGCGGTCGACCGGTGGCCGCGGAAGCTGACGGCCGCCGTCAGCCAGGCGCTGCTCGGCGCCATCGCGTTCACCACCGCCGTCCTGGTGGCGCTGGACCGGCTCGACCTGACGTCCCTGATGGTGCTGGCCGCCGTCACCGGCATCGTCGCCACCGTCGACAACCCGGCCTGCGCCCTGCTGGGCAACGACCTCGTCCCGGCCGAGGACGTGCCCTCCGCCATCGGAGTGGGCGCGCTGGTGTTCAACGCGGGCCGGCTCGCGGGCGCCGCGCTCGCCGGGGTGACGGTCGGGTTCCTCGGCACCTCCGCCGCGTACTTCGCCAACGGGTTCTCCTTCCTCTTCGTGACCGCGGTCATCCCGTTCCTGCGCCCGGCGCCGGGAGCGGTCCGGCGCGTGGCGCACGGGGGCAGGCGCCCGCAGGGGGACATGAGCGTGCGGGAGGGGCTGACCTTCTTCGCGCGCCGGCCGCGCCTGCTCGCGCTCGCCGGGGTCACCGGGGTCAGCGCGGTCTTCGGCCGCAACTACGGGCTCACGCTCGCCGTCCTGGTCACCGGGCCGCTCGCGGGCGGCGCCGGGGCGTTCGGCACCGTGTCCACCGTCCTCGCCGTCGGCGGAATCATCGGCGCGGTGCTCGGCGCGCGGCTGCGCAGGCCGTCCGTGCGCCTCGTCGGCGCACTGGCGGCGGCGGGCGCGCTGCTGCAGGTGGTGGCGGGGCTGTCCCCGTCACTGGCCGTGCTGCTCGTGCTCGTCCTGCCCATGGCCGTCGTCGAGTCCGTCTCCGACACCGCCGGAACGGCCGTCCTGCAGACCGACCCGCCCGCCCATCTGCGCGGACGCGTGCTCGGCGTCTGGAGCAGCATCGGCACCGTGTGGAGCCTGGGCGGCCCGCCCGCCCTCGGCCTCCTCATGGAGCTGGCCGGACCGCGCGGCGCCCTGGTCAGCGGTGGACTGATCATCGCCGGGGCGATCGGAGCGGGCCACCTGCTGCGGGCCCGGCAGACCACCACGCCGGTGGTGCTGCGGACGGGGGAGGACGACGTGGCCGGCCGGGCCGCGCTGGAGACGGCCGCCTGAGCCGGGCGGGCCGCGCCCGGCCCCACGGCCGGCCGGTCGGCCTCCGCCGTCCGGGCCGGTCCGGGGCCGCCGTGGCGGTCTTCCGGGCCGTGGCGCGCGGCAGCCGTTCCTCCCGAGGCCGCCCGCGTGCGGCCCTCGGAGCGGGGTGGTCGTCGTCCCGGCCCGCGGCGGATCCCGGTCGGCGTCGCCGAGGTCCCGCAGGGGCCCGTCGTGTGCCTCGGTCACTCCTCCCGCCCCGGGCTCCCGCTCCCCGCCGGGAGCCCCCGGGTCACGAGCCGGAGGCCTTCAGGGTCGCCGCCGCGGCCTTCGCCGCCCTGCGGGTCAGGAGGGTTGTCGAGCGGCCGTCGAGGTAGGGCAGGACGAGCGCCTGGCCGCCCCAGGTGCGCAGCAGCGACGCCTCCGGCAGGTCCTGGACGGAGTAGTCCCCGCCCTTGACCCACACGTCGGGACGCAGCCGGGCCAGCACCGCCTCGGGCGTGTCCTCCTCGAAGACCACGACCGCGTCCACGCTGCCCAGTGCGCCCAGCACCCTGGCCCGGTCCGCCGCCGGGTTGAGCGGGCGGCCCGGCCCCTTGCGGCGGGCGACGGAGACGTCGGAGTTGAGGCACACGATCAGGCAGTCGCCGATCCGCCGGGCGCTCTCCAGCAGACCGACGTGGCCGGCGTGCACCAGGTCGAAGCAGCCACCGGTGGCGACCACGGTGCCGCCGCGGGCCCGGACGCCCTCCGCCAGCTCGAACGCGTCGGCCGCGGGATCCCGCGCGGTACCGGGGGCGGCCCGCGGTTGCCACAGCTCCGGGTTCCCCGCCCCGCCCGCCGAGACGAAGGCGGCGGCCTCGGCGACCGCCCGTTGCAGCGCCTCCTCGGGAAGCAGCCCGTCGGCGAGCGCCGCGGCCGCCGTCGCGGCGAAGCAGTCGCCCGCGCCGCACGGATCCCCGTCCGCCCGGAACGGGGCCGGGACGAGCATCGGCGTCCCCCCGCCGGGCCGGGTGAGCAGCACCCCGCGGTCGCCGAGCGTGACGGCGACGCCCGCCGCCCGCCAGCGCACCGCCAGCTCGGCCCCCCGCTCGGCGTACGCGCCCAGCGACGACCCTCCGGCCCCGGGACACAGGGCCAGGGCCTCCGCCGCGTTCGGTGTGACGAGGCGCGCTCCCGGCACGGGCGTCTCGCCCCTGGGGTGCGGGTCCCACACCAGGGGCGAGCACCGGGCCACGGCCCGAAGGTGCGCGCGCACGGCCCCGGCGGTGTGCCGTCCGTAGTCCGCGACGAGGACGGCCCGCGCGCCCGCCAGCGCCTCCCGCACCGCCTCGTCCGGTTCACCGGGCGTACCGCCGCCCCGGTCGATGCGCACCACCGGCCGCCCGCCCGCCAGTACCCGGGTCTTCACCGGCAGCGTGCCGTGCAGCGGGAGCTCCAGCAGCCGGACCCGGCCGCTCAGTTCCCGGCGCACGGCCTCGCTGGCCGGGTCGTCGCCGAGCGCGGTCACCAGGACCACGTCCCGGCCGCCGCGGGCCGCGAGCGCGGCGGCCAGCCCGGCACCGCCCGGGTGCCGGTGGTCACCGGTGACGTCGACGACCGGTGCGGGGGCGTCCGGGGCCAGCCGGGTGGCGACCCCCTCGATGTCCTCGTCGAGCAGCACGTCGCCCACCACGGCGAGGGGCGCGGGTCCGGTCATGACGCCCTCCCGGGGGTGGCCGCCGCGCGCCGCGCGAGGGGCGTGGACACGGCGGCGCCCCCGCGCAGCGTCTCGTGGGCGGCCCCGGACGGTGGGTTCGGGCCGGGACCGGTGAGCGCCCGCATGCGCGGTCCGGGCCGCCCGCGGGCGATCGTCCGGCGGGCGTGGGCGGGGCCGGAGCCGTAGTCGTGGTCGTGGTCGTCGCCGAGGGCGGCGAGGCGTCCGCCCCGGTCGGCGATCCGCGTCGGGGCGGGCCGGCGGAAGCGGTCGAGAACCCCCGCCGGCGACCGGCGGTGCGGACGCGCGGTGTCGAGCGCGGGGCGTGGGTGTGCGGTCATCCTGTTCGGGCGCACCGCCTCGGCGAGGACGGCGGCGGGACCCGCACCTCCTTTCGGAGTTCGGACGTCGCCGGCCCGCGGGCCGGCGGGTGGCGGCGGGTTCCGCGTCGAGGACCCCG